>CAZLWX010000091.1:0-15534 GCA_964563295.1 uncultured Roseivirgaceae bacterium | reverse complement strand
CCGGCGTCGGGCCCGAGATCGCAATCAAGGCCTGGCGCTCGATCAAAATATGATTTTTTTTCAAACTACCGGGAGTTTTATAGGTTGAATTCTTCCTATCTTAGAATGTAACCACCTGGCATGTATGAAAAATGATTTTACGTTTCCCCGCCCCCTGAGGGCATTCGCTTTACTGATTTTGGCTAACCTGATAACGCTCGTTGCGGGAGCGCAAACGACCTGGATAGCCAATAGCACCCCCGGAGCAGCGTCCGGGACCAACGTATTTACTGGTGCTAATTCCATTAATGCCGCGATAGCCGCGGCGTCAAACGGCGACATTATTTATGTCGTCCCGAGTGGAGTCATCTATAATCACGTGACTTTTGGAGGCAAGCAAATAAGTATTTTCGGTGTTGGCTTTAACCCGTCGCACGCTAGCGGAGCGTTTTCCCAGCTGGCCGGCGTGACGCTCAACTCCAATAACGCAAGGATTTCCGGGCTGGTGCTCGTGGGTGACGTCATTATGTCGGGCACATTCAGCAACATCGTGATCGACAATTGCAAGTTCCTTCGTCTTGCTGACAACAGCGGTGGTTCGGCGAAGGGCAACATGATCATTCAGAATTGTGTGATCGGCGATGGCAATAGCAGCGGGGGCACGCTCCTGATCGGCGGCGGCAGCACCAACATTCGAATAAACAACAACATCATCTTTTGTCACGCTCTCAATCCCTACTGTATTGGTGAGGCCAGTGATACGATGTTCGAGCACAACCTTTTCGTCGGATCGTCGAGCGGACAGGGCGGTGCCGCTTTTTCGGACGCCGTTAACTGCACAATCCAGAACAATATCTTCCTCGCGGTTAATCCCAATGGCATCGGCCCGTTCACGGGTAACACTTTCCGGAATAATATAACGTTCGACGCCAGCAACAACACCTTTCCTAGCGTGAACAATGTGAGTACCGACAACATCGAAGGCCAGGATCCGATGCTCGTAAACTATACGTTGGGGAACACGTTCATCATTACCAATGATGCCCATTTGAAGCCAGGCTCGCCTGCTATCGGCACCGGTATAGGCGGAGTTGACATGGGCATTTATAGTGGGCTGACTCCATTCAATGATGCGGCTTCGGCGTTACCCGTCGTCCGATCCATTTCGGCGCCTACCATGATCGGCGAAGGTTCCGACCTGACCATCCGCGTTCAGGCTGAGGGCAATTAATCGCCTGGGTTCAGGAAGTATGAAACGCAAGTGGCTCCTCACCATCTTGGCTGTCGCCCTGCCGTTCCTGGGCGTGACGCAAACCTCTATCGTCGCCGCCGAGTATTTCTTCGACACCGATCCTGGCATTGGCAACGCGACCTCCATTCCGATCACTCCGTCGACTACCATCGACGTAACATTTGCCGCTGATGCTTCGGCATTGTCAGTGGGACTACATTTCCTGGGAGTACGTGTCCAGAACGATACCCTTGCCTGGGGAATAACGGCATTCACGGCGATCTACGTCTTTCCCAATGACCCGACAGTATCAGAGTCCATTGTCGCTGCCGAATACTTCTTTGATAATGACCCCGGCATTGGAAATGGCACCGCGATTACGGGTATTACGCCGGGTAGTGTAATCGATATTTCCGCCGCCGTTGATGCATCTGCATTATCACGCGGAATACACTTGCTTGGTATACGGACGCAGAACAGCAACGGCCTCTGGGGATTACCTGCGTTTTCGGCTTTCGATGTTGACCTTGATCTTGCGATCACCAAGTTGGAGTACTTCATTGACACCGACCCTGGTACTGGCAACGCCACTGAAGTAACAATCGCGCCCCCTACACTCGATGTCGATACCGATGTTATCATCCCAACTTCGTCCTTGCCGGTGGGCACTTATTCTGTTGGAACGCGCGCGGCGGCTGGTGATGACATTTGGGGCGGAACCGTGACGCATACGTTTACTGTTTGCTCATTCGCCGACGCAGCGTTCAGCGTGACGCAATCTTGCGAGGGCAACGCCACGGTTTTCACAGACAACTCGACAAATCTTCAGCCTGGCGACCTGTACTCGTGGGATTTTGAGAGTGATGGGACAACTGATGCCACAAGCTCCGGTGACCAAACGTTCACATATCCGGCGGTCGGATCATACACAGCCACGCTTACGATCGACCGCGGCGGATGCGTCGATACATTTACGCTTCCGGTAAACATCGATCCGCTGCCTATTGCCGATGCCGGAGCGGATCAGACTATTTGCGGTGACGATGGCACATTGGCCGCGGCGCCGCTGAATCCCGGGGAGGAGGGAGCGTGGACTTTTATCACCGGCACTGGAACCATAACAGACCCCTCGGACCCCGCCAGCACCTTCTCGGGAATAACCTCATCTGCGGAAGTCGAGTGGACCGTCACGATCACAGCAACTGGATGTTCGGCTTCGGACCAGGCGATAATCAACGGCACCAGCGTACCCTCTCCGTCTTTCTCGGTCACGACAGTTTGCGCGGGCACGGCAACGACCTTCACCGATAACTCGACCAACACTTCTGCGGGTGATGTGTACAGCTGGGATTTTGACAATGACGGAGTAGAGGATGACGCCACCGTGGGAAGCACGACGTTTACCTACCCGTCCGCGGGAACGTACACAGCTACATTGGAAATTTCTCGTGCAGGATGTAGTGAGGTCTTCACAGTCGACGTGGATGTTGAAGCGGAGCCTGTGGCTGACGCGGGCAGTGACCAGGATATCTGCGTCAACACGGCAGCGCTGGCAGGCAGTGTACCCGGTACCGGGGAATCTGGTTTGTGGACAATTGTGTCAGGTACGGCCACGATCACCGACGCAACTGATCCGTCGACTACCATCACCGGCATTTCTTCATACACGACCGTGTTGGAGTGGACCGTCACGAATTCAGCAGGCGGATGTTCGCAGGCTGACCAGGTAACAATCGTCAGCAATCAGCCCATTTTGGCGGCCGCCGTTGATGCGACAGCTACCCTGGGCGAAACTACGAACGTCGATGTTCAAAGCAGCGCGACCGTGAACCCCGGAGATGTACTAACCACAAGTATACTGACTCAGGGAGCCAAGGGCACAGCGTTGGTGGCGCCAAACGGGTCTATCAATTACACACCCGACGACGGAACCGTTGGTAGTGATGTTGTCGTATACCAGGTTTGCAATCAGTGCAACCGCTGCGCTTCCAACAACCTGGAGATTGAGATCCTTAATAACCCGCCCGTAATTACGCCTGAGCCGGTAATCGCTACAGGAACCACCGTAACGCTTAATCTATTGTCTTTGATCACCGACCCAAACAATAATCTCGACCCTTCCACGCTGGCGATCACGGAACAACCTGTGAGCGGTGCCGTTGCCAGCATCGATGCCTCCTACAACCTGATAGTCGATTACGCTGGAGTTGTCTTTTCGGGAACAGATTTCCTTGCTATTGAGGCTTGCGATTTCGCCGGTGAATGCGCGACGAGTGTTATCTTAATCGAAGTCGATATTCAGGGCGATCCACCGATCTATGTGTTCAACGCGGTATCGCCGAATGGCGATGGAAAGCATGACTATCTCCAAATTGAGAATATCGAGTTCTACCCTGACAACCATATTTTCATTGTCAATCGATGGGGAGACAAAGTGTTCGAGGCCGTCGGTTACAACAACGACCAGATCAAGTTTGAAGGATTCTCCAACGTGGGCGGAGGCAGCGAACTGCCCTCCGGCACCTATTTCTACAGTGTCGATCTAAAACGGGGAACGGACCGCGTAAATGGTTTTTTGGTGCTTAAACGCTGATAAGATAAAAATAAGCCCATCATACCGGGAAAAGATCTTGCCTGATTAGTCTCATCTATACAAGCTGGCCATTTAGAATCGTCGTGGGCCAGTTTCGATAACATGTTTCTTCCTTGACGGAATGTCGATGCCGATATCACGTAAGTGATCAAGGCCGATAAGCTCGCTGGGACGCGGTGTTTGCGTGTCCGTGCCCGAGCGTGGTAAATAATTGTTTGTTGTTTAAAAAACCTCACCATGAAAAGAATGATTATCCGGTCAGTGCTAATTGCAGCCGCGACAATTGGTCTTGCAGGGAACCTCGCCGTCGCCCAGACCATCTATGTCGCCAACAACAACGTTGACGCGACACCAGGCGTGAATGTGTATACTGGCGCGTCAGCATTTCAAAATGCTATCAATGCTGCCGCAGTGGGCGATATTATCTACGTGACACCAAGTCCAACGAGTTACGGCAATGTCACTATCCTGGACAAGAAATTGACTGTTTATGGGGCGGGACTTCACCCGGCCAAGGATATGGGCTTTCCTTCGCGGGTGGGTACGATAACCCTTTATGGAAGTCTTTCGTCGGGCAGCAGGTTCTCGGGGATTGATGCCGACGGGTTCCTGTTGGCAACAACCTCGTTAAACACGACCCCGAACCATACTCTTTCTGATGTCACTATCGACAATTGCCGGCTCAACGCAATTAAGGGTCCTCAGAATAACAATAGGATTGAGAATCTGCTCGTCCGTAACTGTATTTTCGATAATGGTCCAATAGGCGTGTTAACAATCTTTGAAAATGTCCAGAACATACTCATCACCAATAACATTATGAAAGGGAGCTGTTGCGGGATCACTGCAATCATTTCCCACGGCACGACTCTTCAACACAATCTCATCTATTTCCGGGGTGACGGCAGCACCTTTAGCATCGATTACTCTACCGTTCAGAATAACATTCTCTATGGGACCAACGCGGATGGCGGAGGTGAATTCACCGTCTATCGCAATAACCTGGTGTGGGGCGCCATACCAACGTTTCCTAACGATGATGATTTTGGCAATACCGCTTATGATAACCTCGAGGCCGACCCTATGTTTGTAAACTTTCCTTTTGGCCAAACGAATGTTTGGGACTTCGACTGGGATTTCCATTTACAACCGGGTTCTCCAGCGATTGGTGCTGCATTCGATGGAACAGACATCGGCCCAACCGGTGGTCCTTTCCCCTTCGATGAGGAAGGATCCTTTCTTCCTATGATAACGGAATTGGTGCTTCCGGGCGTTATTCCAGCCGGACAGGATCTTCAGATCACGATCAAGGCAAAAGGGAATTAAGACCTGATAACGGGTAACTTCATGCACTCGGTCATCACAAAAGTCTTATCGATCACTTGTCTTGCCTTGTTGGCTTGCGTCGGTGAACTGCTCGCGCAGGACGCCAACGTTGTAGCCATGGAATATTACCTCGACAGTGATCCCGGCGTCGGCAATGGCACGCCAATCGCGATAACGCCTGGTCCGGCACCCGAAACCACGTTCATTATTCCCGCGGCGGATCTGACGCCCGGGTTTCATCAGATTGTCGTTCGTGCAAAAGACGAGAACGACCTCTGGAGCACTCACGAAACGCAATCGTTTTTTGTAAGCGCTGCGGACATACTGGATCCCACTGCTGTTGACTATGTCGAGTACTATCTCGACACCGACCCAGGTTACGGCAACGGAATCCCGATTCCCGTGACAGCAGGATTGACCACAACAGTGACCTATCCAATCCCGGCGGCATCGCTGACGCCAGGTTTTCATATCCTGGTGGTACGAGCGCGTGACGAGGAGGGAGACTGGAGTACCACAGCGGCTCAATCGTTCTATGTTCACACCTCACTCAACATGGATCGAGCTGAGTACTTTTTTGATACCGATCCGGGTGTCGGAAGTGCAACGCCGCTCACGATAACGAGCGCGAGCGAACTCGACTATTCCGTGGCGTTACCAGCGTCCTCTCTACCGGAAGGCGAACACACACTTGGCGTACGAGTCGGCCGGGAAGACGACTTTTGGGGCGAAACATACACGACCACTTTTTCTATTTGCACACCCCCTGTGCCTGATTTCAACCCGGATGTAGTCTGCGTCGGCGCCGCCACAACATTTACCGACAACTCATCCAATGCTTCGGGAGGAACGTACAGCTGGGACTTTGACGGTGATGGAATTGAGGATGATGCGACAAATGGCACAACATCGCACACCTATTCCGCGGCTGGCACCTATGATGCAACCCTGACCATTAACCGGTTTGGCTGCACAGAAGTGTTTACATCAACGGTGACGGTTGACGATCTGCCGACGGCCAATGCAGGCGCAGATCAAGAGTTATGCACGGATGCGACAACACTCGCTGCGACCACTCCCGCCGCCGGTGAATCCGGGATGTGGACGATTGTGAGCGGTACAGGTGACATCACTGACCCGAACGATCCAGCAACCGCAGTCACATCGATTGGTGTCGGGACCCTGGCGCTGGAATGGACTGTTACCAACACCGCTGGTGGATGTTCTACGAGCGACCAGATTACTATTGTGCGAAACCAGACCCCAGTTGCTGACTTCGCAACAGATATCGTGTGTGAAGGCGGTGTGACAACCTTCACCGACAACTCGACCAATGCGTCGGGAGGAAGTTATAGTTGGGATTTTGACGACGATGGTGTAACAGATAGCAGCATTGCCGGCAACACTTCGTTTATTTATCCCGCCGCTGGCACTTACGCGGCTACACTCACGATTGACGTCTCGGGATGTATCGGCACAGTCACTGCTGATGTGACTGTCGCGCCACCCCCCGTCGCCAACGCCGGGAGTGATCAGGACCTGTGCGAAAATGAAACGACACTTGAAGGAAATTCACCCGCCGCGGGGGAGGCCGGATTATGGAGCGTCGTTTCCGGAACGGCGACCATCACCAACCCCACCGATCCCGCGACGACATTGACGAATATCACGTCGCTGACGACCGTGCTCGAGTGGACGATCACTAACTCATCCGGGGGATGCTCCGAAAGCGACCAGGTGATGATTATCAGCAACCAGCCAATTACGGTGGGTCCGGCTTCGGGTTCTGTGACCATTGGCGAAAGCGGGAACTTTAACGTTCAGAATGAGGCCAATACGAACAGCGGCGATGTGCTGACCACCTCCATCGAAGTTGCTCCCGAGAATGGTACCGCTGTCGTGGAATCCAATGGGACGATCACGTACACGCCTGCACCCGGTGCCACAGGCTCGGACGTCATTGGCTTTGTGGTTTGTAATCAGTGCGGCCACTGTGCTTCCAACAACCTGGAAATTGACATCATCAATAACCCGCCGGTGATTACTCCCCCCGACATCGTTGTGGCCGAAGACGGAATGGTCGTGATCGACCTGCTTTCCATAATCTACGATGCAAACAATAACCTGGACCCTTCTTCCCTTGAAATCACTGAGCAGCCCATAAGTGGCGCGCTGGCTACCATTGATGATTCGTATGTGCTAAGCATCGACTATACCGGAGTTATATTTTCCGGGACAGACCAGTTGACCGTTAAGGCGTGCGACCTGGTCGGAGATTGTTCAGACAATGTTATTCTCATACAAGTTGACATTCCGGTGGCCCCTTCGGTGATCGTTTACAACGCCGTTTCCCCGAACGGTGACGGAAAACACGATTTCCTGGAATTGGAAAATATCCAGGCCTATCCCGGAAACCATGTATATATTATCAACAGATGGGGTGCAAAAGTTTGGGAAGGGTTCGGATACGACAATGATCAGGTACGGTTTCAGGGGATGTCGAACCTGGCTGGGGCCAATGAATTGCCTTCCGGAACCTATTACTACAGCGTCGATCTGGGTAATGGGGAATCAAGGATGAATGGATTTTTCTTGTTAAAAAGATAATAATCTGAAAAAAAATGGTAACTTCTCTAAGGAATTATACTTCGCCCGCAGGTCATCATTGTAAACCCCCCGTTCGCATGCGCCCAGCAATTAAGCTCCTTTCCGTATTGGCGGGCCTGATGCTGACGTTGCCGGCCGCGGTCGCCCAGCAGGATCCAATCGCTTCCCAGTATCACCTCAATCCCGCGATGATCAACCCCGCGTATTCGGGACTGTACAACAGTTTCATGATCAACGCAAACAGCAGGCTGCAGTGGATGGGAATGGAAGGGAGTCCGTTTTCGAACTTTCTGACCGTTACAACGTCCCTCGTCGAACAACGGGTTGGGGGAGGCGTGCTGATCAGTCAGGACAACCTCGGGATCACGTCGACAACGGAGATGGCGGTAATGGGTGCATACCGCATCGAAATGGGTGCTGCAACATTTGCTTTCGGCTTGCAAGGCGGAATGGTAAACATTAAGCACAAGCAAAACAACCTCAACCTGAAGTATTATGACGACCCGGTCTTTCCACAGGTGACGCAAAGTATCATGAAACCGAATTTTGGCGCCGGTATTTCGTTGATGAGCGACAAATATTACATCGGGTTCTCGGTGCCACGGCTGATGAACGTCAAATTCGAGGATGGCATCACCGATAACGTTCTTTACAACAGGCACTACTATGCATCGGCGTCGTTTATCACCGACATCACACCGTTCATGAAGCTGAAGCCGGTAGCGTTCCTTCGCTATGTTCCAGGCGCACCCCTTTCTTATGACGTTGGTGCGAACGTGCTGTGGAACCATAAATTCTGGTTTGGCGCGTATACGCGCAACCTGACGACGCAGGGAGCGCTCTTCCAGCTGATCGTCAATCAGACCGTGCGTTTGGGATATGCAGTTGAAGTACCGACGACCCGTAACATTGAGACGCGGTTTATCAGCCATGAGGTCGTGGTGGGTATTGATCTTTCGCTGTTCAGCGACCAGGAGGCTTACCTTCGCTATTTCTAAATACCAAAGGATATGAAAAGAATTCAGTTCAACGTGATCTTTATCGCTGCGCTGGTATTGATTGGCTTGTTGGCAGCGCTTCAGAATGCATGCGCGCAGACGATACGCATCGCCAACAATAACCCTGGGGCGACGCCTGGGACCAACGTTTATACTGGAGGAACAGCCCTGCAGGATGCGATCGCTGCTGCGGTGAGCGGCGACATTATTCACGTGGTGCCGAGCTCTGTCAACTACGGTGGCATCACGATCACCGACAAGAAGTTGACTGTCCTCGGTATCGGGCTGAATTCGCAAAAACAGATTGGGCAAAAATCGTTAGTGGACAACATTACTATCAACGAATCCGGAAGTTCCGGAACCCGTATCTCGGGCCTTCATTTCGGGGATTTGTTAATGCTTAGCGTCGGAACTTCGATCGTGTTGTCCAACATTTTGATCGACAATTGCCAGCTTGAGGTGGTTCGAGGACCTTTTGGCAGCGGCAACTCCATTGGTAATTTGATCGTCCGGAATTGTATCATCAATTCCTCGAACAGTACGTTCAATCCGCAGGCATTTGAGTTGTTTACGACCTCAGGTGTCATCATTACCAACAACATTATCCAGGGAAATTGCTGTTCTTCGGGAGCCATTTCGGGCGATGGATTAACTGTAACGAATAACCTTTTCTACTATAATAACTCAGGCCATGTGTTTCAGGATATCGACAATGCGACGATACAGAACAATATCTTCTATGGAACGAGCCCGGCGATGAATGCTAATTGCACGGGTAATACGTTAAGAAACAACCTGGTGTTCAGTTCAGGCGACGACACTTTTGTAACTGGTCCCAACACAGACGGCGGTGGCAATGTAGTTGCTGATCCCCTGATTACGAATCTGCCTTTTGTAACCTCCAATTGGGTGTACAGCTATGACATTACGTTGCTCGCTGGCTCACCCGCCCTCGGTGCCGGAGCCGACGCCACTGACATAGGCCCTTCCGGAGGAGCAACACCATTTGATTACGAGGGCACGTTCCTCCCCCTGATCCAGGAGATTAACATGCCAGCGGTGGTAACCCAGGGCAATGATCTCGAAGTTAACATCAAAGCCAAAGGGAACTAGTTATTCGGGTGTCGGCTAATCGCTGACAACGGATTGTGAGAAAACAACTCCTAATCTTGTTCCTGGCCCTTGCGGCTCACGGCGTGCTCTTCGCCCAGCCTCAGGATATAACTGCCATGGAATATTACGTCGATGCCGACCCGGGTGTGGGCAACGGTACGGCTATCACCATTACTGCCGCGGCAACATTGGATATCAATGTGAATGTTCCCACGGCGAGCTTGTCCCCTGGTATGCATGTACTTGTCGTCCGCGCCCAGGACCAGAGCGGTGATTGGAGCATTCAGGAGACCAGGCCATTCTTTGTGGCGCCGTCCTCCGTCACAACCGACGCAGACATCACCGATGTTGAGTATTTTCTTGACAGCGATCCTGGCCCCGGCGGCGGCACAGCGGTAGCCATCACGCCGTCGACAACACAGGATCTGATTGAAAATATCCCTACGGGAGGCCTTTCGGAAGGCTTTCACGTATTGCATGTCCGCGCGCGCGATAGCGATGGCAACTGGTCCATTCGTGAATCCCGTCCGTTTTTCGTGTCCATTCCGGCAACAATCAGTGACGCAAATGTGGTCGAGATGGAGTATTTCCTGGATACCGATCCCGGATTTGCAAATGGAGTCGACGTGCCCATCACTCCGGCAACATCCATAGATATCACCGAAAATATTCCAACAAGCGCGCTCACCGAGGGATTTCATGTCGTTCATTTTCGCGCGCTCGATAGCGATGGCGCCTGGTCGATACGCGAGTCACGGCCTTTCTTTGTCTCAGGGCCTGCGGTGACGACCGATGGAACCATTTCCCAACTGGAATACTATATCGACGCTGACCCGGGCCCTGGCGCGGGTACACAGATTGCAATTACATCCGGAACCACGCTTGACATCGTTGAAAATATCCCGACAGGAAGCCTCGCGCCGGGCTTCCATGTTCTCCACGTTCGTGCCCGCGATACCGACGGTGCCTGGAGCGTGCCGGAATCCCGGCCATTCTTCGTTACATCCGCGGGTGTTGTAACCCAGGCGACCATTACCGAGATGGAGTATTTCTTTGACAGCGATCCCGGCGTTGGCAATGGCACAGACCTTACTATCACCGCTGCGGCGGACATTGATCTCGATGCATTTATCCCGACCTCGTCGTTGACGGAAGGCTTTCACACATTGAACATTCGCGCACGCGACAACGATGGAAACTGGAGCTTGAAGGAATCGCGTCCGTTCTACGTCGATGCTCTCGGGTTAATTACCAAGGTTGAGTACTACCTGGACACCGACCCCGGCGTCGGAAGCGCGACGGACGTCCCAGTCACCACTGACGACGAGATCGACATCACCGTCACCATTCCCACGTCGTCGCTGCCGGAAGGGACGCATACTCTCGGTGTAAGAGTTGGCCGTGATGACGAAACCTGGAGCGACTCCTTTACCGCGGATTTCTCGATCTGTACTATGCCAGTGCCAGCATTCTCGACCGATGTCGTATGCGAGGGCGGCACAACAACATTCACCGACCAATCCACTAATGCTTCCGGAGCATTGTATAGCTGGGACTTCGAAAGCGATGGAACGATTGATGATACGGCCATCGGGAGCACGGCGTTCGACTACCCGGCGGCGGGTAGCTTTACAGCCATGCTCATTCTCAACCGGAACGGATGCATTGACACGGTAACGGCTAACGTGATCGTCGCACCACCACCCGTGGCAGATGCTGGCACCGACCAAAGCATTTGCGACGACAATACGACACTGAACGCCTCATCTCTCAACGCTGGCGAAACCGGCGCATGGACGATCATTACCGGCTCAGGAAACATTGCAGATCCCACAAATCCCTCTGCGGCATTCACGGACATTACCTCTTACTCAAATACATTGGAGTGGACTGTGACGGTGACAGCGGGCGGTTGCGTGGATAGCGACCAGGTAGTGATCGTCAGCAATCAGCCAATTGCAGCTGCACCCGTGAGCGCCTCAGTATCGCTGGGCGAGACTATCAATCGCAATGTGCAAGCCGTTGCAACGATTAACCCAGGGGATGTGCTTGAGACGACCATCATCACACAACCAACCAAAGGTACAGCAACAATTTTAAGCGACGGCACCATCAATTACACGCCAGAGGATGGAACTGTGGGAGCTGACGTCGTTGTCTTCCAGCTGTGCAATCAGTGTAACCGTTGCGCGACTAGCAACTTCTCGATTGACATCGTCAACGATGCTCCCGTGATAACGCCCGCGCCAGTGAGCGTCAGCACCGGTGAGATGGTCACCATCAATCTGCTGTCGATCATTTCGGATCCGAACAACAACCTCGACCCGGCGAGTCTGACGATCCTCGAACAACCCATCAGTGGCGCCGTCGCGACAATTGACGCGTCTTACAACCTGATTATTGATTACACGGGCGTCACGTTCAACGGCACCGACTGGGTCGTGATTCAGGCCTGCGATCTTGGAGGTGAATGTGCGACCAATCAAATCAACATAGAGGTCGACTTGGTGAGTGATCCACCGATAAGCGTTTTCAATGCCCTGTCTCCCAACGGCGATGGTAAACATGATTTCCTTGAAATTGAAAACATCACAGCGTATCCAAACAACCACATTTACGTGGTGAACCGTTGGGGAGACAAGATTTACGAGGCAGACGGCTACGATAATGCAAACGTGCGGTTCGACGGAACATCGAACCGAGGTTCTGAGCTGCCTTCAGGCACTTACTTCTACAGTATCGACCTGGGCAAAGGCGGTTCACGGGTGTCCGGATACCTGGTCCTCAAACGTTGAGTCAAGCCCTTCTTACGGCTCCTTCCATTTCTAATTCTAAAACACGTTATTTAGGGACATTTTCAATGTATGAGTATCGCGGCGTTAAATAACCCGAAAACAGTTCGAAGCTGGTATATGTATGACTGGGCGAACTCGGTCTATTCGCTGGTCATCACTACGGTCATTTTCCCAATCTATTATAAGGGAATTGCTGTTGGCCCGGACGGCGGCGACATGATCACCTTCCTCGGTTTCAGCATTCAGAACTCGACACTCTATTCTTATTGTCTTTCATTCTCATTCCTTGTTGTGGCGATGATGCTGCCGCTTCTATCGGGTGCTGCCGACTACACCGGCAACAAGAAGGGCTTTATGAAATTCTTTGTTTGGCTTGGAAGCCTCGCCTGCGTGGGCATGTTCTTCTTCGACAGCGTTGCATTACTCGAGTGGGGTCTCCTCTGTTCGGTGCTTGCCAGTATCGGTTATTCGGGCAGTCTTGTGTTCTACGATGCATTCCTTCCGGAGATCGTCACCCAGGACAGATATGATCAAACCAGTGCCCGCGGATACTCAATGGGGTATTACGGCAGTGTCATCCTGATGGCGATCTGCCTGGTGCTGATCTTGAATTACGAGAGCTTTGGCTTTCCGGATAAGGCTTTTGCCACCAGAGTCTGTTTTGTGATCGTCGGTATTTGGTGGATCGGTTTTTCGGCGATCCCTTTCCGCTACCTGCCTGACAACCCGTTCAACAAGAAACCGGCTGGCCGAATCTGGGCCAAAGGCTATGAGGAGATTGCGCACGTGTGGCGCAGCCTTAAGTCACAGGGCAACCTCAAGCGGTTTCTCGCTGCTTTCTTTTTTTACAATATGGGAGTCCAAACGGTCATGTACCTCGCAACCTTGTTTGGCACCGACGTTCTGTTTTTGGAAACCGACGCCCTAATCCAGATCCTGGTAGTCATTCAACTCGTTGCCGCCGTTGGCGCTGGAATATTCTCGAGGCTGTCTAAGTTCAGGGGCAACCGTTTTTCGCTGATGACGATGATTGCAATTTGGATCACTGTATGCCTGGCATCGTACTTTATTACGACCGTAGTTGAATTTTTCGTGCTCGCCGCTGTTGTGGGACTCGTCATGGGCGGTATCCAGTCTCTTTCCCGCGCGACGTACTCAAAACTCATCCCCGAGAGCACCGAAGACCACGCCTCCTATTTCAGCTTCTATGATGTGACCTATAACCTTTCCATCGTGTTTGGCACGTTCTCGTATGGATTTATCAACCAGCTTACCGGCAATATGAGGTACAGCGCGCTGGCGCTTGGCTTCTATTTCGTGATCGGAATGATCTTCCTGCTGACAGTAACCATACAACGGAACGAGAACAACAGTAGTAAGCCCTCTGATGTTCTGGAAGTCAATACCGCAGATGCTTAACGGTCATGCCGTTATTGATAAGCTGTTTTAAGGAATCGATTCCGATTTTGAGGTGGCGCTCCACGAACAGCGATGTTACCGAGATGTCGCTTTTTTCAGTCTTTACTCCCTCGGGGACCATCGGCTGATCTGAAACGAGCAGTAGCGCCCCCGCCGGTATCTTGTTGTGAAAAGCCGTTGAAAAGATGGTCGCGGTCTCCATATCGATTGCTTGCGCTCGGATCTTTCGCAAGTATTCCTTGAATTCGTCGTCCCACTCCCACACTCTCCGGTTCGTCGTGTAGACGGTGCCTGTCCAATAGTCCTGGCCGTAATCGCGGATCGTTGTCGAAATTGCTTTCTGAAGAGCGAACGCCGGAAGCGCCGGCACTTCCGGCGGAAAATAATCGTTCGATGTTCCCTCGCCGCGAATCGCGGCAATCGGAAGGATCAAATCGCCCAGGCTGTTTTTCTTTTTCAGTCCGCCGCATTTGCCGAGGAATAACGCGCCTTTGGGCGATATCGCGCTGAGGCAGTCGACGACGGTGGCGGCATTGGGGCTGCCCATCCCGAAATTGATAATCGTGATGCCGCCGGCGGTAGCACTGCGCATCGGACGATCAAGCCCATTGACTGGAACGTTGTGCCATTCCGCGAACATCTTGACGTAGTTGTCAAAGTTGGTGAGCAGAATATATTCGCCGAACTGTTCGA
Organism: uncultured Roseivirgaceae bacterium; assembly: GCA_964563295.1. Taxonomy (GTDB): domain Bacteria; phylum Bacteroidota; class Bacteroidia; order Cytophagales; family Cyclobacteriaceae; genus Chryseosolibacter. The sequence goes on along the minus strand of CAZLWX010000091.1, from coordinate 780 downwards.
GCGCCTGCCCGGTGTAGCGGGGCAGCCAGTTAGTGACGATCTCCTTTTTTGTCTTCATGATAATTCAATCCTGCGTGCACGACCGGATGCCTTTCTTTTTCATAGTTTAGGGCTATGGTCGATCTGAATCTTCCCCCTTTTGAATACAACTTAAAGAAAGCGGAAGGAAAAGTATGGATTTTTGATGTGATACGGAAAAAGTATGTAGTGCTCACGCCAGAGGAATGGGTACGGCAACACTTCCTACATTATATGACAGGCACGCTGAAATATCCCAGGTCATTGATCCGGGTGGAGACGGGACTCACCTACAACCAACTTCAGAAACGCAGCGATATCGTGGTGTTCGACCGCGAAGGAAAACCCTGGATGATCGTGGAATGCAAGGCGCCGGATTTCAAGCTGTCGCAAAAGGTTGTTGAACAGGTAGCCACCTACAATACCTCGCACCGCGCCGCCTACATCACGGTTACCAACGGCTTCACTCATTTGTGTGTCTCAACGGATTGGAGGGAAGGAACAACCAGACTGCTGGACCAGATGCCGGCGTACTCGTGATCGTTGGCTATACTCGACTCTGCCGTGGACTGTCGACCGTGGACCGTGGACATTCCCACAACCCATTTACTCGCAGTAATCACGCTCCTCGCAACATGACTCTGCCATGGACCATAGACTATCGACCATGGACTTTTCTCACCAACCATTTCCTCGCAGCAATGACGCTCCTCGAAACTCGACTCTGCTGTGGACCATGGACCTCTCGCAAAGCCTCACTCC
>CAZLWX010000090.1:0-16323 GCA_964563295.1 uncultured Roseivirgaceae bacterium | reverse complement strand
TGCTGCAGATCCTTCGCCAGCTGAGGCGCAACAAGCTGCTGGCGAGCAAAATTACCGTGGCTCAAGCCGTAGACTGCTTTCACGACCTCCGGTTCCTGGCTGAGCCATGGTACCACTTCCCGCACCTGGACAATAAAGCCCTCGCCCTGGTGCGGCCAGACGATAAGATGGCACGCTCGAGCTTCGATCAGTTTATCTACGCTGACAACGAGTTCACTAGCTTCCTGGCTGCAGCCAAAGACGATCACGGTAAGGAACGATTCCTATACCGGCTGATCGTGACGCTGTATCTGCTCTCCGGCGAGGAGTATTTCGATCCGGAGACCGTAGAGCTCCGTGCCCGCGTGGCCAGGGAAGCGAAGGCTTTCAAGGACTGGCAACTGAGCCTGGTGTATTACACATTCGCTCAGGTACGGGAGCACATCATGAAGCGCTGCAAGAACCTGCTGCCCGCGAGCTCTGGCGAGTCTTCAAAACCAAAACCCTCCGGCCCGGCATGGTACAGGATTAAGCACCAGGCGGCGCGTACGCACGTATTCGGATCATTCCAGGAGACCGGCCGGGCCAACATGTACTCGGTACTTGATCACCTGGAGATATTGTTACAGGAACAGAAAGACAATGCCAAACCTAAAGCTCACCGATCTCGCTAGTCTGAAGGCATACTTTACTGCCATCGCTGCCAGTCATGTGAGCATCGGTGGCTTTAAGTTCGGCAGCCTTGACGTGGTTAAGAACGATAACCGGTCAAACATCACCGACAGCTTTCTGTGGGTGCAGCCCTACGACCAGGTGCGCTACACGGCCGTGCACAATGACAACAAGCAGAAGCTCAAGACGGCCCGGGTCGGCTACTTCAAGGTTCGCGATAGCGAGCTCTTTGCCGACGAGGACGCCGACTTCGAATTCTGCGAAAGCGTGATCGAGGATATCATCGCTAAGATGGATGTCGACAAGCGGGGATCCCTTGTGGGCAGCAACTGGGAGATGGTAGCCCTTAACATGGCCTCGATCGTGACCAGGCCAGTGGAAGAGACAATCGGCAGCACAAAATACATTGGCTGGGAGATGTCGATAGAGTTTGTAGACAATACAAAGCTGGCGTACAACGCGGCTAAATGGGAGTAGTATGGGACGGGTAATTATAGGAAGCAATCTAAACCAACGCGGCGACTCCGGGCAATTCGAGGCTGACCGAAGCACATGGGGTTTTGCTGACGCATCAAACGTCAGCTTCTTCAGGTCTTCAAATTTCAAGACGCAAGGTCTATACAGTTGTCAGTGCCTTAATACGGATCATTCCAGTCCACCCTATACCATTGTTGGTCTTGCCGTCGCCAGGTTCCTCGCCACTGTTGGTAAAAAGTATGTTGCCAAAGTAAAGGCTTACGTGCCATCGTCGCAGCCGATTGCTGATTCAGCCCGGGTAATTTCCATCCCCAATCCGCAACCAACCACTACACTTGTTGAGCAGGTTAACAAGACCATAAGTGAAGCAACCGACACATGGGTTGACGTTGAAGTGTATTTTGAGGTTACAGCGATCCCGCCATTTGACGGTGGCCATTTCACTTTTGCGGTTCAGCTCTCCGGCGAGCCGACCACACTCGCATTCCCACATGGCTTTATATATCTTGATCAATTCGAAATCTACGAGTACATCGACGAAGAGGACCCGCCGAGCTGTACCCTTGCGATCGACGTTGATAATACAGAGGTGGTTAATGAGTCATCGCCTTCAGCCAATGATGGAAGCATTTCAATAGCTACAACCGGCGGCGAAGGTGACCTCGAGTATTCAAAGGACGGCATCAATTGGCAGTCGTCCAACCAGTTTACAGGGCTCGACAGCGGTGTGTATGAGATCAGCGTTCGTGAGGTTGAGAGCCCCGAATGTATTGATACTCACCCATTCGCTGTTAATGCTGAAGACATCGACTTCGACTTTAGCCTTGCTGTAACCGATGAGACTGTTCTCGGAGCGAATGATGGAATAATTACAGTTACCGTGACAGGTACCGGAGGTCCATTCACATTCTCGATCGATGATCCGGATGGATACCAGTCATCCAACATTTTCTCCGGCCTTTCACCAGGAGACTACAATGTGACTGTGAAGAACGACGCCGGGGATAAATTGAGTAAACCAGCCACGATACTTGCCGGCGTGCAGGTGTTTGATAAGGCCTACTTCAGTCGCAACCCAATTCCGTTTGAAGCATTGGCGATAAGTGGACATGAAGCCTTGACAAACTACAGGCTATTCTGTGAGACTAGAGTTGAAGAAGTCACCGGGTCTGGTATATTCGTGAGCAAACTTAAGCAAGAGCTCCCTCCTGATAGCGAGGGGAAAGCAACATTCCTGCTCAGTCCTGCTCTCAGGGACTCCCTGCAGGCCATCCCCCATGATCTTTCATCCGACATCGTAAGATTGACGGACAGGATCAAATTCTATCGAAACTACATTGGCCATCTGCAGGGTGATGAATTCGAGCCGACTACATTGCCAGCCTCAGATCCGGGAGCGTTGACAGCCAGCAATCCCTTCCTGGTGTTGATGGGTGGAGTGAGTAAGTTCCATTTCCCAACCATCAAATACCTCACGACGTATCTGCAGTCAAAGAAGAAGTTCCTGACATGGGCCCCAATCGTGAAGCAAGTTGACAAGGCGCAGGAGGATTATCTAAACTTCTGGATTTATTCTCCGCTCACGACTGCAATTAAGCTACGCTTGAAAGCGTACTTCTCGGACTCGACTGATCAGACCGTCACTGCTATTACCAAGACAGGTGTGCAGTATGGCCAGCTCTACCGGATCCCGTGTGGGCCAGCCAACACTACCGTAATGGCGATAGATGCAGAGAAGACTTTGATTAAGTATGACGTGAGCTTGCTTGATCAGACCGACAACGTGATCAGCGAGGTACGGACCTTTAAGATAGTCCCCGTTCGTCACCCCCTCACGCGGTTCTTTATGTTTGAAAATTCACTCGGAGCGCACGAGGTACACCGCTTCATTGGGCAATCTTCTACTGAAGAGGTATACACCAGGAATGTAGTCATGAAGCACTTATCGCACGATTACCAGGCAACAGAAGGTGAACTCGAGGTGAATCATGTTGAGCGCTTCAGACAATTCAGTCTGGGAACAGGGTACCTATCCGGCTCTCTGGCGGCGAAATGGAACGATTACATGCGCGAGCTCGTAGGCACCAGGCGGTTTTTCAATGTAACAAATGCCTCATACCGCATTCCAATGGTGATTCTGTCCGACAGTTTCCTCTCAGCTGAGGACCGTAACTACGAGCGGTTTGCAAGGATCACCGCCAGGGAGGCCTACATAGATGTAAACTACACGCCTGACGAAGTATGATCGCGATCCAGCTCGAAAATGGTGATTACCTGGACGTTCCTCCGGAGGTGGCTTTGAGTCTCACGCTTGAAAATCCATTTATCAGCGATGATGACAGGATCAGTCCAGGATCATATACACTTCCCTTCCAGCTGCCTGGTGGCGATGCTAGTCCTTCAAATGCACAGAAGCTTAACAACCCGGACGTACTCGAAAGCAATCAGCAGTTTGCTATCCGCAAGGCAAAACTCTTCTTTGATGGAGTCATGATGAAGCAAGGCACGCTCAAATCGTATGAGGCAAATGGAAACACCATCCAGAGTAACTTTGTATTCGGCCTCTCACAGATCAGCCCGGAGATTAAGACGGCCAACCTAAGAGATATTGTCAGCGAGGTAAGGACGATATCGAACAATCCTGTTCTTAAACGGATTTTTATTCAGCGAGCCTCCGGAAATTATAACATCAAGGTGAACGGAGTCGATTATGGCGGAACAGCATCAGGCGTTGAGACCGCGATTAACCTGGCCGCATCAGACCACCTGGATACCGGCCGGTGGGTGCCCTATTGCGTTCGACACAATTCCGGAATGAGTCCGCTCGGTTACATCGATGGCACCTCCGTGAACTTTCTCGAGATAAAGCTCGTGCAATATAACACCGTCGGTGGTACGCCGACCTTCCAGGACGCTATCGATCCACTGCTGCCACTCCATGTCGTTCCAAATGACGAGTTTTCGAATTACGCCTGTGAGGCGTTCGATATGGACCCTTACTACGCCGACTTCGACACATTCTTCGATGATTACATGACAGGCGACTATCCGGCAGACGACTTCCGGATACCGATGATGTTAAATGGTCTCAAGTTCGGTGACGATGATGAAGTTGTTATTTCAGAGTCAGTAAATCATCAGAGTTCAGATACGACGTTCTTCCGGAATGAACCCAACGAAGCAAACATCACGGCAGGAGTTGAGACCTTTACTGTGATCAATCGGAATTCGATCGTCCCGGTAGCTCTACTGAAATGGGTGCTGGACAAAATAGCAGACCATTTCGGATTCACCTGGGATGGAGACTTCTATACTGATTCTGTTACGCCCGCCCTGCTCATCGACAATACATTCGCACTGGATGATGCCCAGTACTTTATTGGCCGGAATAAGTTCGTGTTTTGGAAGCGAGAGTTCAATATGAGCGACCTGGTGCCTGATGTAAAGGTAGTTGAGTTTCTAAGCAATATTCAGAGCCGGTACAATATCGGCATTTTGCCTGATGCTACCGGAAAGAAGGTATCGCTGTATTACCGTGAGAATGTGGCTCTTGGTTCTGATCAGGAAGACATAACTGGGTTTTCTTCACCGGTACAGAAAATCATAGATCAACGGATCACAGGATTCAACATGATCGTTTCTCAGGATGACGATGATAAAACATCTGTGAAAGAAATGATCACTGTAGGAACTCCAGAGGTGGACATCTCAGTAGACTGTGGGCGGTTGCACCAGATGCAATTCCATTTCTTCAATAACATTGGCCGCGAGCTGGTCAGGAAGGAGCATAGGTTCGGTGAGAAATTTAAAACCAGGCTATTCCACTATCGTGGGATTGTAACAACTGCTCCATTTGATCACCCATGGGCGCACATTGACACGCCCACACCATCCATGGAGCTAAGCGCGCTATACGAGTCGCGGTGGAAGTACTGGCTTCACTTTCGTCGCAACAGGAGGCTGGTGCAAATGGTTGTGAACTTCCCCTTCCGGATGCTGATCAACTTTGACTGGAAGAAGATCAGAGTATTTGGCGGTAAGAAGATGATGGTAAAATCCATTTCCGTGCAGATTAAGCACGAGGAGTGCACCGTTACTCAAACTGAACTTTTGACGATGTCGTAATAATGCGAAAATGTACAGCGAGAACACCGTCATCAAGCTCAATGAGATTGCTCACCGCTACAAGGATCTGATCCACAGGTCGATCGTGTCTGTGTTGACAGATGCAAAGATCAGGAACACCGGTGCCGGTGCTGCCAGTGTGATTGTGGACGTGATCGACGGTACTGTCGAAAAGGCACCAGTGATCGTAGTGACGTTTGATGACTATGTGCTCTTCCTTGACAAGCGCAAGCTGCAATGGACCAGGCTGCCTCAGATGAAGAAGCTCCTGGAATGGGCAGAGACGAAGAAATCCAACCGCCAGGAGGCCCGCCAGCTGGCATGGGCTGTTGGTTGGGATAAGCGCAAACACGATACCTGGAAACGAAAGTCTTGGCGAAGGAAGAGTTTGAGCGGCTTGCTTAAGGAGATGAACAAAGACGTGTTAGCGGCCTATGACAGAGTGATAGAGCAGGATCTGGAGAAAGCTACCCAAGTAAATACTTAAATCCCATGGCTGAATTAAGACTTACACTGGCAAACGGAGAGCAGGCCGGCCGAACACTGCAGGAGATAACCAAGCAGGTGAACGCAGCGGCCACGGCTATGAAGAAGGCCGAGATCGGGTCTAATGAATTTGTGAAGGCCAGCTCTAAGTTTAAGGAGCTGAAGGAGATTCAGACCAATCTCACAAATGAGTTGAAGGGTACCCAGAAGGCCAGCGACTTGCTCAATCAGAGCTGGGTATCATTACTACCGTTCGGTGGCCAGTTCCAGAATCTTGCCGGAAAGATCGGGTTGATGCGTGGTGGCGTGGGTGGACTAATTACTCAATTTGGATTGCTCCGTACCGCTATTATCTCAACTGGCATTGGAGCCCTGATCGTTGCACTGGCGGCAGTGTATCAATGGTTTAGCAAAACAGCAGCGGGGGCGGACTATTTGGAAGACAAGGTTAGTGGAGCCGGCGCCGCCTGGGATGTGTTCATGGATGCAGTGATCAGTTTTGATTCAGGCAAGTGGAATAATCTGATTGGTAACATGAGCGCGGCTGCAGCCGTAGCGGAATATCTTTCACAAAAATTCCGTGAACTTGAGGATTCTAAAAGAGAGCTTGATGTTGCTAATGCCAATGCTGATCGCGATGTGCAGCGTCTGTTGCTGCAAAGCCAAAATGTGGCCTTAAGTTATGAAGAACGCCTCTCGCTGCTTGACCAAGCTGCGGAGAAGGAGAAAGCCAACTTTAAACAGAGGGTTGATCTTGCAAACCAGGAGCTGATACTGGCCGGCCAGCAGCTGGACGAAATACAAAAGCTTGGAAATGAGGATGGTGAGGCAAAGGATAAACTCACCAAGGCCCGGGTGGCGGTGATCAACCTGGATAAGGAAAGTATCGCCCTGCAGGAGAAGATTGAAAACCGACGCTCTCAACTTCTACAAAAGCGGAGTGCTGAAGAAGAGAAATACGCTGCCGAGCGCAAGAAGCGTGAGCAAGAACAAATTGCGCGCGAACGTAAAGAGCTTGAAGAAGCTCAGGCCGCTAATGACAACCTTAGACTGCTGGCCAACGAAAAGCGCCTCCTGGAGATCGACGACCTGCATCAGCGCGAGATCGAAAAGCTGGATCAGCAAACCACCGAGAAGATCATCCACCTTCAGGGATCCGAGGCACAAATCCTGGAGCAAACAAGACTGTTAAGAGAGATTCAGCAAAAGGAACTCGAGGCTATCGACCAGAAATATGCCGAGCGACGGGCAGAGCTCGATGAGCAGGCCAAGGAGGAGCAATTTCTCCGCGACCAGGAATTCATTGAAAGAGAGATTGAAATGCGCAGGCAGCTTGGAGAGATCTCTCTCGGCCTGATTAATACCGTAACTGATGCCAGGGTTGCGTCTATCGATCGGGAGACCGAGGCATCAAAACGCAGATTGGAGCAAGTCAAAGAGGACTTTGGTGAAGAGAGTGATGAATATCGAAAGCTGAATGCCGAGATCGAGGCTCAACGGAAAGTCAACGCCGAGCGGATCCGGCGAATTGAAAAGCTAAGGCTTAGAATCAATCTCGCGGCTGAGCTATCCGGCATTTGGAAGCATGCAATGAGCGAATTTGGCCTGTTTGGATTGATAGTAGGCGCTGGACTGTCGGCAGCAGCTCTTGTCAGATACCAGGATAACGTCAAGGAAATTGAAGCGGCGCAATATGAGAAAGGAGGTGTTCCAAAGGACGGAGTCTTGAGAGGACCATCTCATGGTGAAGGCGGCATACCTATTATTGCCGAAGGAGACGAGATTATTATGACGCGGGGCGTTTATCGCAATGCGCGGCTGAGAAGGCTTGCTTCAGCTATAAATGTTGCCGGCGGCGGCCGGAGCTTCGCTACCGGGGGTCCGGTAGATCCATTCAGTTCACCACCTACGACCACAAATCGTATTTCGCCATCCACCGATGCAGCGAGCATCTTCGATGAACGCCCGGCCTGGCTTGATGAATTGCTGGCGGCTCAGGACCGGAGAATTGACAGAATCAGGGTGATCAACGTACTGTCAGACACAGAAGAAGGTCTCAGGGTGATGAACACGATTCGTGATGATGCAGACATTTAGCGTCTGCGCTTATACAGATTCTTTGATGCATCCATGTCGATGAGTATGCCGGCTCCCATCGTGCCGAATCCAAGCAAAGGCAATACCCTTGGTACCCCCTTGACTTGATCTAACTTACCGTCCTTTACGCGTTCGCCGTTGGCGATATCGACGAAGGTCACATAACCCAGCACCACTATACCTAGGAGCTGCACAAACTTTCCGGCATTCCGTTGCTTTTCGAAGGCTGCGAAATCAATCTCGATTGATTCACCCTGTTGGTCGATGACAATAGGTGGCTTAATTCCTGGGATATCCATGCTCCAGGAGACTACGTTATACCGCTCCCGGAGCTCGTCAGCGTAGGGCCCGCTCTTTATAACTTGAAGGGAGTCAATATTGTCATTGTGGACAGCGCCCTTCTCAGTGATCAGAGAGGTCTTAGTTAGCCCACGGACCTCGTGTTGACGCATGGTGCCATTAGAGAAGAGGTTGATGATCTGCGCGTGAGTGGTGATCGACAGGATGATCAGAACGATTGTTAAGGAGTGTCGCATAGCTTGATAAAAATTTAATCTCGTTTCCGGCCTATAGTAAACCTGAGAATGAGCTAAATGCGCTAGGCCAAGCAGATAGAGGGTCAATAGCGGTCGCATGCTTGACAACTTGCGAAAAAATGGCGATACTTGCAATGTCAACATCAATTATCAATTTCAATTTGGACTCCTGTTTAATCAAAGGCAAAGCCGGATGCGGGGAACCCGTAAGGGCCCGAACTAATCTCATCGTGAAGATGATTGATGTTGACACATCCGGCCTTGTCTTTACAAACCAATTCTCCTCATCGCTGCAATGAACAGCAACGACACAAGTGACCTCAGCCCTCTGCAGCGGGCCGAACTCCTGTGCCTTTACAAATCAATCACAGGCCTGCTTTACGAACTGTGCGCTCAAAAACAAGCCCTTTTAGGAGGGCTTTTTCGATCACACCCTTAAAAAAAGGCCAATTTCGCGGTTTTTATTTTCACCCTTCAAAAAATCGGCTTCAATAGAGCCTATTAGGGCAACGATCGTGGATTGAGCCTCGCTGTGATATGGCTTAAAGGATCCCTTTTAAAATCGGAAGTAATCGCATAATAATAGAGATGAAAATATATCCAAAATTAATCGCATAAATATAGACCTGAAATGATGATTTTACGTATATATACATGAAAGGGAACGTTGGTGCCCCCAGGTTAATTTTTTCTAACTAAATCTCATAAATATGGAAACGAAACACACAGTTAAAAGAGATGCCTACAAGGCAATCGTAATTAGTAGCCTGAGTGCAAGGTTGCAGGCAGAAGTAAGCAACCTCGTACAACTAGCAACGAATTCTCGTAAGATCGATGAGCACGGGAATTGGAATTTTGGCGCAGACTTCGACAAAAAGGGACGTGGCAGTGCGTTGAACTGGGATCTCTACGGCATCGGTAGGGATATACACAGCAAGGTCAGACTCATTGTTATCCAGGTGCGTCAGTACGTGAAGCGCAGGAAGAATTACTGGCCAGATGTTCGAAAGTCATACTTCCTGATTGGACGGAATGAAGATAAAACAGTTTTTGCACACCCAGTTCAGAGCAAGACTGTGCACGCTGCGATTGACTCCAACAAGGACGTCGTAAAAGCGTGTCAAGATTGGATTTTTCAGGCAGACTACGCGAAGGTGAAACGCCATGGAGATGTTGCAGCTATTCCAGCTCGGAAGCCCCGTGGAACAGAGGTTGGAGCAACACAGATACTTATTCAACCACAAGACGGGTCGGCTGGACATTGGCTTGAAACAGAAAGAATAGTAACAAGCGAAAATTGCATTTATGCATATAACATTCATTTAAAGCACATGCCAGGCACCCATCCTGACGTCATTGCACCTGGATGGCATCGGATTGTGGTCGGTAGGAGAGGTAATTTCTATGACTTTGCTGCTCCAACAATCGATTAAAATCTCATAGGGGTGGATTTGAAATTGTCGAATCCACCCTTTACATTTATACACATATTCACACCATTTTTATGAAGTTCACTGAAGAAAAAGCAGCTGCCATCGCCAAGAAGTTCAGTCTCGCTGAGTCTACGATCGCGGTGTGGAAGACGCGTGGTAATATCCCAGATCGCTACTTCAAAGACGACTACAAAAAGTCAGACAAGATCAAGAGTAGGGTACAGGATAAGTTATTGTCGATACTCAGATCAGAGAAGCTCAATCTTGTTGCGTTCGCAAATCGCAGTGGGGTTGCACACGTTAAAGTCAGAGATGTACTTGCTGAAAAATCATCCTTCTTTGAGCATGAGTTCACAGCAATGAAGGTTGCATTAAACACTATCCGCGTCGATGCAAAAAAGCATGTTGAAGCCTTTAGGAAAGGTCGGTTGACCGACCGTGAAGCAGAGTCATTTAAGAAATTTTTGAATGACAATCCCGAGCTCGTGATCATGAAGATATTCAAGGAGCACAAACTGATTGACTGGCGAAATGGAAAGCCGGTAGCAATGCGGCCGGATGACTATCGTAAAGCAGTTGATAATCTCGCAGTATTTATCTTAGAAACGGCATTGCCAGCATCGGCATAAATGACTCTGGAAACCCCGTCCTAAGGATGGCGACCTGTGTGTCGCCATTTTTGTTTTATGGAAATAAGATCTGTTGATGAAGTTCTGAAGCGTGAGGCACAGCGCAAGGTGGAAGTAGAGCCGCTGCCTGTTGTAGAGATCGGACCCTCACGAGCCAGGCAAGTCGATTCTGAGGTCCATGCGGAGATTCGACAGGAAATACGCGTCAACAGCGACAAACAGGTACTGCTTGCCGAGCTGTGGGCAGAGATCTCGAGCCTGAAAACTGAACGAGGCAAACTCAGTACACGCACGTCTTACCTGGTGGCCGAAATCACTGAGAAGCTCATGAATGAAAGCCCGGCCACAGCCATGTCGTTTATGGCCGGAGACCTGCCCATGCCGGAGATCGCCGAGCATTACGAGAAGATCCAGGACCTGACCCGACAGGCTACTGAAGTGTGGGACAAGATCAGGTACGTGGAGGCACATGGCAAACTCCCTGAGGCAAAGCCCAAAGTCAGGGCATTGAGTCTGGATAGCCCGGAGATCTCCGCGCTCCTCCACCAGATCAGGCGCCTCGACGATCGCATCTATAAGACCAACCAGAAGCTTTCTGGGAAGATACCAAAGAACCCATCGCGCGTGGCCCTCTGGAAACAGAAGCTCGCACTGGATGAAGCCGAACGTCTGGAACTGAAATTGAAGGTTAAAAAACTGCAGTATGAATCAAGAGCACAGCGCTCTGGTGAAGAGTAACTACGATAAGCTCCCCAGGGAAGCGAAGAAGACGACCGATACGACTCTCGATCGCATCTACAAATACTATCACAACAGCAAGACCAGGATCGAGCTGACCAGGGAAGAGCATGCTATCCGGGAGCGCTGGGAGAAGGCATGGCTGTTGAGATGCCGGCACCGTACCACCAAGCAGACAGCTGATTTGATTGCAAAGTTATTCAATGTATCGCTGTCGGTTGCCTTCGATGATGTCAGCAAAGCATCGATGATATTCTCTGACCCCTCCGGAGATCTCCGGCAGGCCAAACGTGCGCTCGCCGAGCACGCCTACCTGATGGGTGCAGACAAAGCCTGGAAGAAGGGCGATCTCGATATGCACATGAAGTACATGAACCTGTACGCCGAGATCAATGGTCTTAAGAACGACACTACGGATAGCAACCTGGCCGATCTGCTGAAGAAATTGAAACCGCACCAGGTCGTCATTGTTGCGTCTCCGGAACAGCTTGAAGTCGACGCTGTTAAACTTCGTGATGAAATTGCCCAGGATGCCGAATTCAGTGTGATCGATGAAACAGCGAGCTGAGAAGATACAGCGATATCTCAATCCCGTCTCTCAGCTCCACCTGATGAAGACCGCGGCATACAATGTGTTTATTGGTGGCCGCGGTGTGTCGAAAAGTTTTACCAACGGCATCAAGCAAGCTCGCAAGGTCGCGATGATGCCGAAGAGCGTTGGGTTATTCAATTCTCCGACTTACCAGATGATCTATACCAAGACGCTAATTCCAATGAAAGCGGCGTGGGAACAGCACTGTGGATACAGCGAGGGAATACATTATGTTGTGGGTAAGGCGCCTCCGAAACATTTCGAGCGGCCGTATCACAAACCTCACCGTTATGAGAACGTCGTTACGTTCTGGAATGGCCGAACGATCGTGTTCGGGTCGTTCGACCGGCCTGCGTTGATATCAGGAGGGTCATACGACGATGCAGACACCGACGAGGCCTACATGATCAGCTGGGATGATTACTCCAACTTCGTGATCCCGACGCTGCGGCCAACTCACCCGAGCTTCCGGAACTGCCCTATTCACTTACAGCAAACATTCACCAGCTCGATGCCGTACAAAGGCCTCGGCGAATGGTTACTTGACTTTCGAAATAAAGCTCTGCAGCAACCAAAGATGTACGCCTTTATAGGCTGGGAGCCTAATGCCAAGGTGCAGATGGGCAGCTCGTGGATGAATGTGCATGTGCTGGGCAGGGAGACCTTACTGCAATGGAAAGCGGGAATGAATCCGATATCGTACAAGATCATGGTCCTGAACCAGAAGGTGACGGATTTCGGAAACACGTTCTACCCTGCGTTAGGAGCGAAACACTTTTACATCCCTAGGGCGAATGATAAGATTATCCTGATCCCGATCGGAGGGCTCAACTTCACCAGGGATGCCAGCTACGATGAGGGGCCTGACGACTACAACCCTGATCTACCGCTGCACATCTCTCACGATTGGGGTAAGTTCAATTGTATCACGATAGACCAGCAGCATCCGAAGGAGGTCAGGGTAATCAACAGCATGCACACCTTCAATGGAGGTGATGATCCCAATGACCAGGACGACCTGGCGGATCAGTTCGCTGAGTACTACCGGATGCATAGGAACAAGATCGTGTATCAATGGGGTGATAAGTCAGGCAAGGCGACGATGGCCAACAGTAAGAAGACATACTTCGAACAGTTTGCCGATCGGCTGCGAGCAAAGAACTGGCGCGTGATCATGAAGAAGACTGGTGACGTGGAGCACCTGGAGCGATATCGATTTGTTAACCGCATGTTGAAGGAGGAAGACCCCAGGCTACCGAGGATCAGAATCAACGCAAACAACTGCACTGACCTGCGCATTGCCCTCGAGAGCGCACAAATGAAAGATCACAAGAAGGACAAATCGAGCGAGCAGAACACTGATATCAAACCCGAGCACGCTACCCACTACACCGACGCCTTCGACTACCGAATCTATCACGGTTTCAAGTCAATGGAGAACCGTGACCAGGTTGACGCTCACTCTACATCTCTCGATCGCTGATCTGCGATTTCATATTTCCCAAAAAATTCGATTGTGCGGTCGCCAATTTTCGTAAGGCGGTCGGGACTCTCGAGCGGCGTGCAGTTTGAAATTTTTCAGAATCACGATACAAAGAATCTGGCATTCAGATCTATGCGGGCTTTGTCTCCGGAATTTCGGGTCCATCAAAACGCTTCTTTGCGGCGTCCACCAGGGCTTTGGTGCTCGCATGAACGTAGCCCATTGTAGTCTTGATATCACCATGTCCCATGATCCGCTGTAGTGCAACGACGTCTCCGCGCTCATTCCCTCCAGGATTCGCGAAGATGCTGCCGAACGTATGCCGGCTGGTGTGGTATGTGATCTTTTTCTTTATTTCAAGCGCCTCGGCGATTTTCTTGAGGTATCGGTTGCTCACCTGGTCGGCGAATGTGTCGAAGATCTTCCTAGACTTGCTACTAAACTGAGGCAGGAACCGCCTCGCCTTCTTGGTCACAGGGACGGTGATCGTTTCGCTTTTGAAGCGGGTCTTCTGTGGTGTGAAGATTAACACGTCGTCGTGCAGCTGTGACCAGGAGATCACCTTGATATCCGATATCCGGATCCCGGTATAGCAGCTGAACAGAAAGTACCGCAGCAATTTCTTATGGTGCCGTGGGCAGGACGTCTTATCGTAGTAGTTTTCAAATCGCTGGAGCTCGGCTTCAGAGAGAGCCAGACGGTTGCTTCGAAAGTGCTTGATCTTAATGGCGACAAATGGATCCTTGAAGACGTGTCCTTTTAGCCTGGCCTCGACCAGCCATTGCTTGACGATCTTGAGAATCTTGTTGACGCTCGGTGGTTGAAGTGTTTTAAGTAACTCATTGTGGAATTGCGTCATCAGATCAATATTGATTGTTCCGAATGGGATTGCCTTCCGGAATGCCGTTAGCTTATTGATCACGGTATTATGTTGCTTATAGGTATTGAATGCAATCTTCGGCTTTTTGAGCTCGAGCTCCTTCTTGATAAACTTGATTAGATCTGCATGGTCCGCGGGATTCGTGAATTCCTCCCGGAACTGTTTTGGCGTTAAGGACTTTCCCTCAATCCGATATTGAGACGCGATGTTGTTTGCCTTCGCGATCGCTATCTGAAATTCAGTGTCGTAATTCTTTGCATTTGGATGCCACGGTTTCATCCGTTGTCTCCGCGGATCGAAGCCGTCTGGTTGCAGGTAGAATCCGAGCGGGACGATCGCTCGCTTTCGATCGATGATCGCTTGAAGGTACACGCGCTTCTCCTTGTCTTCCCTGGTGTAACTGGATAGGATAATCTTGCAGTGAAATCCCATTGCGGTTCGAATTAATTGTTATACGCCATTTTGAAGCAACCCCGGTTAAAATAACCCGCAATGCACATCACAAAGCGGGTTTGCAATTGCGCTATAGCGCCTCGGTAGTCCCGATAGAACTCCAAACCTCTTACCAAATACCACTGACCCCCAATGACTTACATGCACCCTCTCCATCATTCTGGCAGCAGTTTTGAAGCAAAACATACATTCAACAGTGCCACTCGTTGTCATAAATTCCATATAGTATTGACCTACAGCCAACAACTACGTCGGCGCAAACTTGGTCGGGATTTTTAGGACATCGATCCTTTAATCTTACACCACCGCAACCGTTGTCTGTGATATTATTAAGTTGCAAAAACCGAAAACCCTTTTGACGGCAATGAGAAGACCCCACAACTCCAACCACCAGCACCTTACTTTCTCCGACATCCTCACTGAGTTGAAAGATCTCGACGCCACTGAAATTATTCCTGTCCTGGAGAACGGTATCGAGATCGAAAGAGTCCAGCTCCATGCCGGCGCAGATCCTATCCACATCAGTCGCGTTAGGACCTGCAGGGTTCTACTTAGTTTTCTGCGGGCGCGCGCTTTGGGACTCCAGTAATTTCATCAAACCATCGTGCAGCTTCTCGTTCTGATCCAGGAGGCGGTCAATAGTCCGCTTGTCCTTCTCGGAATCCTCTTTCTCCTTCTCGATTTTTTCGACCGATACCAGCCTGTATTTTTCATTCAGCACCGATCGGGGAATCAACACGTACTCAGTGTTCCCTTCCACGATTTTCTTATACACACCTCCTGAGTCGATGGCGCGGTAGGTCTGTTCTGACTCAGCCACAGCATTCCCCTTCTCCGGACCGTTCCCACTGTACAGCCACTCCAGGGAATACCCCGTCTTCTCCGCTATGATGTTTAGCTCACCTAAACGGTCCCATTTCCCGTCTTTGAATTTCTGGCTCACCCTCCCTGCCGACATGTTCAGCCAGTCCGCAAGGGTCTTGTCGGTGATCTTCTCCTGTGCCAAAACCTGCCTAATTCGGTCATTTACGCCCATATTGTTTAGATAAATTAAATTTCTTTAGAAATCCGTTGCAGAGTTTAGTTTTTCTAAAGATCATTGCAGTGTCAGTAATCACTTAGTAACGCAATGATAATAGACAAAGAACTCCGGGCCAAACTCGTAAAGCACCTCCCTGATGATTACCAGAAGCAGGGCAGCAAGGCAACCGGCTTCTCCAGATCGATGATATACAAAGTTCTTCACGAACAAGTGCAGAACCAGGTGGTCCTGGACTGGCTCATTCACGCTGCACTCGCCAACAAGGAGCGTAAGGCTGAGCTCATCAGGAGACAAGCCAAACTCGCTAAGCAATTATAACGCATCACCGAACCACAACGCCGGTGAAATGCTCACCACATCGCACCGGTGTAATAGAACAAACGACCGAAACCTTACATACCAATGAAGCGAAGTGATCTCAAGTCAGGAACCAAATTCAGGATATCGGGTAACGGTGGCCGAGGTATTCTCGCTGGGTCATTCACGTTCGAATGGTCCGGCATCGCCTCAGAGGTCATTCGAAGCATGGATGATAATCGGGCGCTCAATGTCGAATGGAAAGGTCCTACCTCATTCATCATCTATCAATGGTTCGGTGGCGTTCGCCTCTCCAGTCCTGTAATCAAACTATCAAGCTTAACAATACTCCCATGAGCAAAGTCACCACACGCACACGGAGGAAGTACCTCCCAAAAGTTGCC
>CAZLWX010000089.1:0-16795 GCA_964563295.1 uncultured Roseivirgaceae bacterium | reverse complement strand
ACACCTGGTAGAAGAATTGGTGTTGAACGCGGAATTCATTGCGCTCCGCGATCAGTTCGGTCACCAACGCCTGCGGGAGGGAAAATATACTCCGGGACAGATCGACCAGCAGTGGACCGATGAAATAAAAAAGGACTTCCTCACCTGGCTTGATCAGAACCCGGAAAAATTGCCGATGACACGGCAGGAACTGGACGCATACATGAAGAATAGAACCTGGTAAAATCAAAAAAACTATCCGCCGATGAAAACACCCGCACAAAAACTCCTGGAAAAATTCGGATTGCGCGATGCCCAGGCTCAACCGCAGCAACACAAACCTGAAAATCCGCGCCGTGAGTTCTTCCGCAAAGCCGGCGCCGGTGGACTCATGCTTGGCGGATTTATGTTCAGCTCCATTGAGGATACATTTGCCCATTCCACCTCCAAAGTCAACCGCAATTCAGGCCCGTCCGATCTAAAAATTACCGACATGCGATATGCGGTGGTGATGAACGGACATGCTCGCTGTCCAGTGATCCGCATCGATACCAATCAGGGCATCTATGGACTGGGTGAAGTGCGCGATGGCGCTTCATGGCGTTATGCTCTCTTCTTAAAGAGTCGCATTCTGGGGATGAACCCTTGTAGCGTGGAAATGATCTTCAAGCGCATCAAGCAGTTCGGCTTTCACGGACGGCAGGGCGGCGGCGTATGTGCGGTGGAAATGGCGTTGTGGGATCTTGCCGGGAAAGCATATAACGTCCCCGCCTACCAGCTTCTCGGCGGAAAATACCGCGATCGAGTCCGGCTCTATGCCGACACGCCAGAAGGGCGCGATGAAGCGGACTTCATGGCGCATGTTCAGCGGCGACTCGTCGACCAGGGTTTCACGTTCATGAAAATGGATTTCGGAATTGAATTGTTGAAAAACATCAAAGACACCGCATCCAACAGCAACTTTTGGGATATCGGACGCCAGTGGTCTAACGAGCCGATGACTTACGGGTCGACCGAACATCACATGACCCAGATCCAGTTGACCGACAAGGGCTTGGAAATACTCGCCCATCGAGTCGCACTCGTCCGCGATAAGATTGGTTACGATATCCCTCTGGCGTCAGATCACTACGGTCATTTCGACCACAACAACGCTATCCGCCTGGGTAAGGCCGTTGAAAAATATCGACTCGCCTGGCTCGAGGATATGATCCCGTGGAAATTCACCGACCAATTGCGGATGATTTCCGACAAACTGGAGACACCGATAGCGACCGGCGAAGACATTTATCTCAAAGAGGACTTTATCAAACTTATCGATGCCCATGCCGTGGACGTCGTTCACCCCGACCTCGCAACAGCGGGTGGCCTGCTGGAAACGAAAAAGATCGGCGATTATGCCGAAGAACACGGCGTCGCAATGGCTATGCACTTCGCCGGGACGCCCATATCGTTCATGGCAAACGTCCACTGCGCGGCCGCCACGCAAAACTTTGTGGCTCTCGAGCACCACTCGGTGGATGTCGACTATTGGACCAGCCTGATAAGAACAGAAAAACCGATGGTAGAGAAAGGCTTCGCGATCGTACCCGAATCGCCGGGCCTTGGAGTAGAGCTCAATGAAGAAGTAGTGAAAAAACACCTGGATCCCGAGAATGCAAACTATTTCGGACCGACAAAAGAATGGGATGTTGACCGGTCGTGGGACCGGCTGTGGAGTTGAGATGCTATGAGCAGATTTTCATTCACCTTTCTTTTTGTACTCGCTGCAGCGACGTCGGTGCCGGCGCAGGTTGATGAGCGGGCGCAAATTGCAGTTGACATGCGACGGTCCCTCAAGGCTGAATTGCTCGACCCGTGGTATCCCAGGTCTGTTGACCGGGAATACGGCGGATTCTTGAGCTCGTTTACCTATGATTTCAAGCCCGCGAGTGAACAGGATAAAATGATCGTGACACAAGCCCGTCACGTGTGGACCAATGCCAAGGCGTCACTGCTTTTTCCGGACATCAGCCATTATCGCACCAGCGCTGAACGCGGATTTCGTTTCCTTCACGACGTCATGTGGGATAAAACCTACGGGGGATTTTATACACTGGTCGACCAAAAAGGGAATCCAAAAGAAAGCAACTTCGCCGAGAAGGAAGCCTATGGAAATTCTTTTGGACTCTACGCGCTCTCCGCTTATTACCAGGCATTCGGTGACACGAGCGCGCTGAATCTTGCGAAGAAACTTTTCTATTGGCTTGAGAATCACAGTCACGACCCCGTTCAAAAAGGATATTTCCAGCATATGCATCGTGACGGAACACCTGAAGTCCGCCGCAGCGATGAACCCAGCACGTCTGCTCGTGCCTACAAGGACCAGAATACCTCCATCCACATGCTGGAAGCCCTTACGGAACTCTATACCGTCTGGCCCGACCCACTCGTCAAAGAGCGCCTCGCCGAAATGCTTGCCCTCATTCGAGACACGATAACCACTCCGAAAGGTTACCTCACACTTTTCTTAACGACCGACTGGAAACCTATTACCTACCGGGATTCTTCCGAAGAGGTTATCATGAAACACAGGTATATTGACCACGTCTCCTTCGGCCACGATATCGAGACCGCTTACCTTTTGATCGAGGCGTCACATGTCATGGGTATTAGTCACGACGAAAAAACCCTGAAGGCGGCAAAGCGGATGGTCGATCATACGTTGCAAAACGGCTGGGACAATATCGGGGGTATCTATGACGAAGGATACTACTTCAACAACGCGGAAGGAATCAGCATTATCCGTGACACCAAGAACTGGTGGGCACAAGCTGAAACTCTAAACACGCTGCTGTTGATGGCCGACCTGTATCCCAACGACCCGATGAACTACTTGGAAAAATTCAAGATGCAGTGGGCCTACATCAATGAATACCTGATCGATCACGAGTATGGCGACTGGTACGCGGGCGGACTTGACAAGGAGCCCCAACACCGTTCTAGTCTCAAGGGACACATCTGGAAGGCAGCATACCATCAGTTTCGATCCCTCACCAACTGCCTGCAGCGGTTGGATCCTGACCGCCGGGCCCCAGGAACGCCGGCAGGCCTGAAAAAAACAGGGAGCAGCGTCGAGTGGCAAGGGGCGACTGACGACCGCGGCGTCATTGGATACAACATCTACCTTAATGATCAAAGAATTGCTTATACGCCACTTACCGTTATTCAGCTACCCGAAGGTAAGAAGAGCGGGTCTTTTACAGTCCGGGCAGTAGACCTGGCGGGAAATGAATCACCCAACAGTATTGCGGTAACCTTCTAACTCCATGAAACACGTGAACCTTTTATTGCTCACAACAGCGCTCGTCGCCGGCACCATTAATTCCGAAGGTCAAAGCACCGGGCTTGTTGATCCTGATGCCACCGCCGAGACCCGCGCATTATTTCAGAACCTGAAAAAACTTTCAGAAAATCATACCCTTTTCGGGCACCAGCACGCGACAGAATATGGTCACGGTTGGTCGGGTGACAAAGACCGGTCGGATGTTAAGTCCGTCACCGGTTCACATCCGGCAGTGATCGGCGTAGATCTCATTGGCTTCACGGGACGCCCGGCGGAAGCGATCGCCAGAGCCAAAGATGAGCTAAGAAAAACTGTAGTCGACACCTACAACCGCGGCGGCGTCACCACCGTCGCCTGGCATTTCAGCAATCCTGTCTCACGCGGCGGATTCTACTGGGTGGATTCTCTTTCCCTCCCGGCTGTGAAATATATCATACCCGGCGGCGAGGCCCACGCGCAGTACAAGGAAATCCTCAGTGGTATTGGAGCATGGGCGAACTCACTGCGCGGCGCTGATGGCAAGGTTGTGCCGCTAATCTTCAGGCCTTTTCACGAGTTCGACGGAGGTTGGTTCTGGTGGGGAAAAACACACTGCTCCCGCGAAGAATTTATCTCGTTGTGGCGATTCACGGTGTCCTACCTGCGCGACTCCCTCGATGTCCACAACTTTCTCTACGCGTTCTCCCCCGACAATAAATTCACCACCGAAGAACAATTCCTGGAGCGCTACCCCGGCGATGAGTGGGTCGATATGGTGGGCATGGATAACTATGGCGACATGGGTCGTGACCGATATGCACTCGATGTCGCTTCAAAAAAACTCCGGATCATCTCCGACTATGCACGCAGGACAGGTAAACTCGCAGCATTCACTGAGACCGGGCTGGAGTCGATTCCAAACCCGACGTGGTGGACGAAAACACTGCTCGCTGTAATGAAAAGCGACCCCGCGCTGGAACTTGCATACGTCTTAGTTTGGCGAAATGATACAAGCAGCCCAACCCATTACTACGCTCCTTTTCCCGGACATCCCAGCGCACCCGATTTCATCAAGTTCTTCAACGACCCCTATACCCTCTTCGAATCCGATCTGAAAAACATTTACCAATTGGAATGATGGTAAAGCCCATATCGCGGCTAGTACATGCCTATGTCTATTTTGTTCTATTTCACGAGTCTCAAAACCTGACCTAACTCCACCAGACTGAATGATCACCAGGAATCTGCCCCGGATCTTTTCACTTGTCGCGACCCTCGCTCTCACTGGCGGCTTCATAATGTTGTCCAGCGGCAAAACCCTCTTCTCCAGCATCCTGCTGATCGGAGGCATGTCAATCATGGCTGTTGCTCTGCGTGGACTTCCCACCCTCAGGGGATTTGCTTACAGTTTCTGGATACTGACAGCGGTTACATGCTCTTTGTTTTATCCCGAATGGTTTTCAGGTATCGGCGACTTTTCGTTCAAGAAACTAATCGTGCCACTACTTCAAATAATCATGTTTGGCGTTGGTTCCACGATGGGTCTGAAGGATTTTGAAGGCGTCATTCGAACACCAAAGGCCGTGGTTGTCGGCCTCATTGCACAATTCACGATTATGCCACTAGTAGGATTCACCCTGGCGCACACGCTCAACTTTCCCCCGGAGATCGCGGCAGGCGTAATTCTCATCGGTTGTGTTCCCAGTGGATTAGCGTCCAATGTGATGTCCTACATCGCCAACGCCAACGTCGCGCTATCCATCACGCTGACCGCCGTGGCAACGGTCGTTGCGCCAATTATGACTCCCTTCCTGATGAAGATGCTTGCCGGCGAATTTGTTGAAGTTGCCTTCCTCGAAATGATGTGGGATATTATTAAGATCGTCATCATTCCTATTTGCGCTGGACTGATTTACAATCGCTTCCTGGGAGGAAAATTTCCCTGGCTGGACCGATCAATGCCTCTACTTTCTATGATCGGAATCGCGTTGATTATCACCGTGATCACCGCCGCCGGTCGCGACAGCTTGTTGGCCGTCGGACCCCTGCTGGTGTTATCGTGCCTGATTCACAATTTTGCCGGATATATCCTTGGGTACTTCGGCTGCAAAGCGCTCAAAATGGATGAAAAAACGTGCAGGACGATTGCCATCGAAGTCGGATTGCAGAACGGAGGACTTGCTTCGGGCCTGGCACTGCAAATGGGACGAGTGGCTACGGTAGGACTGGCACCGGCGATCTTCGGGCCTTTAATGAATATAACAGGGTCCTCTCTTGCCACGTACTGGCACAGCCGGCCTCCAAAAGAATCGTTGGACGTTGCTGCAATAGACGAGCTACAAGGACAGCATTAACCTCTCCGATCAACCATTACTTTTCTACCTTTGTGCGCAAACCGGGAACGGGATTTTATTGTTAATCCGGTTGCGGCATGTCACAGCGTTTTCCCATCAGCGGCACCTACACCGACCTCTACCAGCTTACGATGGGCCAGGTCTACTTCCTTAATGGAACCTATAAGAACGAAGCAGTATTCGACTATTTTTTTCGCAAGCTGCCATTTGGAGGAGGATATGTGGTTTTCGCCGGACTCGCGGACGTCCTGGAAATCTTACGCGACATTCGATTTACGTCCGATGACATTGAGTATCTCGCCAGCCTCGGCCTGCATCCCGAATACCTTGCCACCCTGAAAGAGTTCCAATTCACCGGATCGATCTATTCAGCGCGGGAGGGAGATGTGGTTTTTCCCAACGAACCCGTGCTGCGGGTCGAAGCTCCTATGCTGCAGGCACAGATTATCGAAACCCTGATTCTCAACCTGCTGAACTTTCAGTCCCTGATTGCCACCAAAGCCGCGCGGATGCGGTATGTGGCTGGCGACCGCATTCTCAGCGACTTCGGACTCCGGCGCGCGCAGGGACTCGGCGGCTATCATGCCAGCCGCGCTGCGGTCATCGGAGGGTTCGACTCCACAAGCAATGTCGTGGCAGCACAGGCCTTTGGCCTGAAAGCCGTTGGAACAATGGCTCATTCCTTTATCCAGGGTTTTGATACCGAACTCGCCGCATTCAGAGACTTCGCTGAGAAGAGAGGAGACCAATGCGTACTTCTGGTCGACACCTACGACACCCTGCGGTCAGGCATTCCAAATGCGATCACTGTAGCCCGTGAAATGGAGAAGCGTTCACAACGCCTACTAGGCATTCGACTCGATAGCGGTGATCTCGCCTACCTTGCACGACAAGCGCGTCAGATGCTCGACGACGCAGGCATGCATTACGTCACCATCACAGCATCGAACCAACTTGATGAATACGTCATCAAGAGCCTCATCGATCAGGGTGCGCCAATTGATGCCTTTGGCGTCGGCACCAGCCTGGTGACTGCGCCGCCCGATGCGGCACTCGATGGGGTCTACAAGCTGGCCTATGCCAACGGTAAACCGCGGATCAAATTATCTGACAACCTCAAGAAGCTGACCTTGCCCGATCGCAAGCAGGTTTATCGAATGCTCACAGACAAGGGTGAATTCGCCGGCGCCGACGCGGTTGCGCTGAGCGACGAAACGGAATTGTCGATGATGCATCACCCGCACGAACCCGACAAGAGTATGAATATCGCAGCCTACCGCCGTGAAGCATTGCTTCAGCCAGTCATGAGCGGGGGCCGCATAACGCTCGAATCTACCTCGCTGGAGGCGATTGCCTCCTACTCCCGGAAACGGATCGCGCAACTTCCGGTTGAATACAAGCGATTTGAAAATCCCCATACCTATAAGGTTGGATTAACTACCCGGCTTCGCGACACGCGCAATGAACTTCGTAATCAGTATATGAAGAAATGAAAGCCTTAATCATTGTTGACATTCAGAATGATTTCACCCGTGGCGGAAGTCTGGCAGTGCCAGATGGGGAATCGATCGTTCCCCTTGTGAATGAATTGCAAAAGCGATTTGATCTCATCGTCGCTACGCAAGACTGGCACCCACCTGATCACCAGAGTTTTGCATCGCGTCACGCCGGAAAAAATCCGTTTGACAAGATCATGCTCGCCGGGCTCCCGCAGGTGCTCTGGCCCGACCACTGCGTTCAGGGTACGCACGGCGCTGGATTCCATCCGGACCTCAATCTCAACAAGGTCGAAAGCATCTTCCGCAAGGGCATGGATCCGATGATCGACAGCTACAGTGGGTTTTATGACAATGGAAGAAAGAAAAGCACGGGATTAGCCGGGTACCTGAAGGAGCGGATGGTCAAGTCGGTCTATGTGTGCGGACTCGCCGCCGACTACTGTGTCTACTATACAGCGATTGACGCCCGGCAAGCAGGGTTTACAACTTTCGTCATTGAAGATGCGACTCGGCCAATCGACGCGCAAGGATTTGAGGCTGCCAGACTCGACCTGGAAAAACGAGGGGCAAAGGTGGTGCAGTCCGCGCACGTAGGGTAGTTCCGGGTTCCTGGTTCCGGGTTCCAGGTTGTGCGGGTTACGAGTTCCGGGTCCTTACTGCTTCGTTGGTGGTCATGATAAAAACCTATTATTCACCAAACTGCAAACTAACCCGCACGTGATGAAAAATCTGAAGGGGTCCACGAACCCGGCAACAAACGGAACCCGGAACCCGGAACCAGGAACCTGAAACCTCTCGTTGAATCCAGTCTCCATCGAAACAAGGCTCTGACGGACCGCCGGGCTGCCGGCGACCAGCACTCTGCCACTGAAGCCCGCGCCCGAAAGATGGAACACGGAACCCGTTCGTGTGAGCTATTTTCGTACCTTTGCAGCTTATTTTTTGAAACGGGCATGATCGCAGTAAACAGTCTATCTTTACAGTTCGGCAAACGGGTACTTTTTGACCATGTCGACATCAAATTCACCGGCGCCAATTGTTACGGTGTAATCGGCGCCAATGGTGCCGGCAAATCCACTTTCCTCAAAATACTGGCAGGCGACATAGAACCCACCAGCGGTTCGGTCTCTATTGAACCCGGTAAGCGGATGGCCGTACTCCGTCAGAACCACCATCAATTTGACGATGTCGTGGTGCTCGACACTGCCATCATGGGTTATGAAAAGCTGTGGTCGGTTATGCAGGAGAAAGACGCCATCTATGCCAAGCCTGATTTTTCCGAAGCCGATGGCCTGACGGCATCTCACCTGGAGGCTGAATTCGCGGAAATGGACGGTTGGAATGCACAGTCTGACGCTGCAGCCCTGCTCAGTGGGTTGGGAATCCACGAAGACCTGCACCATAAGCACATGAGGGACCTGGCCGGCAATCAAAAAGTGCGGGTGCTCCTGGCCCAGGCACTCTTCGGAAACCCGGATATTCTCATCCTGGACGAGCCAACCAATGATCTTGACCTCGACACGATCACCTGGCTTGAGGATTTCTTACTCGAGTTCAAGAATACTGTGATCGTTGTCTCACACGATCGCCACTTCCTGGACACGGTCTGTACGCATGTTGTCGATATCGACTTCAAAGCGATAAGGCTTTACACCGGTAACTACACATTTTGGTACCAATCAAGCCAGTTAGCCTTGCAACAACGGTCCGCCGCCAACAAGAAGGCCGAGGAAAAACGCAAGGAACTCATGGAGTTCATCGCCCGATTTAGCGCCAACGCCTCCAAATCGCGCCAGGCAACGAGTCGACGGAAGTTGTTGGAGAAGATCAGCGTTGACGAGATTCAGCCGTCCAACCGCCGTTATCCGGCAATCATTTTTCAACAAAAACGTCCTGCCGGTGACCAGATTCTGCAGGTCGAGAATCTCGCTTACGCGCAGGGCGGCGATGTGTTGTTCAGTGACCTTGATTTCTTTGTGAACAAGGGTGATAAGATCGCCATCCTCAGCAAGGACAGCGTGGCCACTACGTCCCTTTTCAGGGTCCTTGCGGGTGAGCTGGCACCGTCGAAAGGTGAGTTTCGTTTCGGGCAGACCATCACCATGGCCTACCTGCCTTCAAACAATGAACAATACTTCGACACTGACGATAACTTGATCGACTGGCTGAGGCGCTACGCCGAGGAGGGCAGCAAGGATGAAGTATACATCCGCGGGTTTTTGGGAAAAATGCTCTTTTCGGGAGAAGAGGTCTTCAAAAAAGCCAATGTCCTTTCCGGAGGCGAGCGCGTTCGTTGTATGATCTCGCGTGTGATGCTGGCTGGTGCAAACCTGTTGATCCTGGATGAGCCGACCAACCACCTCGATCTCGAGTCGATAACAGCGTTCAACAATGCCCTCAAGGATTTCCCGGGAACGGTGCTGTTCACCTCCCACGATCACGAGTTCACTCAAACGGTGGCCAACCGCATTATCGAGATTACGCCTAATGGTTATATCGACCGGCTGACGACGTACGATGAATACATTGAGAACGAGAAGGTTGCAAGGCAGAAAGAAAGTCTCTACGCGTAAAGCGATCTGACCTATTCAGCAAAGGTGGCCTGCGACGGGTCACCTTTTTTTATTCGAATGCAGTGACCCGTGTCCCAGCGCACCAGGCGATTATGGTCGTACGAAAAACCGGTTGTTCAAACAACCATCCTGAGTCGCGCAAAAAATGTTGCGGTAATTTGCTTTCTGCCGGTGCAATCATTAAACTTACTATTAGTTACACGTTGTGAAATTCATGAGGGTTTGCGTGTCACACTCTCCTAATATTTTGACGTGAACGGTTCGGTATCGAACGAACTCCCAAATCTGAATTAAACCTTAAAACAATTTCAAGCTATGGCTAAGAAAGCAAAGAAAGCTGCCAGGAAAGCACCAAAGAAAGCAGCCCGGAAGGCTGCCAAGAAGTCCAGGAAATCAGCAAAGAAGTCCGCCAAGAAAGCCCCTAAGAAAGCAAAAAAGAAGGCGGTTAAGAAGTCCGCCCGGAAAGCCGCTCCAAAGAAAAAGAAAGCCGCTCCGAAGAAAAAGAAGGCCGCCCCCAGGAAGGCAGCTCCGAAGGCCGCCGCACCCGCAAGGCCATCCACACCACCACCAGCAAGGCCTTTTTCGAGCCCTGCTCCTACTCCGGCGCCAAGCGCACCGTCGCAGTCGAGTCTGTTTGGCGGAAGCAGCAGCGGATCATCATCTAGCGGTTCATCAGGATCAGGTTCCGGTGGCATGTCGGGAGGAGGAATGTCCGGCGGTGGCATGTCAGGTGGAGGAATGTCGGGTGGATCCAACGATGGCGGATCGGGCATGTAATCATGCAACAATCAGAGCTCAGAAAGCGAACCCTGGACCGGTTCGCTTTTTTGTTGCCCGGTGATTCCCCGTTCGGGGTGACGCCCTTTGATGGGATCGTAAAAGTCAATAATCCTTTCGAAATCCTTCACGGGATCCTCAGGCATAAAGGCATCGCCAAAAATCAGGGTTTTGTTGGCGTAATCCAGCCCCACAGCGATGATGGGAACGCCCGCCTTCCTGGCGATATAATAGAAGCCCGTTCTTAACCGATCGACTTTCTTACGCGTTCCCTCCGGCGATAAGGCCAGAGCGAAAGATTCGCGGCTATTGAAGATGGCGGCAGCTTCGTCGACAAGGTTGGTATGTTGCTGGCGATCCACCGGAATGCCGCCCAGCATCCTGAAAATCCACCCAAAGGGTGGCCTGAACAACTCCTTCTTGCCAAGGAACTTCACGTAGCCCAGCCCCAGCATACTCCTGTACGCGACGCCAATCACAAAATCCCAGTTACTGGTGTGCGGACCGACGATCGCAATAAACTTCGGCAGATGATGATAGGGAAATGTAACGGACGTGTTCCAACCGATAAGCCAAAGGTATGCTTTCCACAATCCGGCCATAAGTCTGTTCAGAATAGCACTCCCCGGTACCTCTTCTTTTCACGGAGAACCTTCGCCACGCCTTTGCTCACCGACAAAAGGGCGGCAGAGTCGATGTGAATCTGGAGGCCGGTCTTTTTCTCAAGTCGTTCTTTCAGTCCCCTGAGGCGGGCTGTTCCACCAGTGACATGAATGCCATTGCCGTAAATATCCCCCGCGAGTTCCGGCGGACATTTTTCAAGTGTTTGAATAATGCCGAGTTCGATCGCGCTAATGGACCTGTCAATGATCCGGGCAACTTCGGCGTGATCAACCCTGCGTGTAACCGGGATCCCCCTCATCAGATCCTTACCCGTTACCATAGCGGCGTCCGGCGGATTGACGAGGCTCTCCTGCACCGCGCCAGCCTGGATTTTCAGTCGCTCAGCTGTTCGCAGGCCAATCGACATATTGTATTCACGCCGGAAGTAGTGCTGAATGTCCTCGTCAAGGGTGTCACCCGCCACTTTTACGGACTGGAATGATGCTATTCCCGAAAGGGAGATGATCACGATCTCCGTGATTCCACCTCCAATGTCGACGACCATTTTCCCATCAGGTTGCTGGATGTCCAGCCCCATCCCGATCGCCGCGGCCACGGGTTCATAGAGCAAGTCCACGGAGCTCGCATTAAACTGCTCCATGATCGACCGCATGGCAGTCTTCTCCACATTGGTGGTGTTGTAAGGCACGCCGGCGATGATGCTATCGTATCTGTCAAGAACGGACTTCGAGGAGTAGGCTCGCCTCATCAGCGCATCTAATAGTTTCCCCGCCGAGTCGTGGTCGGCAATGACACCGCCCTTCATTGGTTTGACCGGCTTGAGAAGAGGGTGTGTCTTTTCAAACATGTCGTATGCGTCGGTCCCTACCGCCCGGACGGCATTGCGCGACTTGTCAATGACGATGTATGAAGGCTGGTCAAGAATGATATTCTCATGATCACTGACGACAGTGTTGTTGTTGCCGAGGTCAATACCGAAACTCTTTTTTCGCAATAGCGGTAACTTCATGGGGCCAGGATAAACGGGGTTTTGCTTTCTTGTCAAATATCGTAACTTCCAAACGTCTAAAAAAGATCACGAAAATCAGAAAACAAATTCGAGTATTATGTCACGTTCTAACGCCAGATCCAGGAGGAGTTTTATCAGGAAAGCCATCGGTACAGCATTCATCGCCAGCACGGCGCCATCCGTGTTTGGTGGGCCTAAAGTAGAAGTGCTTCAGGCGCAAGCCGGCATCAGGAAGAAGTTTTCAGCCAATGACCAGGTGAACGTCGCTGTGATCGGCATCGGAATCATGGGGTTCAATAATTTGCAAACAACCCTTCAGATCCCCGGCGTAAAACTGGTGGGCGTGTGCGACCTCTACAGCGGCCGGCTGGAACGCGCAAAGGAAAAATACGGCAAAGACATCCTGACGACGAAGAACTACAAGGAAATCCTCGACAGAAAAGATGTCGACGCGGTGATCATCGCCACATCTGATCATTGGCACGACAGGATTTCAATCGACGCCATGAACAAGGGCAAACACGTGTACTGTGAAAAGCCCATGGTCCACAAACTGGAGGAGGGCGCCGAGGTGATCGCCACACAAAAGAAAACCGGGAAGGTTTTCCAGGTGGGTAGTCAGGGCGTCAGTTCCATCTCTACCGACAAAGCGCGTGAACTGTTTGAATCGAAGATCATTGGCGACCTGGTGCTGGTCGAAACCTGGAATGACCGTCAGGGGGGAAATGGTGCGTGGCAGTATTCGATCCCCACAGATGCGAAGGCCGGCACCGTCGACTGGGACAGCTTTATCGGCGACGCGCCAAAAGTACCGTATGAACCTGTGCGGTTTTTCCGGTGGAGAAATTACCAGGACTACGGCACCGGAATCGCCGGCGACTTGTTTGTGCATTTGTTCTCCAAACTGCACGCGGTCACAAACTCGACGGGACCCAATCGCATTTACGCTACAGGTGGATTGAGGTACTTTAAGGATGGCCGCGATGTTCCCGATATTATCTGTGGACTATACGATTATCCAGGGACGGATAAGTACAGTCCGTTCAACCTGCAAATGCGTGTGAACTTTGTCAGCGGCGACGGCGGCGGCTCGCGACTGCGATTAGTGGGCTCTGATGGCGTCATCACGTTGTCCGGCACCACCATTCGTGTCCAGCGCCGGAAGACACCCAAATATCCAGGCTATGGAGGATGGGACTCCTTCGACACGTTCTCATCGGCGCAGCAAAAGGAATTTGAGGAATGGTATCGTGCGAATCACCCGGCAGAGCAAGTGGAAATGCTCCAGCCTGAAACGGAGTACCGCGCACCCGAAGGTTACAGCGACGACATCGCCCATCATACGAACTTCTACCGCGCGATCCGCGAAAACATCCCCGTTAAGGAAAATGCCCTTTTCGGAATGCGCGCCGCGGGACCAGCCCTGGCCAGCAACAAGAGCTACTTTGAAAAGAAGATCATTAATTGGGACCCGGAGACTGCAAAAGTCATCAGCGCGTAATCAGTTCGCCCGGGGCATTAATCGTCGCCCAACGAGATGGGCAGCATCACCGTAAAGGTTGTGCCCACTAAAGGAATGCTCGAAAACGTAATGGAGCCGTTGAGTTTTTCGACGGCTTTTTTTACAATATAGAGCCCCAGACCATTTCCTTTCGACCGTTCATTTCCTCTGAAATACATATCGAAGACCTGGTCCTGATACTCGCGACCAATACCCTGCCCGTTATCCTGGATGTCGATCGTGACACAATCTCCGCTCTGGGTGGCGCGCAACCGGATAAAGGGTTTCTCCGTACCCGAAAATTCGATCGCATTCTCCAGCAGGTTTTCAATAATGATGCGGATCATGGCTGGATATGAAATAAATGGCGACTTTAGATTGACATCCGCGCTCGTACGGATATTCCGACGCCTGATCTCATCGCGGAAGTTATCGCATACCGTGTCAAAGATGTCTTTGAGGTGAACCTCCTTGTACACGAGTTGCTGGGTGCCCGTATCACTGATGGACTGCAGCTTGGTCAGCATCTTGTCCAGGTTGGAGGCCGTATCCCTCACCTTCTCAAAAAGTTCGAGCGCAGCCGGATCCCTAACCGTGACCTTGGCCACTTCAGCCAGGCCTAGAAAGGTAGTCAACGGCCGCCGGAAGTCGTGAGACGAGCGATAAAAGAAGGTATCCAACTCCTTGTAGGCCTGACTTAGGGCCTGCGTGCGGTCTTCAATTTTGGTCTCGAGCTTTCTGTTGATTTCTGCAATTGTCCGGTTAGCCTCGATCAGCTCGCTGGACTGAGACTGGATTTTCTCTTTCTGTTGGTGAATTTCGCGGTTGGCTTTCTTCAGCCTGGAGCTGTACCGATATGCCATATAGAGCAGGAGCGTGACAAGGACCAAACCTACAACCGCGGAAGCGATAATGGTTTTCTGACGGTTGATATGAGCTCGCTGTATCTCGATCTCATTCCTGTTAAGAAGCTTCTCCTGGTTGAGGAGACGTATCTGTTGGTCCTTTTTTTCCAGTGCATACAACGCCTGAAGCTCCGCGAGGCGTTGGGCACCGATGTCGCTGTATACGCTGTCGCGGTTCTGTAAATACAACTTATAATGAGCCAGCGCTTGAGCCGGTTTATGACGGGCTTCATAATAACTGGCCCATTGAAGATTATTGTTCATCAGGAGACCGGGTGAATTTGAGCTGGCCGCGATGGTCTGCGCCTCTTTCAGGTGCGATTCTGCCAGTGAAAATCTGCCCAGCCTGGCGTACAGGCTTCCCAGTCGATTATGGGAATAGGCTATGCTATATGTGTTCCCCACCGACTTTTCAAGGGACAGGGCCTCTTGCTGGAGATTTACCGCCGATTGAAAATCATTGCGCGCGGCGTATACCAGCGATAGATTATAGAGCGTGCCGGAGATCCCCTCGCGGTGGTTCAGTCGCCGGCGGATAGCCAGGGCTGCATTCAGCGACGCAGCGGCCTGGTCGAACTTACCTTCCTGGTAATAGATGGTGCCGATCAGGTTATCGCAGACGGCGATGCCATGTTCATTGCTGATGTCCTTGTGAATCGCCAAAGCTTTGTTGGCATACTCATGGGCTTCCGCGAAAGCGCCCTGATTCCTCAACAGCGCCGACATACCAACGTACAACCTGGCAATTTCAAACCTAACACCGATTGGTTCGGCGATCTTTAGTGCTTCATTGTAGTACCGGCGAGCGATCTCATACTGAGCCATCGCACGGTACACTTCGCCGATGTCGGCGTACAATGAGGCAAGTAGTGAAGCCATGTCGGCCGACTGAAGGATGCCCAGGGCCTCGAAGTATTTTGTAAGCGCCTGGGTATGCTGGCCGGCTTGTCTGAGCCTTCCGCCTTCGCTGACCAGGCACCTCATCGTGAGAAACTGGTCGCCTGTCTTGCCAGCCATCTCGCATCCCTGCCTGACATCATCATTTGCCGCGTTGAAATCGGCGAGATTGCTTTCCACCTCCGCAAGGGTAAACAGAGTTTCGGATATCCCGTAGCCATTCTTGTTTTCGCGATACAGGTCAAGGGCTTTGTTCAGGTAGTCACGGGCTTGTTCATTCTTCCATTGGAGCAGGTGCAGCCTCGCTATGTTTCGGTAGGCAAATGCCAATTGCAGTGGTGATCCAATTTTCGTCAACAAGTCAACAGCCTGTTGATAAGATTGGAGTGCCGAATCGTACGATGCGGTGGCTCTGTAAACGTTCCCAACCAGAACACAGTTGTAGCCGAGGAGTTCATCATCATCGAGGTCGGGGTTCGCGGCTTGCCTATAGAAATTCAGTGCGTCGTGATAGGCACCGCGCGTGAAGAAGAAATAACCGTTTAATGTAAGGGCCTGTCGTTCACCCTTGCGATAGTCCAGACGCCGGGCTAGTTCCAGTGCCTCCTGGGCATACTTCAAACCTTCCTGGGCGTCATAGTCATAGTACGCGTGCGATAAACGGTTCAGAATATCCACCCGGTGTGCGTCGCGGGAAGAGGTTTCAAGGGCGTGGGTTAAACTGTCAAAAGGCCGGTGCTGGCCATTGACCATCGCAGGCATTGATGCGAGTAATGCAACAAGAGCAATTAGCCTGGCCATCTACGATCGGTCCTGAAACGCGCAAAGTAGTCGTTTTTTGCAAGCAACCCCACAAAATTCCGACGAGAGTATTAAATTTCAAGTCACATTACCCCACATGTTCAGATCGATCATCGACTCGCTTTCGAAATTCGACCTCCAGCGAGAGAAGCACAAAGACTACCGGAACATCGTCACCATCCAGATCGTCATGGTTGTTCTTGGGATGACGCTCTCGGAGGTCATTATCCGCGACAGCGCAAGCCCGACGGGGAAGTTTGTCCTTACCATCTATGTTTCGTTCGCCGCAACCTATGCTTTTCTCCTCTGGGATTTGCTCCGGAATTTTACGTCGAGCAAGACGCTGATCAATACCATTTTTGTAGTCCTCGTGATCATTGTTACGACTGGAATTTTAGGCGACTTTCCGTACTATAAATTCATCGCGTTTCCAAACCGCCAGTTATACCTTCTGTTTTTACACGGAGCTCTTTTTCCAATTGAGGTAACGGTCATCAGCTTCGCAATCCGCGATCTTTTTTCGGGAGAGTTCTTCACCAACGACAAGTTATGGGGTTCAGCCTGCGTGTTCC
>CAZLWX010000088.1:0-17099 GCA_964563295.1 uncultured Roseivirgaceae bacterium | reverse complement strand
ACCTTGACGTCCATGCGATGCTGCAGCAATAAGTACTGATCCAAGTCTTCGGGTCCCACATACGTGTCGTCGTCCTTCGCGAGGTAGTGCGCCAATGCAACAGCTTTTTGAACACGGACACATCCGTGACTCAATGCCCTGTCCTCGCGTCCGAACAATCCCCGCGCGTTTGTATCGTGGAGGAACACGTTGTAGTTGTTCGCGAAGATGAACTTGAGAACACCCATGGAATTCTCGGACCCCTCGCGCTGCCGCAGGGTGTAGGGGAATTTCTCTGGTGTAAAGGAGGACCAGTCGAGGATGGACGGATCCATCACCTTGCCGTCGCTATCCAAAATCTGGTAGTTGTGCCGTGCCATGTAAGTCGAGTCGGCCTGGATGTGAGGGAGAATCTCCTTCACAATACTCCGCGGCACATGCCAGTAGGGGTAAATGGTAAAAGAACGGATCACACTGGTAAGCTCCGGCGTGGGTGTGTTTTTCTTGCCGACAATCACTCTTGATTCCAACACAACCGAATCATTCTCAATCACAAACATCTTGAACGCCGGCGCATTGACGGCAATGTAACGGTCGGGGAGAGGTTTTTCAATCCATCGCCAACGCTCCATATTGACTTTCAAGGTGGTAATCGCTGCAGATACTTTGTCATCGGGAGATTGTTCGTTTAATCGCCGCGCAAGTTCCGCTTTCAGTTCATGGTATTGTGAGTGCCGCGGTTCCTGTGATTCCAACTGAGCACGAATGTTGTTGTCGTTGATTCCCTGACGAAGTGCGGTCAAGGCAGCGGCGTTCTCGATCCCTGAGAGGTCAATCCAATCCAGTTTCTTCGTGATCCGGCCTTTGCCCAGGTGGCAATAGAAAGCGAAGAAACTGTCTGTGAGATAAAAGTCGAGATCCAAACGGGCGGGGTCATCTTTCGTCTTCAGCAACAGGGCATCGATCCTGTCAATGTGGTAGTCAGACGGTTCGAGTCCGTAGCGTGCTGCGGAACGTATGATGGCGACCATTGAATCGCCGACGGGTAACGTGCCTGCGGTATCCGTCCACACGAGCTGGTAGTGATTCGTCCGGTAGAAATGTTCCGTCAGTCTGCGGGCGACAAGGTGGGCCTGATCCAGCTTCGAAGAATCAAAACTATTGTCCCAATGCGGGGTTTCGACCTCTCCGAGAGGTTGCCTGTTATACCACGAGCATCCAAAAACTACAATTAAAGGGAAGAGGTAGCGCACGGCTGTTAAACAACAAATGGCGCTGTAAAGATCAACATTAGGGGTGCATTCGAAAAGGGAATGTAAGACTTACCTGTTGAACACCGCTAAACTGGCAGGATTGTCCATGAATTTGGGTCGGGCGTCGTGTTGGCGACTCCACTTATTGTATGCCTTTTCACGACATTTTGACCTCTTTCCATGTCGAATAATCCCCAAATCGGTCGTGGAAGGATATTTGCGCCCCGGCTCCGCATGGATACTTTTTCACAAATGATCATCGGCGCGGTTGACCAGGTCAAGAATGCCGTGGTTAAGATCGATGTGTACAAAGCGATCAAGGGTAAGCTACGTCCGGCCGGGTCGGGCTCGGGATTCATCTTTTCGTCGGACGGACTGATTTTCACGAACAGCCACGTCGTCCATGGGGCTGAAAAGATCATGATCAGCCTGCTGAACGAAAACGAGATCGAAGGGGTGTTGGTGGGCGAAGACCCCGACACCGACCTGGCGATCCTAAAGATTTACAGCGATGGCTATTCCGTTGCTCGTCTTGGCGATGCCTCCCAACTCCAGATCGGCCAGTTCGTGATCGCGATCGGCAACCCGTTCGGTTACCAGCATACAGTCACGGCAGGCGTCGTCAGTGCATTGGGACGATCGCTGCGCACGCAATCCGGCCATCTCGTCGACAATGTCATTCAGTCGGATGCGGCACTCAATCCAGGAAACTCGGGTGGCCCCATGATCAACACTGATGCTGAAGTCGTAGGCGTCAACACGGCGATGATCAGCGGCGCACAGGGATTGAGTTTTTCGGTGGATATCAATACAGCTAAAGAAATTGCAAGTCAACTGATTCGCGACGGCAAGGTCTTCAAGGCCTACCTGGGAATGGCCTTGCAGGAGGTGCCGGTCAATCCGAAAATATTGAGGCATTACCATTTGCCCAACGCGAAAGGATTGTTTGTTGTCAGTATTGAAAAGGACTCACCGGCGGCGCGGTCGCAGGTGCGCGATGGTGATATTATTGTTTCATTCAATGGGAAGCACGTCAATACGCTGCATGATTTATTTAAGGAACTCACTCACAAAGATATTCTACGCGATGTCGATATCACACTTGTCCGACATGCTGAGTTAATGACGGTTCCGATTTTTCCGGCGGCGAGGAGGTGATTTTATTCTGAAACAACGGATGTTTGGCCACTCAATAACTTCCACCGATCATCTTGTTTGGTCACAACACCAGTTTCCGCCAGTCTAGTCGTGGTTTGCACCCCAGCAGTGTCCGTAACCATTGAACGGAGACGTCCCGTGTAAATAGCGAGCTCATGGTTTATTGGCCTAATGACCAAAGTATCCCATGAGTTATCGACGGAGCTGAACCGTGCAGCATTTCGACGGATGATTTTGGCGATCGAATCGTATGGCAGAGCCATCGACACTCCCGGAGGCACCCAGAAGAAATTCTCTGACGAGTCCAGGTAGTCGAATTCGGCAAGGAGTCCCTCGGACCGGATGGCTGAGTAGTAGGCATTCAGCACCTTTCTAACTTCAACTTCGATGGCCTGCATTTCCCCCACGGACAAATCCGCCCTGGGATTAGTGCAAGCTAATACGAAGCAGACGAGGGAAAAGGAAATGTTCTTCATATGTCATTTTGGAGTTCGCGCCGTCTCCACATACCGACACAATGCATTCGCCCACTTCATCTGTTCAATGGATCGACAATCCGCCTCCACCAGTTTCGGAGAGGCTACTAAAATACAAATGCACCGTGCTCTGCTGGTCGCGACATTGAACCGGTTGGGATTGAAAAGAAAATTCATCCCGCGCGGAGCATCCTCGACCGATGAACTCGTCATTGAGTAGAGGACCACTGGTGCTTCTTTGCCCTGGAACTTGTCCACGGTACCTACGGGTACATCAGGGAATTTTTCCTTGAGGGCCGCCACCTGTGCGTTGTATGGGGCCACGATGAGGATATCGTCTTTCGTCATGGCGCGTGTTTCTCCCCGGGCGTCGGTCCATCGTCCGCGCGCAACGAGTTCTTCCACGATGTGGCCGATGCACTGAATTTCTTCGTCCGACCGGTTTTGATTACCCTTGTGTTCAACGGGAGCGTAATACAGTCCCGCGCCGTCGAATCGTGTTCCTCCGCTGAGAACTTGCTTCTCCAGGCCCGCCAGTGACTGAAGCCTGCCTTCATAGAAGATCTCTGAAGTGAACGCCGCGATGGATGGATGCAACCGGCGTGTGACACCGAGGAAAAGTCCTTTACCTTCAGGCATGGTCGGATGTCCTTCAAGCAAGTAGGTGAGTGCAGCAACATCGCTGCCTTCGGGGTGAGCCCCGCGTTGTGGTTGTTCCAGCTGCTGCGGATCGCCGAGCAAGACGATATTCTTTGCTGCACGCGATGCCGCAAGCGCCTGCGAGAGCGACATCTGTCCTGCTTCATCGATGAAGAGGTAGTCCAGTTTCCCGACCGCCTGATCGTCTGCCCATAGCCACGCCGTTCCCCCGACAATATTGCCGTGGTCAAGCGCCTGAAACACTTTCTTAATATCGTTTTCCTCAATCACCCATTCCGGACAGTTTTCTGACTTGTCCGTTACCTTGTGAACGAATCCCATGCGTTGACCATCTGCCTGACTGAGGGTGTGCACTTTTTCAAACAAGGTCCTGATCACGCTATGGCTTATGGCGGTGATGCCCACACGCTTCTTCGCGCGTATGAGCTCGACGATCATTTTCGCACCCGTGTATGTCTTGCCCGTTCCGGGAGGTCCCTGGATAGGCAGAATACTCTGGTTGAGGTTCAGGGCCGTTTGTATGGCGACCGATACGGGATCGTCGCCTTCCTTGGGAAAAACACCTTCTTCCCCATCAGTCAGCCTGGGTTTGCGTTTCATCAGCAAGTCCTTCGATGCGCGGTAATCCCAGGCGGGGTCCAACCCGTTCTCGTCAATTTCATTGGCGAGGCTCATGAGCGAATTCGCTAGTGTATCCGGACTAATCCGGTCAAAGACATGAACAGCATGAGGATGTCTGTCGACGGTCTTTGCCATCTTCTTGATGTCGACGGTGTGGTGCTCCAGTGAAACATCGACGACCGTTCCTATCTTTTCACCCTTCACTTCATGCAGTTCATCACCTTCGTCGATTCCTATCTCCTGCGGGGGAAAAGTGTAGCGCTGCATGGGTACGCGGTCGCGCCCTTTGAGCGGAAGTGTTTCCATGTAGGCGAGGCCGCTAATGGCCTTGCGTTCGTCGAGCAATTCTTCATGGTCGAGTTCATGTACGCGGTAGTAGTCCCACCATGCGCTTTTATCTTCCCTGCGGAAGTAGTCGATCTGGTTTGCCAGCAGCCATTTCGCGCGGTGTTCGTCCGTCCATTGCGTCTGGTCTTCCGGAAGAGATTTCGTCAGGCTTTCGAAGATGGCCTTTGACCGCACTTCCATCTGCTGGATCTTTTCGTTAGGCTTGCTCTCGTCAGGAACGGGACGCTGGAAAGTACAGCCCTTGCCGATTTGCTCCGTCCTGAGTTTCTC
Source organism: uncultured Roseivirgaceae bacterium (assembly GCA_964563295.1). Taxonomy (GTDB): domain Bacteria; phylum Bacteroidota; class Bacteroidia; order Cytophagales; family Cyclobacteriaceae; genus Chryseosolibacter. The sequence goes on along the minus strand of CAZLWX010000088.1, from coordinate 12,334 downwards.
CAGCCACACATGAAGTTCGCGTGTCGCGATGCAGTCGTCCTCGTTGTATTGTTCAACAATTTTCAAAGTCGCCTCTGGTATGCTGGCGATGTCGTTAAGTTCAAGCGCTACTTCGACATTCTTGCGTGCCACACTGGCGTCGTGCAGTTCGATCTGTCGGGTGTAGGAAGTGAATCTCTCCAAATCTTTTAAGGAATATCGCTCAACGCTGGCGAGGATGGCTTCCTTGCAGGTCCGGTGGAGATCGATGAACCGTTCAGATCGCAGCAGTTCGTCTACCTCGCTTTCAAACATCGCGTGCACGCGGGCGAGTCGCTTTACGGCAGAAGGTTCATACGGCGAGAAATGATAGATGTAGAGGTCGGGATATTTTTTCCAGCGGTCCGCAACAAAGTTCATGAAGGCTTTGAAGGCGTGCTTTTCCTGAACCCGGTTTGTTGCCCAGTGCTTTTTATAGACCAGTGCGCCGTTGGGTTCCGCATACGCGTAGCCGAAAAGATATTCAAGGCTGCCATCGGGATAGAATGCGTCTCCCTCTATGTCGAAATAGATGTCGCCGGGATTGGGTTCGGGCAGGCGGTTGAGTCCACGTCCTGCTTCTACGTCAAGAAACTCGAAGTGCATCGACTGTTTCGTCCGTCCTTCGAGTTGTACTTTGGCCTGTGCCTTTTTTCGCAACAGGGTTTCATAGTTACCTCGTTCAGGACGGCTAAGTGTTTCCGTCGTGGCAAAAGCGGCGAGCGTGTGGATATCTTTCTTTCGAAGCTCCTCGATTTGCATCGTTCGGATGCCCGCGACGAGCGAAAGATGATCGTCGTGGTGACGGCGTGTATCACAATGCCTCCACCAGTTGCAGATATCGCATTGGGGTACCGGTTCGGGATAGGTTTCGAGCGCCGGGCCGTCCATTATCTTTTCGAAATTGCTTTTGACCAGGCGGTAGTATGCCTGAAAACTGGCGTAGAAGAATTCTTCTGTAGGGAAGTCGTCACCGGGCTTGACCACGTACATCCGAACGGGAGCCGTACCTTGTTGTTGGGTGAGGAGATCGGAATACAGGCAAAGCTGGAGGATGGTGGAGGCGCGTGTCTGCTGCGAAAGTTTGGTATCCTGAACTTCATAGGACCACGCCCCGAGATTGCTGGGGCTGTTGACCTTTAAGAGAATGTCGGCGTAGCCGGTCCACTTGTCGTTCGAAAGATTCGCCTGGGTGATGACGTCCCATCCTTCGCGCATAGCCGACAGCGTTGCTTCCGGCGATTTTCCCCGTACGTCGATTACACGGAGCCGGCGGCCTTTCAGCAATTCCACATAGGCTTTTTCGTGATCCTGACCGCGTTTGATCAGCACGTCCAGCGAGGGATCGTTCCGGTATGGCCTTTTGAGTTCATCGAGTGCTACCTTCCGGCTGAGTTGCGTAAGGTGTTTGCATCCGAGGTGGTCAGACAGATCAGTTGCAGCGAGTTCGAAACCATCGGATGTAAATCTCATGTCGGAAATAGAGAGTGGTTGTCTTTTTTCCAAAACCAGGGAATCGGAACCATTGTTCGGCGGCGTTTTAATTCCCAATACCCTACCAGACCTTAAAATAACTAATATTTTAATGTCCGGGCTTTGTCACCGAATCCATCATTTTCATAGTGACGAGTGCATCGTTCAGCGGGCATGGGTTCGGCCCCTCGCCGCGAAAGAATTTCACTGTAGCCTCGATCATTGGCCGCTGAATATTTTCGGGATAGTCAAACTTCAGGATTTGGCCGCCTTCGTCGGTCGTCAGCTCTATGGTGGATCTCTTGAAGAATGAAAATCTCATCCTCCCGTTCTGCCCGATAATTTCGCAGCTGTCCTCAGCCTCATTCTCACCGACATTGAAGGTCCATTCTCCCTTGAAATGAACTTCATTTTTGAACCGTGCTTCGAGGAATGTGAAGTCTGGTGCATCGTACTGTCGCGATCGGTTTATCGAATGACCTTGCACACGGCCGGGTTCTCCGAAAATCCAGTAGAGAATGTCCAGTTGATGAGGGGAGAGATCGTGAAAGAGTCCGCCTCCGGACAATTCTGGTATCACCCGCCAGTTGTCGGATGATCGTATGTTCTTGTGAGGTTGAAATGTACGGACGTGGATTTGCCTGACAGGTCCGATCACTTGCCTTTCAACAATCGACTTGACCTCCCGGAAAAGCGATAGTCCACGGCGATAATGAGCGACCACGACGCGCTGGCCAAAATCCTTTGCAGCAATCATCATTCGCACTACTGACGCGGCGTTCGTCGACACCGGTTTTTCGACATACACAGGCTTGCCCGCTTTCAGTGCGCGGATCGTATAGTCCTCATGGAAGGCAGGGGGAGTCGCGACATAAATGGCATTGACATGATCGTCGGCGATCAGCTCATCGGCATCTGTGTAATAGCGGGCAACGTGGTGTCGTCCGGCAAAATCTTTCGCTTTCGCGCGATCGCGCCTCATCACAGCAACGAGATGGGAGTTCGGTACCTTGCTAAACGCAGGACCGCTTTTGACTTCGCATACATCGCCGCAGCCAATGATGCCCCACTGAACGGGTCCGGTTATTTTGACGGGCATGAGATCCGTGGTGATTGCAATTTTGAGCCAGGAACCCGGAACTAGTTCTTTTTCTTCTTCAAGCCGTTAAAGAACTTGGCCCAGTTGAACGGGTTGAGGAACGGGTTAGTGACGGGCTGAAACTTGGAGTTTTGAGAAGCTGCCCATTGGTCGAGCGCATACCGTTGATTGAGCGGACCATTCATCGGCGTAGTCTGAAGGATCAGCGCCAGCAATTCAGCATTGAGATTTTTCTTGTCAATGCCGTCGTCGGGTGGAAGGTTGAGAGCAAGCACGGCTTCCTTAAAAACTTCTTCTGTCGGATACGGCACAATCACGATCTCCTGGAGGTAGGTGACGTCCTCCACCATCGGAACAAAGATGGTCCAATACTCCGGCGCGTTTTCCGGGACAATGTAATGCTGGCGTTTGTAGCCAACGGAGCTGATCACGATACTGTCACCGACGAGTACGGGCAACGAGAAGAACCCTACAGCATTGGTAGTGACACCTCGGCCGGCCTTGGGAATGTAAACATGGACTCCTGGAACGGGACCGGAAACGGTGTCCATGACAATACCGGAAAGTTGGATGACTCGCTTTTGCTGCTGGGCGTCGGCATGGCTGGAGAACCCAAGCCAGCAAGCCAGTGTTATGACCAGTAGAATGAAATGATTTTTTCTGAGACTCACCCTCGCCGACGATTAAACCATAAATATAAAAATAAGGCCAATGCCAGCCTAATGATTAACTTTGGCCTTTATTTAAGATGCATAATGCGCCTTAAAAGTTTCAATTTGACCCTCGGATCACAGATTTTCAAGGCATGTGCCGACGAATCGAGGCTGCGCATTTTGTACCTGATTTTTATGAACGGGGAGACGTGCATTTCCGACCTGGAAAAAGTCCTCGAGTTCACGCAGGCTAAAACGTCCAGGCACCTGATTTATTTGAAGAATTCCGGCATCGTGAGCTTTCGCCGCTACAATCACTGGGTTTTCTACCAGATCAAGGACGAGGTCTATGAAATTCTTAAGCAGATTTTCCAGTTCTTAAGAAAGGATCAGCAGCTGGAGCGGGACCAGCAATTGTATCAGACCCTTTACACAAACCGCGAGTTGGCCGTCAACAAAGCCCAAATTCAAGCATGGCAAAAAGCGGGCTAACCATAAATATTGTCCATGGACAGACCGTATAAGTGTATTTTTTTCGACCTCGATCACACCCTGTGGGACTACGAAACCAACAGCTGCGACACGCTTCGCGACATCTATGAGACTTACGGCCTGGCCGCCCGCGGCGTCGTGGACGTTGAGCGTTTTCAGCAAAAGTTCAAGACGGTCAATGACGGACTTTGGGAACTCTATGACCGCGGCGTGATCGGCAGCGAGACTATACGCAAGGAGCGGTTCAAACAAATCCTTGAGCATTTCAGCGTCCATGACGAAAAATTGTGTGAGGAGATTTCGGTGGAATACCTCTACAACTGTCCTAAGAAGAATGGACTCGTTCCCCATGCGATCGAAACCCTCGAATACTTATCAGAGCATTACTCCATGACTGTTGTCACCAACGGTTTTGAAGAAATTCAGCACGTGAAATTGTCGTCGGGCGACATTCGCCGTTTCTTTGATCATGTCGTGACCTCGCAGAAGGCTGGCTTTAAGAAACCGGCGGCAGAAATTTTCCATTACGCGTTGAATGCCAATGGCGTCAGCGCAAGGGAAGCGGTCATGATCGGCGATAACCTGCTTACGGATATTGCGGGAGCGATAAACGCGGCGATCGATCCCGTGTTTTATAATCCCGCACGTGTGAGTCATGATGCCGATGTCAGGCACGAGATTCATTCCCTTTCCGAGCTTCGGGAAATACTCTGATACAGCGACGGGTCTCGTGAACGGAATGAATGAACATTATTACATTTGCACTCCTGAAAACTTAAATCAAATACGATGTCCAAAGGTTTTTACAACGTACCCATTCCCCGCAATGAACCCGTTCAGAGTTACGCCCCGGGGTCGCCGGAGCGAAAGCTGTTGAAGGAGGCGCTGGCAGACGCCCGTAGCCGCGAATTGGATGTGCCCATGTATATCGGCGGTGAAGAGGTGCGGTCGGGAAAGAAAAAGAAACTCACTCCACCGCATGATCATCAACATGTGCTGGGGTACTATCACCAGGGTGACAAGTCTCACGTTGAACAAGCCATTCAGGCAGCACTTAATGCGCGCGAGATGTGGGGAAATTTGTCGTGGGAACAGCGCGCCAGTATTTTCCTGAAAGCCGCTGATCTGATGGCAGGACCATATCGCTACAAGATGAATGCGGCTACGATGTTAGGTCAATCGAAAAACGTTTTTCAGGCAGAGATCGACTCAGCCTGCGAGCTGATTGATTTTCTGCGGTTCAATGTATACTACATGTCCCAGATCTACCATGAGCAGCCCGAGTCGTCGCCCGGAGTCTGGAACAGGATGGAATACCGGCCATTGGAAGGATTTACGTTTGCCCTGACGCCGTTCAATTTCACCGCTATTGCGGGAAATCTCCCTACAAGCATGGCGATGATGGGTAACACAGTTGTGTGGAAGCCGGCCAATTCGCAGATCTACGGCGCAAACATGATCATGCAGGTGCTGCGCGAAGCCGGGCTACCCGATGGTGTGATCAATCTCATTTATGTAAGCGGGCCGGACGCCGGCGATGTGATATTCAGCCACCGCGACTTCGCGGGACTTCACTTCACTGGAAGCACTGGAGTATTCCAGGGTATGTGGAAGACCATTGGGAACAACATTCACAAGTACCGTTCGTATCCCCGCATTGTCGGGGAAACGGGGGGAAAAGATTTTGTTGTGGCCCATAAGAGTGCGCATTCACGTGCATTGGCAACCGCCCTGTCGCGTGGGGCCTTCGAATATCAGGGACAAAAATGCTCGGCGGCCTCCCGGGCTTATATTCCATCCAACCTGTGGGACGAAGTCAGAAAGCTGTTGCTCGATGATCTCAAGAGTTTCAAGATGGGCGGTACGGAGGACCTCGGAAACTTTATCAACGCCGTGATCGATGAAAAGGCTTTTGACTCGATCACGCGCTACATCGAAGAGGCTCGCAAGAATCCAATGAATGAGATCATTGCCGGCGGGAAATATGACAAGTCGAAAGGTTACTTTGTTGAGCCCACGATTATCGTTACAAAAGATCCGTCTTCTGTGACGATGTGCGAGGAGATCTTCGGACCAGTGCTCACCATATACGTCTATCATTCTGAGAACTTCGAGCAGACGCTGGAGTTGGTCGACCAGACATCGCCCTATGCGCTGACCGGATCGGTATTCGCGCAGGACCGCTATGCCATCGAACTGGCGACGAAGAAGCTCGCGAACGCGGCTGGGAATTTCTATATCAATGATAAGCCTACCGGCGCGGTCGTCGGACAACAGCCGTTTGGAGGCGCGCGAGGTTCCGGGACCAACGACAAGGCCGGGGCGAAAGTAAATCTGCTGAGATGGGTCTCGCTCAGGACGATCAAGGAAACGTTCGCACCTCCTCTGGACTATCGATACCCATTCCTGGAAAAGGAATGAAAAAGGGAAGCCCCGTTCCAGGCGCCACTTGGCCGGGACCGGGGCAATTTTCGTGGCCCTGCTACTGGGGCACTTCCTTGTACCACTTTACATTTCTCGAAAAGTACATCAGCGTCGCGATGATGATGAATAATCCGACGCTGCCGAGCAACAGGGAGAAGTCCTGCTCCATGATAATAAGGAATATGAAGGTGTAGAACACACCCATAAGCGCGGCCAGTTGGATTGATAAGCGCGCCGCCGGGAAAAACGATCGCGAATAAAGCGAAACCAGGGTAACAGTTGCCAGAGAGGCAATGACATATGCGGCGTTGTAGCCGATGTGCTCCGACAAACTGAGCAATAGCGTGTAGTAGATAGTCAGCGCAGCTCCAATGAGGATGTATTGGAATGGGTGGATCCGTATCTTCTGTGTGATCTCCAGGAGGAACAACGCCATGAACGTGAGCAGAATGATTAGCGCGCCGTACTTGGCGGTTCTCATGCTTTTTTGATATTGATCCACAGGCAGTAACAGCTTAACACCGAAGTTGCTATCGCCGAGTTCCTGGTTATTCTGGACCCATTGTTGGGAAAATGGCCGGTTGAAATGCAGGATCTTCCAATTGGCCGCAAAGCTATTTTCACTTATTTCGTGGCTGTCTGGCAGAAATGCACCATCGAAGCTCGGATTATTCCATTGGCCACTGAGTTTCACGGCGGTAGTTTTTCCTACCGGGATGAATTCGAGGCTGCGGCTTCCCTTGAGACTCAGTTGGATATCGACTTTGCTCGCAAAACTATTTTGATCATGCCATCCTGCCTTCGCCATAATGCCTTTGTTTGATGATCCGGACGGCGTTGGCTTTTCGCTGAAGTAGGAGTCGGATGTTTGCCGGTTTGTCTTGCGGATGGTGACGCCGATATCATTGGAGGGCTCCGCTTCGAGCGCGACGTCGTTGGCGATGATGGCCAGGCTGTCGTTGATGCCGCGAACATCCGTGATTCCGAAGACATAATAAGCCTCATCCCAACGAACAAGATCTTCGGGGATCGAGAGTTTCTTGAAGTCGGGTTGAGAGAACGTCGATTGCAAAGTCAGCGATGCCTTGTAGACGACCGCGTCGAAGATTCCGCGATGGCGGACCTCGGGGTCAATGGTCCCGCTTGCATCCAGGTGCTCGGGAAGGAAAAAGGCATTTTCTATGTGTTCCCGTATTTCCTTACCATCCTTGCCGCGGTCGATTACCTCGCGACTGGTGTAGGGGATGACGAGCACTGGTCCTGTGAGTGTCTGGGAGCCGGACCACTTGCTGGTTACCTCTTCCATGGCTTCGTCGGCGCGTTGTTGGCGTTCGTAAATCAGTTCCCGGATCCACGCCGAGGGAATCAGGAGGATGAGCATGAGGAATCCGATAGACAAAAGTTTGATCATGATCGATTCCTGGATCCAGCGGTTGAACCGTTCCAGGAGCGTGTTAAAGGGAGACGATGTTGCATTTTCCATACTGCTGTTGTTAGTATTTTGGTCGACGATTTGAAAGTACTTTTAATTTCAAAGTATAATACGAAAAAAAACTATTTCTGTTGCTTAACCACCTCTTCCAGGGCGTCGAGGTGCTTTTTGAATGCATGGCGGCCTTTTTCCGTGATCTTATATCGGGTATTTGGCTTTCGGTCGACAAACGATTTGTTCACCGAAAGATATTTTTCCTTTTCCAGCGCTTTGATGTGCGATGCCAGGTTGCCGTCAGTGACGCCGAGCATTTCCTTCAACGTGTTGAAATCCGCCGTAGGGGTTGCGATCAGGACGGACATAATCTGCAACCGCGCGCGGTGTTCCAGGATTCGATCGAGATTGTCGAATGGGTTCTTCACTTATCGTATTTGTTATACATGACCGCGCCATATACTATATGGAGTACTCCAAAGCCGAGGCTCCAAAAGAGTAAACCAAAGCCGGGCAGTGCGGCGGAGATGAGGCCCAGTGCTATCTCACAGAAGCCGAGGTAGCGCACCTCAACAAATGTATTTGAGCTTCCCTGAATGAGTGCGATGCCATAAAAGATGAGACAGGCTGGGGCGGCGAGTCCGAAGTGACCGGTATACAGCATGATCAGCGCAAATATACCACCCGTGACCAGGGGTATGGAGATATTTATGAACATGATACGGCTGGCGGGGTTCCACAACTTCATCCCGTGTTTCTTCGCTTTCTTGTGGCTCAGCCAAAATCCGGTGGCCAGCGAGGCCACCAGCACAGCCACGGCGACCAGGATCAGCCTGAGCAAAGTATCGCCTTCGTTGATCGAGTATTGGCGGTAGTCGAATGGGGAAAGCGGATAATGGACCATCCGATAAGCGATGGCCGCGCCAGCCAGGGCGTAGAGGCCCGCGAGAACCCCGGCTAATCCGCTGAGCGATAGAAATTTTGCCGATCGCTCCATCATGCTGCGAATGGAGGCGATGTCTTTCTGATAGTCGTGAATGTCCTTCATTTGAAAGTACTTTGCAGTCCAAAGTTAATAATAAAGAAGATTTCCCGGACAATGGTGCCGGGAAATCTTTTTCGGCCTGGAAACGGCTATGCGGGCTATTTTTCGTTGGTGACCGTTTTTTCCAGCGTTTCGATCTTTTGCGGCGAGGGCAACTCCAGGAACGGCTGGCTCAATACCTCCACCGCTTTTTCAAGCTGCTCATCTCTACCCTTGACAAGCATCTCATATCGGTTCTTCACCAGGATATCGGGTTCCTGTTGTGTATTCTCCAGGAACTTTCCATCAGGACCGACCATGCCTACCTGCGGAATCCCAAATACGAGGGTCGGGTCGATCTGCCGCTCCCACCACACTGCTGTTCCCGTTCCAGGGATAGGCATTCCAATCGTTTTGCCAAGCTCCTTGGTATCGTAGGCGAACGGGAACATGTGCGCGTCGGAGTAATTGCTTTCTCCGATCAACACCACCGAACTCTTCGTCCATTTGCGCTGGGGCTCAAACCCGATGTGTTGTCCGCGGGGAACGATATCGATATACTTCTTGCCGCTGAGGAAGGTCACAAGATCGTCGTGCAGCCACCCGCCGCCATTGGAACGGGTATCCACGATGAGCGCGTCCTTGTTGGCGTGTTTACCCAACGCCTCTTCGAACAACACACGATAGCTGGGATCATTCATGCCGCGTACGTGAATGTATCCGATCCGGCCGTGGGAAAGACTGTCGACCTGGTGTTCGCGCTGGTCGACCCACCGTTGATATAGCAGGTTCCGCTCTTCGCCGAGCGAGATAGGTTTGATGACTTCTTCCCACCTTGCTTTGGTCGACGGATCGTACAATGCGACAAGCGTGTTTTGATCTACTTTCCGGTTTAGAAACTGGTAGATATCCGAATTGGCCCCGATGGTTTCATTGTTAATTCTTTCGATAATCACACCCCTCCTCACTTTCGATTCAGAACGGTCGAAAGGTCCTTTTGTCAGTACATCGGCGACCCGCATGCCATCGCCCTTATAGCGTTGGTCGTAGACCAGTCCCAGTGAGGCAGTGGCGTCCTTGTTCTTTTGGTCGGGACTGTAACTGCATCCCGTGTGGGACGCATTCAGCTCGCCGAGCATTTCGCTGAGCATTTCCGAGAACTCCCAGTTATTGCTGATGTGCGGAAGGAAGCGGGCGTATTCTTTCTTGTAAAAATCCCAGTCCACGCCGTGCAGGTCTTTGACATAGAATTTCTTCAACACCTGGCGCCACGCGTGTTCGAAGATGTATGCGAGCTCCCCTTGCTTGTTGAGCAGCATTTCGCCATTGATCTGGATCATTTCCTTCTTGTACGGCTCGATCTGGATCTTCATGGGCCTGCCTTCGGCGAGCAGGAACAGGTTTTTGCCCTCTTTATCGATCGTCAGGTGCGAGCCATTGTCGCCGACTTTTGTGATGATTTTCGTTTCGCGCGTGCGGAGGTTAGTCACCCAAAGGTCAACACCTTTCTCGAAACTGGCCAGGTAATACATTTTTTCGCCGTCCTTCGAAAGCACGGCATCGCCAAGATCCGATGAATGAATGGTGAGTTTAGCTTTTCTGTCCTCGATGCCGCGCAGTTCAATTTGTATGGGCTCAGCCTTTTTTTCCGCTGTTGCGGATTTTGATTTCCCTTTTTCAGTCTCAGCAGGCTCGTCGGTCTTTTTATCCTTGTCCTTCTCTTCCTGTTCTTTCAACAGGTTGTAATCTTCCTCGCTCAGGTTGAACCGGTCGAATGCGGCCTGGGTAAAGAACATTCCGTAGACGTCCGCCTGCGCGCCCCAGCTCGCATGGTTTTTCATGCCATCGCGGTCGCTGAACCAGATCATCATTTTTCCATCCATCATCCACTTTCCATTGTTGTCTTCGTACCCACTTTGTGTCAGGTTGATTACCTCGGCGTTTCCGCCGGCGCTGACGAGGCCCACTTCACCGATCCAGTGGTTATCCTGCAGGAAGTCGACGAGGAACCATCGCCCATCAGGCGACCATTGGTAGTATTGATCGCCATCCGAATACGAGTAGCTCTTGTTGCCGGGCATAATTGTTCTCGTGGTTTTCGTGGCAAGGTTGAAGACCCGCAACGTCGTGCGCTCTTCGAGGAAGGCGACTTCCTTACCGTCGGGCGAGAAGGCAGGCTGGAATTCTTCAGCCGGCGTGGCGATGAGTGGCTCTTCTTTGAGAATGGTGGACGCGTAAAAATACGGTTCCTCACTTCTGGCAATGGAGCACTTGTAGATATCCCAGTTGCTGTTCCGTTCCGCCGCGAACACAATGGACCGTCCATCCGGGCTGAAGCTGATGCTACGCTCCTGACCGGGAGTGTTGGTGATGCGTTTGGTGACTCCGCCTTCCACGGAAGTGATAAAGATTTCACCCCTTACCACGAAAGCGATTTCCTTACCGTTAGGAGAGAGCACCATTTGGGTAGCGCCTGAATTGATCGGAACGATCTCATACGCGTCGGTCCGTCCATCGACATTGATGGCGATGTTAACTTTCTCAGGTTGTTCGCCATTCTTCATCGTGTAGATCTCGCCGTCGTACGAAAAGCAAAGCGTGTTGTTGGTCGAGGTCGTGAGGAAGCGCACGGGGTGCCGCGTGAAGGTTGTGAGTTGCGTTCTTTCTTCCGGCCGCGCAATAGTCAGGCGGTGGACGTTGAATGATCCGCTTTCTTCGCTGAGGTAGTAGAGGTAAGTTCCTTGCGCGTCCGGGATGGGATTGCGGTCTTCTCCGTTGAACGTCGTCAGCTGTGTGTGTGTTCCGGACTTGAGGTCATAACTCCAGAGGTCGCGCGCGATAGAAGAGCGGTGATGCTTGCGCCAGATGTTTTCATAACCTTTTCGGTCATGATAATAGATCTTGTCGCCGGCCGCACTGTAGATAGCCTGTTCCGAAGGCGTTGTCAGCACCTGGATATTGCGGCCACCACTGACGGGAACACTGTAGAGTTCCGGCATCGTGCCGTTGGGAAAATCGGCATAGGTGTCGAGGTCGACGCGCAGGGCGTTGAACAAAATATTTTTTCCATCGGGCGTGAACGCTGTCGGGTAGTCGTGCGCGGAATGGTACGTGAGCCGGTTTGCCGACCCACCTGACGCCGACATGACGAAGATGTCGAAGTTGCCGAATCGGTCTGACGCGAAGGCAATGGTTTTGCCATCGGGCGACCAGACGGGCATAAAGTCATGAGCAGGATGCATGGTTAAGGGCACGGCCTGGCCGCCAGCCGACGGCACCGAGTACAGGTCGCCCTTGTAGGTGAATACGATAGTCGATCCATCCGGCGAGATTGCAGGATAGCGAAGCCAGAGCGGGGTTTGCGCGACCGCAGACGTTGCGACGAGCGCCATCAGGTAAGTCAGGAATTTCATTTTAGATAAATTAAAGCTGGGCTAAGTTAAGGAGTCTGTCCTCTCCATAAAGTGGAAGATGACAAGTGGTATCCCCGGTTTCGGCGTTCGAACGGGAATGGGTTGCAGGTTGTTGTCAGAATACGTGCAATTGGCAAAGATTTGCGGCCATTTTTGATATTTTACCCCCAAGTCTTTAATATTGCACTCCCAATTTTTGGGGTATATTCCTCCTTAGCTCAGCTGGTTAGAGCACCTGACTGTTAATCAGGGGGTCCTAGGTTCAAGCCCTAGAGGAGGAGCGAGAGCACCTGACTGTTAATCAGCCCCGAA
>CAZLWX010000087.1:0-17114 GCA_964563295.1 uncultured Roseivirgaceae bacterium | reverse complement strand
CGTAAATCTTCCTCCGCTCTCCGGTAAATACTTGTTAAAACGGATGATTTCAATGGCAGCCTCATTCTTGCCGAGCGCTGCGCGTATGTCGTTCCAGTCGATTTCTTGCCGCACAAGTTGCTGTGCAAACACACTTGACTTTCGGGTGAGCTCCTTTTCAAGGACATTTGCGGATTCAATTAATGTCGATATACTTTCAACTGGCGCATTTTGGCTGTACAACCTGGCAACGCGTTCCTTTAACCCCTGCCAATCCTCAAACTGGTGGATCAACACCGTGTCGCCGCTTCTCAGGATCGCGTCCTTTACTTTTTCGGTGGCGTACATGATGGCGGCCTTGGTGTTCACCTGGTGACTGTAAAGGTCAGCCAGAACGGCCGGTTCGCTGTCGCGGATTTCGAGGGCGAAAGAATTGAATTTCTCAAAGGCCGGCTTGACGTTGGTATAAAACAACTTTGCCTTCTCCTCTTCGGTCAATACCGGAAATAGCGAGTTGATCTGTTGCTGGTGGGCGTTGAATACTTCACCAAAAGTCTGGCGCGCTTCTTTCATCTGTTTCCTGTGCCAGAGGTACTCGGCTATCTTCTCCTGGCTTTCGGTGTATTTTGGATGTTGTTTCCCGAGTGTGTTGCCGCGAATGGATAAGGAGGTTCTCAGGTGCTTGATGGCAGTACGCTCATCGCCGGCCTTCCAATGTGCCACCCCGAGGTGGTAATGCGTTGTTGCGACTTCCGCACTTTTTTTGCCCAGCGCTTTTCTGAACACGGGGAGCGCCTGCTCGTGCAGGCCAATCGCTTTGTCCGGCTGTCCGGAGAGCTGGTAGATACGAGCAAGATTATTGAGTTTCCTGGCGTAAGATGCCGTATGTTCCTCTCCATTATCGCGTTGAATCCGCAGTGCGGCGTTCAACAATTCCTCGGCCTCGCGGTACTTTCCTTCGTCACCGAGAACGAAAGCCAGGTTCGTTAAGGTGATGGCAAAATCAGGATGATCGGTCCCAATCGAGGCGCTGTCGATAGCCCTGATTTCCCGAAAGAGTTTTTCGGCCCTTTCGAGTTGACCAAGGCCATGATAGACAAGGCCCTGATTGTTCAGCACCGATTGATAGGCCATCTCGTCAGGTGCCAGGACTGCCAGGGCGTAGTCGAAGGCTTCTTCGGCCTCGGCGAGCTTACCTTGTGCCATGTTGAGAATAGCAAGGTTGGTCGCCGCCGTCAGGTACTCGGGTGAAGCTTCACCCGCCGCGGCCTGGATCATGTCCAGCGCCGAGTTGAGCGCCTTCTCAGCTTTTGAATGCTGACTGGTCAGTGTATAGAGATCACCCAGTTTACCGAGCAGGACTCCCTGGGCCAGTGAGTTGCGTGGTTGTTGCCTCAGCGTGGACTGAAGCAGTTTTTCAGCCTCCGTGAATTTGTCGAGCCTGACATATATGTCGATGGTGCCTACTACCGAATTGACAAATTCCTCCGAGGTGGGCCCGTATAACTTGCGGTCGTTTGCGATCAGTTCGTCGGCCATTGCGCCGGCTTCATTGTATTGCCCTTCCAGCAGGTACAACGATGCCAGGTTGTAGAGTGAACCGCTGAAGGCATCGGTGTTAACGAGGCCCAGATCGGCACGTAGGGCCTTTTCCCGTTCAAACCACCGTATTGCTGTTGCTGTTTCCCCAATTTGATAGTGGGCATCACCGATGTAGAAGAAGCTGTTGGCGACAAGTGTGTCGCGCCGTTGCTGGGCGAGAGCTTCCACCCGGCTCTCCATTTTTACACAAGCTTCAAAGTTCCCGGCTTCATAGCTTTGTTCGAGATCGGTGTATGTATCCGGGACAACCTGCGCAATTGAAGAATGGGCAATCAGGATCGCCACTGTACATCGCAAAAAGAATAGCAGTCGTTTGTTCATAACAATAGGCTAATGGGTCGTTCGACCAACCTGTAAAATACTGGTTTGACCAGGCAATGCAAATCCTCATTTCTAGGTATTTGGTTAAAGTTGTATTAAGCCAGGATTTGACAGGATTTTTCCCATCTTAGAAGTAGAACGCGATGGCTATGCGCGAATGATCAATTGACCTGGAACGGTTCGTCTGACACGGCGACCCGGTTGTTCACGTTAAGAACAAGCCTTCCGGTCACGGCGCCTTCGGGGACTATGGCTTCGATCTCGGTCGGGCTGATCCACGTGGTGTTGGCAGTAATCGGGTACGGGTACCCGTTGAACCGGATATTGACGTACTCGTCGCTGGAGGAAGGAAAATTCTCGCCCGTGATAACCACCCGGTCGCCTGGTTGCCCCGATAGCGGGCTAATGCCCGTAATCAATGGCTTTGGGCTCCCGTATTCATACGTTGATGTATTGAAACCCGCAAAAATTCCGAATCCATTTTCAATGTTGTTGAATACGTTCGCAGGTTGGGCGAATGGGTCGCCAGAGACATTATCCTGAAGCTGGGAACTCAACTCATACCGGTAATAATCTTCGCTTAGCGAACTCAATGTCACTCGGACAATTGCTGCAGACCCGACTGAGCCCTCGGCAGACAACGACAATTCGACCTCATCGCCATTGAAGAGTACGTCGCTCACAATTACGCTGCCATCGTCCGTGCCATCCTGCGATTCGTTTTGCGGGTCATTATTTTCGATGTACATCCATAGGCTGTGAGTCTCCACGCTACCAGTGAAAATGTTATATGACTCATAAATAGTTTCGAGCTGGACGCGATAATAATCCTTTTGGGCTGCGTCGTCCTTAAAACGTAATTTGATCGACGTTTCAATCCCATTCATACCATGGTTTGTCTCCTTCATGTCGACGCTCAGGATCTCTGTTCGCCGTGGCGCAGAAGAAGTAGCTGTGACGGCGGGCAATCCTGGCGCCGATGCTTCAATACGGTACTCTTTTCCGACAATTGGCATTTCCGTGTCTGAAGTATAGACTCCGTCGCCCCGATGAGTGAGGGTACTCACCAGAACATCACCGGAATAAACGAGGACATTAGCGTTTGTTACTGGTTGAAAGGGTTGTTCATCGAGGATATATCGGTTGAGGTGCACCGTAGCGCTCCACGCACTGTCCGGCGAAAAGAATGAGTTGAGTGTGAGGCGGCTACCCTCGAAAGGAACATCGACATCGACAACCAGCTCGCAGCCGAACAAAAGCAATATCCATAAGACCGAAAGTTTGCGCATATCTCAGAACTTAAATCGGTAAGCGATGGATGGGATAACAGGGAATAAACTGTACTGAATGAATTTTGGATCGCCGGTCCCCTCCTCCTGCCCAAGGTCCATAAAAAAGGGATTCCTCCTGCTGTAGACATTATAGACACCGATCGTCCAGGAGCGTTCCCCCCACTTCGTCTTTTTCGTGGTGGTGTATCCAATGTCTAACCGGTGGTAGCCGCGCATGCGATAGCTGTTGCGATCACCGTAAAATTCGATTTCTTTCCCAACGAAGTAGTCCCAGGGGTTGAAGGGCACTCCTTTGTAGGATGATTGCGGCAGCGTAACAGCGTTGCCAGTGCCATAAACCCAGGTGAGTGAAAATTCGCGGTTCTCTTTCCAGGCATAGGCGGCTGCAATCCCAATGTCATGGCGACGATCGTAGCGGTATGGAAACGTTCTGCCTTCGTTGATTTCCGGAAAAGTGCGATTCGTCCAGGAGAGGGTGTAACCAATCCATCCGTTGATCTTGCCGGTCTTCTTTTGCGCAAAAACTTCAGCACCGTAACTTTCACCAATTCCAGTGCCGACTTTTGTTTGCCAATCGTTGTCGATGCCGACGTAGCGCGCTCCTTCCTTGTATTCGATCAAGCCATCCATTTTCTTATAATACCCCTCGAGGCTGAACTCAAACTTGTTTCTCAGGTTGTATGCTGCGCCCGTGGACCAAATGAAAGACTGTTCCGGCCCGACTAAGGCTGTCGCCGGGACCCAGAGATCGGTGGGCAGCCCGATTCCGGCATTGGTGAGGAGGTGAATGAATTGGGTCATGCTCGCGTAAGAGGCTTTCCAGGAGAGATCGGGAGTAATCAGGTAGCGAGCTGCAAGTCGCGGTTGCAACGAGCGGTACCACCTTCCTTCGACATAGAAGGCAGATGCGTGCATACCAGCGTTAACTTTAAGTCGGTCCGAGATGCGAAAGTCATCCTCCAAATAAATGAAGTATTCATTAACAATGATTCGCTGAGCCCCCAGCGTCGTGTCGGGAACTTCCGATGCGCTGAAGCTGATCACGCCCGGAGAAAAGCGGTGATTAATTGCCTGACCGCCGAACTTGATGTAGTGATTCGGATCGGGGATGTAGTCAAAGTCCACTTTTGCCGCATAGTCACGAATGCCTGAGATGTAATCTGTATGGAAGTAGTCCGTGTACGATGTGTCCTGCCTGGAATACGACTCTGTGAAGTCGGCGAATATGTTGAACCGGTAGCGACTGTAGGTAGCCGTGACGTTGCTAAAAAGCTTGGGAGTGATGATGGAGTTCCATCGCATGGCGGTCGTAAGGTTTCCCCAGCGAAGTCCAAATTCATCTTCCTGCTTTTCGGTGTCAGCAGGAGGGCTGGTGTATTCGTAGCGCGACCTTCCGTAGGCTTTGTCATCGCCGGTATAGGCGCTGAGAAAAACCCGGTTTTTGTCATTGATTTGGTAGTTGATTTTTCCGTTAAGGTCGTAGAAGTGGTACCCAGCGGTTTGATCGCCCTTTGACGCCAGCTTGATCAGCGGAGTGGCCAGCACATCAATGTAGGTCCTGCGCCCGGAAATAATGAATGACGCGTTCTTGCTGACAGGGCCTTCAACAGTCAGTCGCGAGGCGACGATCCCGACGGACCCTTCTCCTCTAAACTCCTTGTTGTTGCCTTCCTTCATGCTGATATCGATCACCGAAGACAACCTTCCGCCGTAACGGGCTGGGAATCCACCCTTGATCAGTTCAACGCGATTGATAGCATCGGCATTGAACACGGAGAAGAAACCAAAGAGATGCGAGGCATTGTATACAGGGACGCCATCAAGGAGAATCAAGTTCTGATCAGGTCCTCCACCACGAACGTAAAGTCCACTACTCCCTTCCACACCCGTTTGAACGCCTGGCAGGAGTTGCAGTACTTTCAAGACATCAACCTCGCCCAGGAGCGCTGGCATTTTCTTGAGCTGTTCGACCGGAATATCGATCGTACCCATGCGGGTAGTTTCCTGGATCTCCTCATCCGCCGAGATGACAATTTCCTGCAATTGGGTGCCGTCGTCAAGGTTGATGTTGACCGTGGTGTCGCCTGAAAGGAGAAAGTTAACAACCAGCGGTTGATGCCCAACGTAAGAAAATCGCAGTGTAACGGAGTCGCGATCGAGGGTCAGGCTGTAGAATCCATAATTGTTCGCCGTTGTTCCCTTACCGTTGCGAATACTGTAAATGCTGGCGCCGATGAGGTTTTCGCCGCTAGTGAGCGATTTCACCGTCCCGCTTATGGTGTGCTTTTGCCCAAATGAAATGATATTCGCCAACAGGCAGGTCGCAATCAGCATGGATCTCATTCGGCTGGCGGTTTCGGTGATTGATAAACGATTAGCGCGCAAATTTAGTATTCGCACACAGATATGCTATTGGCCGTTAGCTATTGGCCTTTAGCTATTGGCCTTTGGCCTTTGGCCTTTTGCCTTTGGCCTTTGGCCTTTTGCCTTTGGCCTTTAGGTTTTGGCCTTTGGCCTTTTTTATCGTCATAAATGATAAATAGTTTAATTTTATCAATAATTTCTGCGCATGAAAAAATTGCTCCTGGGGATGATTCCTTTGATGCTCTTTGCATCCTGCATTGTCTCAAAAAAGAAGTTCGACGATATGTTGGCTCAGAAGGTGAGGCTCGAGGCCGACCTCGCCGAGGAAAATGCGGCGCTCGAAAAGGCGAATGCCGACCTGAGGACCCTGGAAGAGCAGCTAACTCAACTGCGTGCTGATACCACGAACCTCGGAATCGATGTCCGCAACACCCGGCAGCAGCTGGCGTCACTTCAACAGGAACACGAACAATTGAGCACTTACTACAAGAACCTGATGACCAGCAGCGGTAAGCTGAATCGCGACATGGCCCAGCAACAGGAGCAACTGCTCGCGATCCAGAGAAGCCTCGAAACAACGCGACGGGTCAACGACTCACTCAGCAACAGTCTGGCGGAGCGGGAAAAGAAAGTACAGGAACTCGAACAAGTATTGGCAAATAAGGACAAAGCGGTGCAGGACCTGAAACGGAAGATCAGCGATGCGTTGCTGAGTTTTAAGGAAAACGATATTACGGTCCAGGTGAAGAATGGCAAAGTGTATGTATCGCTGGCGGAGCAATTGTTGTTCGGAAGTGGCAGCGTTGAGGTCGATAGCAAAGGAGTCGCCGCGCTCCAGCAGCTCGCGAAAGCCATCAAGGATCAGAAGGATATCAATATCATGGTGGAGGGCCACACGGATAATGTGCCCATCTCGAGAAAGACGCAATACATGAATGATAACTGGGATCTCAGCGTGATGCGTGCGACATCGATCACCAGGATATTGACCCGAGCGGGAGTGTCGCCTCAGCAGATCACGGCTTCGGGCCGCGGCGAGTATGTGCCGCTGGCCGCGAATGATACTCCGCAGAATAAGCAAAAGAATCGCCGGACGGAGATTGTCATTACGCCGAATTTGGATGAGCTTTTCAAAATTCTGGAAGCCAATTAGATTGGAGTATACCGCACGATCTGACTTTCAATTCAGACTGAATACTTACCACGCAGGCACGGAGGCGCTGAACAACGCTGAGCCCGGAACCTGGAACCTGGAACTAAAAAGAAGCCCCGGCGTGAACCGAGGCCTTTCTGCTAGTTCGAGAAGAGAATTTACTTGTTGAGGATGAATTCGTGTTTGCCTTTTAGGGACGCGGCCCGTCCGCCTTCGGGTTCCATGGTCGTTTGATCCCATTCGAGTGCCAACTTCAGCTGGGTTTCGGAAATATCTTCGATAGTAATTTCCTTGCCATCCTGACCGCGAATCATAACCGTGGCTGATTCATCCTTGAATGACCACGTATCCTGGCGAAGCCACACGGGAGTTGACCCCGTAGTCGTGAAAGTCTTTTCTGCAAATTTGATCGAGAAACCAGCGAACAGTTCGTCAGTTACCTCGACACCGTCGACGGTTACCGTTACCGGCGACCAGGGAGTTCCATTCGCGACAAGCATCTCGGTCACGATCTGTGCTTGTGTCTTAGCTGGAACGGGATCATCCTTTTTACATCCCGGTAGGAACAAAACGGAAGCGAGGATGATGACGGGTTTGATAATGGACCTTTGAAATCTCATGATGACTGATTAAAGGACGGTTACTCGATACTCAATTTAAGAACTTTTACAACCCTTTCCTTCTCCCGCACATGGATCACAAACATGCCGGGAGGCAAGTCGCCAACTTCAAGTTGCAATTCGGCGGCGGCTGCCGCGGTTGCCCTGATCACTTTGCCGGTCAAGTCCAAAAGCGCGACCACCCTCGATGGTTCCATAGACCCGAACTTCATTCTCACCTGGTCAACGGCAGGGTTGGGATAGAGCTGCACCTGATAGTCCTCACCAGCGACGCCCGTTACAATTAGCTTCTTGACGTTGACCTTTCCATTCACAACAGCGGCCGCCACCGACACCTGCGATTGGAGAGCATTGTCAAGCGTGATCGTTATGAAGGATGTTTCATCCATCGGATATCCGGGATACTGCAAGTTAAGGCGGTACGTTCCTGCCGGAAGATTAGCCAGGGTGAACTCGCCTTGCTCATTGGTGAATGTGTAGGCGACCAGAGTGAGAATCTCTTCTTTGCCTCGACCAGAGCTTTCAACGCGACGAACAGAAACGGCGGCTTTCTTGATGCGTTGCACTTTCTCAATCTCTTCGCCCCGGCCGCCGGTGCCGTCATCCTCCTCAAAGGTTCCGCTGATCGATCCTTCACCCGATGTTGGCTGCGGCTTCAATTGCGAGACGATGTTAAGCTGGTCAATGTTCTGTTCCAGCACGATGGTGTCGGCTTCTTCCCAATAGATCGTACTGGAGTAGTAGGTGGGAAGCGCATCTTCGTGGGTGAGGGTGTCGGCAAATCCCAGCAACTGGTAGTCGGCAAGTACAACTTTTCCGATGGTGAAAGTGCCATCGGTGTTGATGTCTATTGGAGCAAGCGAATCGTATGCGCCTGTCTTGATTTTCAACAGCGTCACCTTGCCCTTGGAAGCCGGCGTGTCTTGGTCGACGAACAAACTGCCCGACACGTTTGCATAAGCGAGGGCGACGTGCGGTGCTGACGTCAGCGTCAGGCCAGGCACAACGGGATTAGTAACCGTGACGCCGTATTCACCCATGTTGGCACGATTGATGGCGTCGATTGTGTATACCGGGCCTGTAGCGCCTTCAATGACTTGACCATTACGTCTCCAGACATACTCGCTGCTGGCTCCTCCCGCATCAAGATTGATTGAGTATGACGAACCTACTTCGATCAGCGAATCGATGGGTTCACCCAGGACAGCCTGGTTGGCATATTCAAATCCCGGAACTGTGGCGTTGGGTTCGAGCGAACCAAAATCAAGCTTGTTGTTCGAAACGTTCAATGATGTGATTTCCGTATTGGAGGTAAAGTCAGGTATCCGCGTAATGTGATTGCCTGAGAGGTTGACGGTTTGCAGCGCCTGAATGTCGACTAGCACATCAGGAACAATTCCGACGAGATTGTTGGAAGGAAGTTCAACAGCCGTAATGCTCTGACCGTTCAAGTCAACGCCTTCCCAGGTATCAAGCCGGCCCGCTCCCCAATTCTTAGTGTCGGTCCATTCAGGGCCGTTGGTGGCTTCGAATAGCGCGATCAATGCGAGCGAGTCGGTTTCCAGGTCGACGGGGAATCCGTTAGCTATGGTGTAAAGTCCATTTAGCCGCCGGGAATAGCTGCGAACAATTACACGCCCGTCAGCCTGAGAAATGAAACGCGCACCCATGCTGGCGTATTTTTGGCCGGTAATGCCCCGCGCGATTATCGGGTTTGCCCCAACGGGGAGGTTATCCGCATAGTCTACCTCGACGTATCCTGCAGTGTCAGATGGAATCTGCTCGAACACACGCCACGCATAAGGAAAATTGATCAGCGAGTCCAGCCCTGGACCGGGCAGGTAACCCGGAGGAGCATCGATAGCAATGGCTGTAACTTTTTTTGCGTTCATCTGGTGGAGCGTCAACGCGAGGTCGTTGCCGTCTTTTCCTACCGGGAACAGTATATCGCCAACGCCGGAGCGCGCCATCATTCCCTCCACATATGCGCCGGGTGAGGCTACCAGTAGGCCTCCCGCCGCCAGGGAAACGGTGTCGCTGGCGTTCAGGACGCGCAGAGCGCCGTTATTTAGCACAAGCGAATCCTGGACGCGAATGGTCGACTGAGCAAGTGCACTGCCCGTCCCGTTTTTCACCAGGAAAGGCAACGTTCCACCGGGTCTGAAATTCAGGTCCGAAGCGTAGTCGAGGATGAAGCCGCCGAGTCCGGATGCATTAAGCGTCCCGTTGTTGACAAACCCACCCGAAGTCCGGACTGTGGCAGTATTGACGAACACCGTGCCTGCGTCATTCGACCAGTCGCCGTTTGTTGATACGTCCGCGGAGTTGTTAATGCGGATGCCGTTGTTGTTGACAAACTGGGCAGATGCGGATGCCGAGACCAGCGCGAGTATGATAACAAGAGTATGTTTCATATCCAGTAGGCTTGGTTTATAAAGATCCGCCATCAGAATTCCCGCAGAGCGCCTCCGAGGTAGATAAGTGTTTTCCCTGTTGCTGCCGGGATCGTTATACCATTTACCGTCGCAGACTGAACATCGGTGTTGAAGAAGTAGAAGACATCGCCTTCCGAAAAGGGAACTGCTCCGCTATCGAAAGTGTACACGTTGGCATCGATATGATAGGCGGCCGCGCGTTGCGTGATGCTTCCACCACCAGTGAGTCCAGCCACGCTTAACCGCATGCCTCCGTTGGCGATGGTCAAGGCTCTTCCGTTGGCGGTATTCTCTGTGGTGACGGCGTCACCGCTTGCGGAATTTGTGGTCACAAAGACCGCGGCGTTGGTGCTGGAGGCATTGTTGATACGAAAGTTGCCTGCACTGCCAGCGGCTCCCGTTTTCTCAACAAAGATCACGTCGCCCGTGCTGGTATTATCTCCCGCGAATGCGGCGCCAACACCAGAAGTCTGCGCCCAAACCGCCGGCGCCGTGCTCGACCCGTTGTTGATAATAAAATTGCCTGCGGATCCTGTACCTGCAGTGTTTGACTGGAGGGAAGGATATGTGTTCCCTGCATCAATGATCTCAAATAATCCGGCGTTGCCATTGGTGGCGCCTTCGCGGCGGCCATAGATCGAGGTGAACCCAGTGGAGGTCACCGCCTGAAATGCCGATCCAGTTCCAGCAGTTTGCACGTGCAATGCCGTCGCTGCGCTGGTGGCGTTGGTAACCTCGAAATGTCCGGCAGAACCACCGCCAGCTTGCGTCGAGTGGATGAGGGCCGCCGTGTTGGACGTGTTCGTGGCGCCTACCCATATACCATTGCCAATACCCTGCTGGTCGACAGAAATTCCAGGAGCCGGGCTGGTGGCATTTTGAATATGAACGGCAACACCGGAACCAGTGCCCGCATCCTGAAATACGGCAAGACCAGGTCCGCTGCCAGCCGTTGTAGCCTGGATCGCCGGGAAGGTGTTGGAAGCGTTGGTGACACTGAACAATCCAGCAAAACCATTTCCTGCGCCGTTGTTTTCCGCAAGAATGGCTGCACCGGTTCCTGAAGTATTGGTGATGATCGCGCTTTCCGTGTTCGTGGCATCGCTAAGCGTGAATCTTCCCGCGCTGCCAGTAGGCAGTACGTTCTCCGCCACAAACGCGTCGCCGGACACTGCGTCGATGGATTTCAACGCCCAAACAGAGGGACCAGATCCGATAGACTCAACCAGTAATGCGGCGTTCGTGTTAGCCGTGTTGATGGTCTGAATGATGCCCGCAAATCCTGTAGCGCCGCTATGGTCGGCCCAAATACCATGGCCTCCTGCGGTCTCGACATAAATTCCTGGCTGTCCGCCGGTCGTTGAGGTCTTTCTGAATGTTGCAGCCCGCCCGGTGCCGGCTGTTTCGACAAAGAGACCGGGGAATGTGTTCGCCGGATTGCTGATCTTGAACGAAGCTGCGACATCGCCTGTGCCCGTGTTCAGTCCGAAGATTGGCGCCGACAACGGTTGGTCACTGTTTGTCTCAGCCCACAGCGCCGGATTCATGCTGTTCACATTGTTGTTGACGAATTTTCCAGCTGACCCAGTCCCTGTGCTTTCGCCGTAAATGGCGACACCGGAGCCATTCGTGGTGGAGAACAAGGCCTCGGCGGAACTGGTATCATTGGCAAGGGTAAAGAATCCCGCGCGCCCTGTTCCGGAGGTGAATGACCTCAAGGCAGCTTCTCCGTTTGCGGCATTGGTGATCTGAAACTGTCCACCGCGACCGAGACCGATTTGGGCGCCGAAGATCGCCGGCCCTGTACCGTTCGTCTCACCATAGAGGCCTGAGTATGTGCTGGAAGGATTGGAAATCCTGAACACGCCGGCTGCGTCGCCAGTGCCGAAGTGCTGGCCATAGACGGCGGCGGATCCGAATTTACTTCCGTAAGAGGTACCGTAGACCCCGAACCCATGGCCGATGTTGTTGCCGCGGACAGCAGCACTCAACGAGTCGCCGTTTGTTTCAGCGTAGACGGCAGCAGCAAAGCTTGCGGGATTATCGATCCTGAATACGGCTACCGTATCGGTACCGTTGCTCGTATTTACAGTTCCGGAGACTTCAGCGGGACTCTTCCACGCCGAACCATCCCAAATGTAAATCCCTTTCAGGTCAGTGTCGTAAAGCATCAGACCATTGTCGGCTGCGCCGAGGATACCGCTCATCGCCGTGCGTTGCGCCGTGGTCAACCTGGGCATGATAAATCCCTGGTTGGATGTTGGCGACTCGACGTGAAGCGCCGCGTTTGGATTTGGCGTTGTTGCCCCAACGCCGAGGGTCTTGTTCTGCGCTGACACCGTGCCGGTCAGAAAAAAAGAAAGAGCAATCGTGGAAAGAAGTACAGGTACCTTCATGTATAGGAAAGTTTAGGTTGTTACTAATGGAGTATATTCGACCGACGTAATGATACATTGATCGATTAAAAAGAAAAATCCACAGTACTCGGTATTTCATAATTCAAAAAAAAATTGCAGTGGTACTTACTCAGGTAAATTTTGTGCGATCGACGATGGTGAGAGCCCTTGCTCTACCCATTAGGTTGTAAGTGCGCTTGAAGGATGCGCGAGAAAGAAATACATTAAAAAGAGATTAACGAACAGGCTGGCCGGCGGGCCGGTTGTAAGATTGCCTTATACGATGGGTGATGTTTATCCCGATGCACCGTCCCGGTTCCAAAATGCTATGGTCTATTGAGATAATCGGGACGGAGCTTAGGGACTAATACGTTTACCTTACAGCGCCTCGGTCAGAGAAACTGCATTGATACTGCGTTGTTTGACAAGATCATTGAACTTCGGGATTTCTTCATCGAATAGTCGTTGTAGCGCGCTAAGTTGCTCGTCAATTTGCCCCGATACCTCTTTGAAGACCGCTTTTACCTGGGATGTCGGGCGGTAGTCGCTGCCGTCCGCTTCCGAGGCCAGCGCGGCCAGCTTGTTATTGAGCCGGATCGGATAATTGAGCGGATCCTGATTGCTCCGGTTCTTTGTCTGGTAAAGGGTTTCTTCGATCTCTTTCATCTTCCCGCTGATCGATTTTGCCATGTCGACGATATCCTTCATCTCCGACTGGTCTTTCAGGGGTTCTGTCACACGGTTGATTTGACTGGTGACAGAACGTATCTTCTTGATGTTGCGGTGTGTTTCCGAAACCTTGTCGCGTACAGCTATCAGGAAGTCGAATTGTTCCCTGATGTCGGCGACTGATGATGACGTTCTGGGGTCTTTGAGTATTTCGAAATCAACTTCGCGCGTGACGTCGTTTACAGTCAATTTGGCCTTGTACATTCCCGGCACTGCCTTTGGACCAGTTAGTCTCGCCGCCCAGAGTATAAGTCCGTCGAAACCTTCAGCGTCAGCGTACCGCATGTCCCACACGAACCTGTTGAACCCGGGTTTGATTTTTAATTCGCCGTCACGCGCTTTTTTGTCGGGCTTGGTTGAAAACTTCTTGATCAATGTTCCATCGGTTTCCATAATTTCCAGACTCGCTTTTGTCTTTGCGGTATCAGCGAGGAAGAAATGGATCATGACGCCGCCGGGATGATTTTGTCCGGCGGTCTTTGACACACCGCGCTGGCTGCCAGGCATTCGGTAGCTCGGCATGGGTTTGAAGAGGTGAACAGCGCTTGCGGCGACAGTCTCATTAAGCTGGTGCAAGGGCGTGAGATCGTCGATAATCCAGAAGCCGCGTCCTTGCGTCGCCGCGATGAGATTGTCGTTTTTGATCGTGAGGTCGGTAATAGGCACGATCGGCAAGTTGAGTTGGAATGGTTTCCAGCTCGCGCCGTCATCGAATGAGATGTACATGCCCGACTCCGTACCGGCGTAGAGCAAGCCAGGGCGTTTCTGGTCCCCGCGTACCACGCGGGTAAAATGACCGGCGTCTATTCCGTCCGTTATTTTGGTCCACGTCTTACCGTAATCTTTCGTTTTGTACAGGTATGGTCTGTAGTCGCCCAGCTTGTATCGGGTGCCGGCGATGTAGGCGCCGCCCCTGACGAATGGGTCGAATTCCACGCTGTTGATCATCATCCACTCCGGCATGTCTTTCGGCGTAATGTTAGCCCATGTCTTACCACCGTCGCGTGTGATGTGAACGAGGCCATCATCGGAGCCTGCGAGAATCACGTCCTTTTCATATGGCGATTCCGCGGCAGCGAAAATTGTGCAGTAGTATTCAACACTCGTATTGTCTTTGGTGATCGGTCCGCCCGAGGGTCCCATTTTGGTCGAGTCATTGCGCGTGAGGTCCGGACTTGCCAGTTCCCAGTTTTCGCCACCGTCGTAGGTCACATGGAGGTGCTGCGAGGCAGCATACAGTTTGCGTGGATCATGTGGTGAGACGAAGATCGGGAAGTTCCATTGGAACCTGTATTTCAGATCGACCGCGCCATGCCCCATCGGGTTATCGGGCCAGGGATTGATGCTGCGTTCTTCGCCGGTGGCGTGGTTCACACGTGACAAAAATCCTCCATAGTTTCCGCCGTACACAATATCATTATTGAGCGGGTCGACCGCGAGGTGTCCGCTCTCGGCGCCGGCGGTCTCCTCCCAATCCTGCTCCGTTATCGATGATCCGTCAGTGCGGTGGGGGATGCGCACAGTGGAATTGTCCTGCTGCGCGCCATAGATCCGGTAAGGGAAATGATTGTCCGTGACCACCCGGTAGAATTGAGCGGTTGGCTGATTATAGTATGTTGACCAATTTTCTCCGGCATCGAACGTCACCTGTGCGCCGCCGTCGTCGCCAATGATCATGCGGTTGTGGTCTTCGGGAGCGATCCAGAGGTCGTGGTGGTCGCCATGGGGCGCGTTGTATGCCTCGAATGTCCTTCCTCCATCGCGCGAACGGTGATACCGCACATTCAATACGTAGACTACATCTTCCTCTTCGGTGTCGGCATAAATGCGCGTGTAGTACCAGGCCCGTTGCCGCATGGATCGGTCGTCATTCATTTTGCGCCACACTTTTCCACCGTCGTCGGATCGATACACGCCGCCGTTTTCGTTTTCGATGAGGGCATAAACACGGTTCGAGTTTACGGGTGACACGGCGGCGCCGACGATACCCCAGGTTCCTTTTGGAAGTCCATCGTTTTTAGAAATATCCTGCCAGGTGTCGCCACCGTCGACACTTTTCCATAGTGCCGAGCCCGGGCCGCCGCTCTCGAGGCTGTAGGGCGTTCGTCGCACGCGCCAGGTTGAAGCAAACAGTATGCGCGGGTTGTTGGGATCCATGACCAGGTCGATGGCTCCAGCATCAGCGTTAGCAAAGAGCACTCGTTTCCAGGTTTGACCACCATCGATCGAGCGGTACACGCCACGCTCTTCCGATGATTTGAAGAGATCGCCCAACACTGCGGCGTAGACGATGTCAGGATTCTTGGGGTGAATTCGTATTCGCGGAATATGGCGTGACTCTTTTAAGCCGATGGATTTCCAGGTCTTGCCAGCATCGACCGATTTCCACATTCCATAACCATAGGAGACATTGCCGCGTACGGTTTTCTCGCCGCCGCCAACATAGATGACGTTGTTGTCCCACTCACTGACAGCCACGGCGCCGATGGAGCCGCCAAAAAATCCGTCAGAAATATTCTCCCAGGTGTTGCCGGCATCAGTCGTGCGCCATACGCCGCCACCTGTCGAGCCGAAATAAAAGAGGTTGGGTTTCCCGGCAACTCCCGTGACGGCGGCGGATCGCCCACCGCGGAAAGGGCCGATGTTTCGCCACTGGAGCCCGTCGTATAATTTTTCGTCGTAGGATAATGTGGTGGTTTTGGAGGAGGAACCTTTTCGCTGCGCCATCATGTCGGACAAGGGCAGGAGCACGCACAGCGCCAGCACGGCTGCGAATAATCGTTTCATAGGATTAGGTTTTGGTAATTGAGTCGTTGAATATAGAGAAAAAACTGCCGGGTCGAAGGGGAATTTGATAAGAGGCGGCGGGTACGCTAATGAAAATTCAGGGCTTCAGTCTATACCTTGATCTGTCGGTTATGCCTCGGAGGCGATCGGTTCTGAATAAGCCCAAACCTCAAGGGGCGCGCCCTGGATTAAGATCAGAGATATGGTCAGGTTCATAAAAATAGTGCCATGGTGATGGCCAAATAGATTTATACTATATTTCTCCTCCATAAAATCCCATTGATGCATCAGAAGGACCTGAAAACTCTTCTTAGCTTGCCCGTCATCATTGCCTCGCTTGGATATTTTGTCGACATCTACGATTTGTTACTCTTCAGCATCGTTCGTCGACCGAGCCTGATTTCACTGGGCGTGCCAGAAACTCAACTTTTCGACCAGGGCGAGTTTCTGCTTCAGATACAGATGACCGGTCTGCTCGTCGGCGGACTGATTTGGGGGATAATGGGAGATAAGCGCGGCAGACTTTCCGTTCTGTTCGGATCGATCCTGCTGTATTCATTGGCAAACATCGCGAACGGATTCGTGGCAAATGTGAGTCAATACGCCGTCTTGCGATTCGTCGCAGGCGTTGGTCTCGCCGGCGAGTTGGGCGCAGGAGTAACGTTGGTCTCTGAAACGCTCCCCACTCATCTCCGCGGTTATGCTACCGCGATCATTGCCACGGTTGGGCTAATGGGTGCCGTAGTCGCCAATTTCATAGCGAAAGAGTTCGACTGGCAAGTGACCTTCTTCATCGGCGGCGGGCTTGGTCTATTGCTGCTCATCGCCCGCGTCAGCATTTTTGAATCAGGCATGTTCCTGAAAACAAAGGAGAAGAATGTCTCGCGTGGCAACTTCTTTCAGCTGTTTACAAGCAAGGCACGCTTTACCAGATTTGTGGGCTGCATCCTCATCGGCCTCCCGATCTGGTATGCAATAGGCATATTGATCACATTCTCTCCTGAATTGTCGAGAGCCCTGAATGTCTCGGGCAGCATCGTGGCGGGTGATGCGGTGATGTGGAGCTATCTCGGGTTGGCAGCTGGCGACATGGCCAGCGGAATTATCAGCCAGAAGATCGGCTCGCGGAAAAAAGTAGTGCGGATCTTTATCCTCCTCACCATGCTCTTTATTGTTTTGTTTCTGTTTTCACCTTTTCACAGCGTCGGCGCTTTTTATGTCAACTGTTTCGCCATCGGATTTGGAATTGGCTACTGGGCGCTGTTCGTCACCATTGCGGCAGAGCAGTTCGGTACTAACCTCCGATCAACGGTAGCGACGACAGTGCCGAACTTCATACGCGGTACCCTCGTACCGATAACCCTTTTATTCAAGTTTCTCCGTGATAATCTCAGTGCTCACTACACACCGTTGGTGGGAGAATTGCAAGCGCGAGA
>CAZLWX010000086.1:0-17180 GCA_964563295.1 uncultured Roseivirgaceae bacterium | reverse complement strand
CTGGCGACACAAACCCAACGCGATTTTGAAGTCATTGTCGTTGACGACGGATCGCAGGCCAGGAGCGACGCTGTGGTCGACCAATTCCGCGACCAGATCAGGATCGAATATCTCTACAAACCGAATTCTGGACCCGGTCCCAGCCGCAACGCCGGCTTTGCC
Organism: uncultured Roseivirgaceae bacterium; assembly: GCA_964563295.1. Lineage (GTDB taxonomy): Bacteria > Bacteroidota > Bacteroidia > Cytophagales > Cyclobacteriaceae > Chryseosolibacter. The sequence continues at coordinate 17,018 of CAZLWX010000086.1, read as the reverse complement.
CTGGCGAAAGGAAACTATTTTGTCGTGTTTGACTCTGATTGTATTCTGCCCCCCTCATACTTTCGCGCGGTAACCGATTCCCTGGCACAAAATCCGCTTGACGCGTGGGGCGGACCTGATAAGGGCCACGAAAAGTTCACGCTTGTCCAGCGCGCAACGGCCTACACCATGTCTTCTGTTCTCACCACCGGCGGAATTCGCGGAGGCAAAGCGCGACTTGGCTGGTTCCAACCCCGTAGTTTCAACATGGGGCTATCGCGAAAAGTCTTCGAAGCCACAGGAGGATTTCAATTCGACCGGCTCGCCGAAGACATCGAACTCAGCATTCGGATCAGGCAGAAAGGCTTTCGCGTTGGATTAATCCCGGAGGCATATGTTTACCACAAGCGGAGATCGGGATTCGGCCAGTTCTTCAACCAGGTCTTCAACTTCGGAAAGGGTCGGGCGCTGGTCGGCAAGCGCCATCCGAAAGAAGTGAAGCTCACCCATTGGATTCCGGCGTTGTTCACACTGGGAATAGCCATCATGCCCGTGATCGCCATCGTCAACCAAACGCTCTTCTTTACGGTGGCGGTGCTGTATGGCGCCTACTTCTTAGCGGTGGTCATTCACAGCCTCGCCGTCACCCGCCACCTGGGCGTTGCCGTCCTTTCAATCCCTGCCGCACTGCTTCAGCTTGTTGGCTACGGGACAGGTTTTCTCGCTGCCAGGTTCTCTCGCGGGCGCTCATAAGGGCATCGCACGTCGCGGAAAATTTGGCTTTGATTTTCTTTTTTCGAACTTTTGTACTACCGATAGCCTGTACCTATGAAAAAAGTCCTGCGCAGTTTTTTGTTGATCATCAATTTCAAAACGCTGATCGTAACAGCGTTGAGCCTGATCTCGACTTACATCTGCTACCGCATGAACCTTATTGCCCGCTTTCCCGACATGCTGGTGGGGGTGGCGATAGTTTTTCCAGTCGTTTTTTCCATCGGGTCGGCGTATAACCGGCGTGAGTCTGCCCTGCAAAAATTCGCGGACTTCAAGGGCCACGCGATCGCGATATATTTTGCCGCGCGCGATTGGACTTCAGACAAAGAGAACGACCTCACCCAGCGACTTAAAATCCTGATTAATGAAATGATGGTGACCATGCGTGTGATGTTCACAACGACGGATCGGGAAAAATGGCTTGTGGGTGAAAGGAAGATCTACGAGTATTTTTCGTCTCTCTCCCTGTTGGTAAAGGATATGAGGAATCACGGAATCCAGAGCAGCGAGCTGTCGAGGATCAACCAGTATGTCAGCAAGATGATCATTGCCTTTGACAACATGAAGATCGTTCATGATTATCGCACGCCGGTGACGCTGCGCGCTTACAGCAAGGTGTTCATCTACGTTTTTCCGATCATTTACGGCCCCTACTTTGCCAGCTCATTCAAGGATTTTACGCCGGGCCTTGGTTACGTGATGCCCGTACTTTACAGCTTCATCCTGGTAAGCCTCGATAACATACAGGATCATCTCGAACAACCCTTTGACGAGATTGGTGAAGACGATATTCGCATCAGTGAAAGCGAGATCGTTGAGCACATGGTGTAATCTGGTTGACCAATGAAAGAGCAGACTGATCAGTCAAGACCACAACTTTACCTTCTTGTGGGGCTGGTCCTCTTGCTCGGTGTCGGCTTGTTCTGGTCCCTGGATTCCTCGATCGTATACTTCTTTGCAGGAGCGGCGACATTCTTTCTTTTTCTGTATTTTCTCAACAGTCCAGCTTATCGCGCCAGTCCACGAAGGGAAACGCAGTCGCGTCGATACACTACTTTTCGTCCGGAGAAGCGACCCGTTAGCGACCCGGTAAATGTTGTTTCTGGTGAACGTCCTACTGCAGTGCCCCGGATAGTGCGGGTGGTTGTCAACATGATGGTCGTCAGCTTCATTGGGGTGGTCGGGTTTTTCCTTTCGGATGCAATTTTTGGTGACGACTACCCGGAAGAGATGATGTACTACGAGCAAGCGGAACGATACAGGTGGTCGGGTGAATTTGATTCAGCAAACCAGTTCTACCGTGCCGCACTCATGTTGGATCCGGATTATGCTGATGCGCGAGTCGGATATGGAAACAGCTTAACCGGTCTCATGAAGTACGATTCCGCGGTGCTGCAGTTCGATGCGGCACTCGATGCCGACCCGGAAAACAAGGAGGCCTATTACGGCAAGGCGCTGGCGTTTCACCTCTCAAGAAAATACTCCGAGTCAAACATCGTCCTGCGCGCGCTTCTTGCCTCCTATCCTTCCGATTTCGACGGGCTTCTGCTCTACGGCGATAACTTCTACCTGCAGAACCGGTATGATTCAGCCATCTATTGGTATCAGCAAGGTTATGATACGGGAGACCATACGAGTTCACTCTGTTACGTCATGGCCTATATCCATGATGTTCGCGGCAACCAGGGACGCGCGATTGATTTGTATCGCGAGGCTCTTGGGCTTGACAGCACACTAACGGAGATCTACGTACGATTGGGTGAGCTGTTCCCCGGCCCGGACGGAAATTTCTATCGCCGCAAAGCCGCGGAATTGAAAGACCAGGGCTACGGAAATTGATAGCCCCTTAACCTTTAGCTCTTGGCTTTTCTTCTTGAGACATTGGCTCGCAGTTCCACGCAGCCGTGGTCCCAATAGCTATCGGGAGTCGACCGTGGACCGTGGACATTTCGTCACATTACGCGTTCGCTGCTTGACCTTCCCTAAAACCCTAATACTACACCCAACACCTACTTCGCGTATGCCACGCTCCTCATTTCGCGGATAACCGTGACTTTGATCTGTCCAGGATACTGCATGTCGCGCTCGATTTTCTGCGAGATATCGAAGCTCAATTGGCTGGCGCGCTCATCCGAAGCTTTTTCTGCGTCGACGATCACGCGGAGCTCGCGTCCGGCTTGAATGGCGTAGCACTTTTCAACACCGTCAAAGCTCAGCCCGACGTCTTCCAGTTCACGTAAACGCTTGATATATTGTTCCATCACCTCGCGGCGTGCGCCTGGCCTCGCCCCGCTTATCGCGTCACACGATTGAACGATGGGAGAAATGATGCTCGTCATTTCGATCTCGTCGTGGTGGGCGCCGATGGCGTTGCAGATCACGGGGTGCTCCTTGTATTTCTGGGCCAGCTCCATACCGACTATCGCGTGAGGTTTCTCGAGTTCTTCCGTCCACACCTTGCCAATATCGTGGAGCAATCCGGCGCGTTTGGCTTGTTTTACGTTCAGTCCGAGTTCGCTGGCCATAATGGCGCAGAGGTTGGCGACTTCGCGGGAGTGCTGAAGGAGGTTCTGTCCATAAGACGAGCGGAATCGCATCCGTCCGACCATTTTCACCAGTTCGGGGTGAAGTCCGTGAATGCCCAGGTCGATGACCGTGCGCTCGCCGATTTCCACGATCTCTTCTTCGATGTTCTTGGTGGTCTTAGCCACAATCTCTTCGATGCGTGCGGGGTGGATTCTGCCATCCTGTACAAGCCGATGCAGCGAAAGCCTGGCGATTTCACGTCGGACCGGGTCAAAACCGGAAATGATGATGGCTTCAGGAGTGTCGTCAACGATAATCTCGACGCCTGTGGCTGCTTCCAGGGCCCGGATGTTCCTTCCTTCTCTCCCGATGATCTTGCCCTTGATGTCGTCGCTTTCAATATTGAATACCGATACACAGTTCTCGATGGCGTGCTCGGTCGCTGTTCGCTGGATCGTCTCTACGACAATCTTTTTCGCTTCTTTGGTGGCCGTTAGCTTGGCCTGCTCCATGATATCTTTGATGTAGCTTGAGGCCTTCGTTTGCGCTTCGTCCTTAAGGGACGCCACCAACTGTTCACGGGCTTCGTCGGCAGTCAGCTTGGAGAGGTTCTCGAGCATCTGGATCTTTTGCTGGTTGAATTTGTCGAGTTCCTCCTTCCTTTTCTTCACGTGCTCGAGTTGAGCGGTGAGGTCGGTTCGGATATCATCCAGTTCGCCTTCCTTGCGTTTGAGGTTTTCAATCTCCTTACTGAGCGTCTGCTCGCGCTGCTTGATTTTTTGTTCGTTGGCGATGATCTGGCTCTTCTTGCGGTTCGCTTCTTCTTCGAACTCGCTTCTCATTCGGAGGATTTTTTCCTTGGCCTCGAGGATCTTGTCTTTCTTAAGATTTTCGGCCGCTATTTCGGCTTCCTTGATAATGAGTTGGGATTTCTCCAGAGATTCTTCCTTGCTTCTGGCCACCTTCCGGCGGTAGAGGAACGTGCCGAACAGGAGGCCAACGACAATCGCAGCCAGCGCGCTGGCGATGATTTGTATGGCAAAGGGTGTCATAAATATTAGGGTTATAGACTTAACCCGGGGTGCCACCTTGGCTGGGAAGGGAAGGAGAAGAATTAAAGTATGGACTGGGAGACGAGGTGATTCAGTTGGTTGACCTTTTCAAACACCGTCTGGTCGATCACCTGGTGGGTTTCCTCCGCTGCCATCTTGTCAACGAGGCAGTCGAATGCGACCATGGCCAACAAATCCTGTTTGTCGTCGATCCCAAATTGCTCCCGGTAAGATTTGAATTTTTCATTGATGAGTTTGCCGGCCGTTCGCACCCGCTCTTCATCCGAGCGTTTCACCTTCATTGGATACTCGCGGTCAGCGATTCTGATTTTTATTGAAAGTTCCTCCATCAAATAATCTTCCAGTTGCTATCTACTTAAGTGAGCGATGCATTTGTCAATCTCTCGTATATATTCGTCTACTTTTTTCTTCAACTCCGAAACACTTCCGTCTTCCGGGTATAAATTATCCACAATTTTAGTGATTTTCAGTTGATTATGAAAACCAGCGATTTGGTCATCGCGGCTTTTCATGGCAGTTTTGAGTTCCTGGTTTTCGGTCTTGAGGGCCTTGATTTGATCCTTCAGGCCTTTATGTTCATTTATCAGCACCAAAAGCTTCCGCTCTAACCCGTTTAGATTAGACTTTAGGACTTCTTGATCCATGAGTATGGGGGTTTCTTTTCGTTTTTCGTGCCCACTTCCTGTTAATGTCATGTCAGCCTTGACCGTAAGCATAAAAACCAGTCATTTATTTCCTGATAACGGCGCCCAACTTCTCCTCGAACGCCCTGATCAGTCGATTCATCGTATCGTCGATCTCCTGGTCGGTAAGGGTCTTCGACTCGTCGAGCAGCGTAAAGCTCAGGGCGTATGCTTTTTTGCCTTTCGGGATGTTTTCGCCCTCATAAACATCAAAGGCAACAATATTCTTGATTAAACGCTTCTCGGTTTCCAGGATCAATCGGCGGATCTGGTCGAACCTGACCGGTGAATCGATGACCAGGGACAAATCGCGTTTGACCTCAGGAAACTTTGGAACCTCCTGAATTACTAACTTAGGATTTGCCGCTTTGAAAAGCAAGGAGGTCGATAACTCGGCAAAAAATAAATCCTGCTTGATGCCAAAATCCTTTGTTAATGAACCCTTTACTTTCCCAAGTTTGCCCAATGGCTGTCCTTTTACCTTCAACGCGACGCCATAGTCGAGCAATGGATCGTCTGCGTCCTCCTGCACTGCTTCTGTAATGCCCGCCTTATACACGATATTGCTGATGTGCTGAGCCAAATCATAGAACGACACTTCCACCGCCTTGCGTTGCCAGTTCTCGGTTTCCGTCAAACCCGTGATATACAGTGCGAGGCGCTCGTCTTCGGTATAACGACCACCCTTCCGGTAATAAATCTTTCCAAATTCGTACAACTTGAGGTCCTTCTGCTTGCGATTGATGTTGTGGGCACAGACCTCGAGCCCGGTAAACAACATCGTTTGTCGTAAAATCCCGAGTTCTTCACTTAGCTTGTTCAGAACTTCAACGGGTTCACCTTCAAATGTCAGCTTGTGTTTCTGTTGGTAAGCGATGTTTGTCAGTGAATTGGTCCACATCTCAAAAAATCCATTGGCCACCAGCAGTTCGCCGACACTCCTTTTGAACTTATCGATGCTCTTCACCGGAAAATCAGCGAGATAATCGGTGCGCGCTGTGTCGGCTAGCTCAATCCTGTTGAAACCATAAATGCGCAGGATTTCTTCGATGATGTCTGCCTCCTGCAATACGTCTACGCGGTAGGGTGGAACAGACACGGAGTATTCGTCCGATTCAACCTCAACAACGTCAATATCCAGGAGCTTGAGGATTGCGAAGACTTCATCACGTGGGATTCGCTTGCCGATGAGGCGGTCGACATTCCTATCCCGAACACGGATCATCCGGCTTGTTGCCTTAACGGGATATTCATCCACCACTTCGGATGAAATTTTTCCACCGGCGATCTCGCCTATCAGCATGGCCGCGCGCTTCAGCGCATAAACTGTGATATCGGGATCAGTGCCGCGCTCAAACCGGAATGATGCGTCAGTCTTGAGCTGGTGATGTTGTGACGTGCGTCGAATATAGTCGGCCGCAAAGTGCGCGCTCTCCAGGAAAACGCGAGTGGTCTTTGAAGTAATGCCCGATGTCAAGCCGCCAAACACTCCGGCGATACACATACCTCCCTTCGAGTCGCAGATCATCAGGTCGTGTTGTTGCAACGACCGCTCTTTTCCATCCAGCGTCGTGAATGTGGTGCCCGCGGCCAATGTTTTTACAATCACTTTCCCACCTGCGATCTGGTCGGCATCGAACGCGTGGAGCGGTTGACCAATCTCGTGGCAAACGAAATTGGTAATATCAACTACGTTATTGATTGGAGTGAGCCCGATAGACTGAAGGCGTTGCCTCAACCATGATGGCGAGTCAGCCACGGTGACTCCTGAAATGGTTACGGCTGAATAGCGGGGACATGCGTCAGCGTTTTCAACCTTCACCGGAATCTCCAGATCATGATTGTCGACCTTGAAATTGTCCACCAACGGCCATTTGATGAGCCTGTTGCGTGCCGCCCGTATGTCACGGGCAACACCGATATGCGATGCGGCGTCCGCCCGATTGGGAGTCAGACCGATCTCAATAATGTAATCGGACTCGATCTTGTAGAATTCCGCGGCGGGAGTTCCGTTTGGAACGTCCGTCTCCAGTACAATAATACCCGCATGACTATCGCCCAAACCGATCTCGTCCTCGGCACAGATCATTCCCTCAGACGCCTCTCCCCGTATTTTCGTGGCCTTGATCATGAATGGATCGCCCTTTGAAGGATAAAGCGTTGTTCCCGGCAAGGCAATCACGACGCGCTGCCCGGCAGCGACGTTGGGAGCACCACACACAATCGATAACGGACGTTCACCTCCCACGTCGACGGTCGTCAGCGAAAGCTTATCGGCATTGGGATGCTTCGAACAGGTCAGCACCTTGCCGATGACCAATCCTTTCAATCCGCCCCTCACCGTTTCGAGCGGCTGAATACTCTCTACCTCCAGGCCTGTTGACGTTAGCACGCTGGCAATCTCTTCCGGTGATTCAGGAATATCGATGTATTCCCTGAGCCAGTTATATGAAATGGTCATCTAGTTGCGATCCAAAGACGAGTAAACCGTCAAAAATAAGGTCTTTCATGAAAATTCTTCCATCGATTATGAAAAGTTCGCCCAATACCCGGTTATTCTTCTCCCGGATCGGCGACCCGTTGATCTCAACGATTTGATCATCGACAAAAAAGGTTATTCACATGCTGAATGATTATACACACACTTACCCACAACTTATGCACAATGTGAGTGTAATGACTGATTCCATCAATGAAAGGTTTTCTCGCCGGCCCGGATGGCTACCTTCAACAGGTTTGCTGGCGGTGGCAGGGGACAGGAATACGCATCGGTGTACGCGCAGTAGGGATTATAGGCCTTGTTGAAGTCCAGCGTAATCGTGGAGGCACCGGGGTTGTGGCTCACATCGAGATAGCGGCCACCCCCGTAAGTTTCGTCAGCGCTTGTCTCATCGCCGAAGGCAAGGAATAGCTTGCCGCGAGCGGGACCGATCCCGATCCCTTCCAGGATCAACAACCGGTTTTCAATGCCGTCGAGCTCGAAGATGGCATATCCGTACTCGCGGTAACGCTGTTCTTCACCGTCATTCGTGGGAAGAATGACGACATTCTTGCCCGCTGCAGGTTCAAATCGTGCAATGATGCGATAGCGCACATCGGGAGGAAAATATTTTAAGCCGGGGAAACTCTCTTTTCCCGCAAAAGGCGACTCCGCCGACGTACGCATAAACCGATCAATACGCTGCCGGCTTTCAAGAATGGTCTCCACGTACGAGGTGTCGTCCTGGCTATCCCGGACACCGTAGTACACGATGACAATCGCGACGATTGCGATGAGTATGACAATGTTTCGCGGTTTCATGACCGAAAAGATAACCAACGACATTGCATCGGCCTATCGTTTCAGCATTTTTGATTGCGTGGCCAGCATCTGTTGGGTGTTCTCCCATTGACGGATGGAGTCGCGCCGTTCATAATAAAGGTGGAAGAAATAGGGAACAGTGTTGTTGATGAGGCTCCCGGGACCGTTGCTGAGGGCACAAATGCCGATCTTATTTTTGCGATCAATGGCGATCTCACTTCGATAGCCATTGACATAGCCGCCGTGGTAGAGCAAGGTATCGGCGTCGAACTCGAGCACTCTCCAACCGAGAGCGTAATATGAATTGGCGCGATCGATCCATTTACGGAAATTTCTGTTTTTCGAACGAGCCTTGATGAATGGCGCAAAAATTTCATCGAGCATTTCGCGGGAAATAAACTCACCGCGATCTCCCACCAACGTCTTCAACAAGTTGGCCATGTCGGAGATACTCGCGTTGATCCCGCCAGCGGGTGGAACGTTGTAGTAGGTATCGTTGATAGACGTCACGCGCCAACCCTTTCGCCACAGCAAGTGAGGACGCGCGACATCTTTATTGAGCAGAATGTCATTAAATGACATGGAGGCATCATTCATCCTCAGCGGTTTGAACACGCGTTCCTCCATCAGTTGTTGGTATGATTTACCGGTTGCCCCTTGCACGACCTCGGCGATCAGGCTGTAGGCCACATTCTGATAACTGTACAGCTCACCAGGCTTTGACGCCAGGTCGACATCGCGCAGTCTGCCGATCATGGTCTTGAGATCAAGTCCGTCCTCGACCAGTGTCGTGTAAGTGTGATAGGGTAGTCCCGTAGTGTGCGAAAGGACATGCCTGATCGTGAGACTGTCTGTGTAAACCGAATCTTTTAAGGCAAAATCGGGAACGTATTTAACAACAGGATCATCCCAGGAAAGTACTCCATCTTCGATAAGCAAGCCAGTCAAGAGCGGCGCGAAACATTTCGACACCGATGCCAGCCTGAAAACGGAGTGTTCATCAATCGAATCAGGACGACCAACTTCACGAACGCCGAAGCCCTTCATGTACAACACGGAAGTATCGCGAACGATAGCCACGGCAATGCCCGGCGCGCCGGTACGCACCAGCGAGCGCAGCAAATTATTTTCGTATTGGGTGAGCAGGTCGAGGACAAAGGGATTGGGAGCGACGAGCACGGGTAAATCAACATCAGCTTCCGGCACGGGAGCAGCAGGTCGCCATCCGCTGAGGTCGAAGAGAAAGGCAGCGAGCGCCACAATCCCAACCAAGATCATCACAATCCTAAATTTTCTCATTCGAACAGCATCTTAGAGCATTCCTTCATCCGCAAAACTGAAATAACGTTGGCCAGCGATGATGACATGATCGAGCACCTGGATTTCGAGCAGCTTACCAGCCTCCTTTAACTTTTTTGTCAGGTCGATATCGGCCTGGCTTGCGGTCAAGTTTCCCGATGGATGATTATGGGCGAGAATTATTCCGCTGGCCAACTCCTGCAAGGCAAAATTAAAAATGATCTTTGGATCAGCTACCGTTCCAGCAACGCCGCCCTGACTGATTTGTTGTTTGCGTATGACGCGATTTGCGCGGTTTAACAATACGACCCAAAACTGCTCGTGACGGATATCCTGGAGGTCAGATTTCAGCAGTTCGAAGACCTCATGGGAGCCGCTTATGCGCGGCTTTTGTTCTGGCCCGAGGTCCTTGCGCCTCCTGCCAAGTTCGAGCGCCGCGATAATGGTTACTGCCTTTGCTACTCCGATGCCCTTGATCCTGGTCAGCTCGTTCGCCGACATGCGTCCAAGGTCGTGAAGGCTATGGTCCACAGTATTCAGAACTTTCCTTGCAAGCTCCACGGCGCTGATGGCGGCTGTGCCCGAGCCAAGAAGGATGGCAACCAACTCCGTGTCAGATAACGAGGATGTACCTTTAAGCAGCAGTTTCTCACGCGGTCGATCGTCCGGTGACCAGCTCTTGATCTTCAGGGCCTTTTTTTCGTTCACGAGCATGAACAAAGGTAAGGCACGCGAAAGAGTACACGGCTCCGTTAATAAAAAAGAAACCCCGACAAAGTCGAGGTTAGGTTTTTCTGATTCAGGATATCCTGACTAATGGGTGAATTACTTCAGCGCGTTGATCTGACGGGCAAGCCTGGACTTCTGGTTGGCTGCCTTCTTCCAATGGATGATGTTTTTCTTGGCCAGCTTGTCAATCATGGATGAAACTTCCTTGAAAAGTGCTTCCGCTTCTGACTTGACCGTCACACCCTTCAGCTTCTTCACCATCGTCCGGGTGGACTTATGCTGATACCGGTTGCTGACCCGCTTTTTTTCGCTGGAACGAATCCTTTTCTCTGCTGACTTATGATTTGCCATACGTTTGTTTCAAAATAAGGACTGCAAAGGTAAAAGTATTAGCGATAATTGCCAAGAACGCCCGTCAATTCCTCAAATTACCCTCAAAAAGCAGGTTTACATGCGGATCGAGCTCGACTTTCGAAGGTGTCTGGGCAGCCGGAATCGCAATGACCTGCGACTCTTTATTTATATGCAGGCTATGGACCTGGTAATTGGGTTCACCGGGACTGAAAACGGCGATTTCAAGGGGAAAGTCGAATATTTTTCCCTTCTGCAATTGTCGTACAGTCACTTCAATAGAGCGACTGGAACGCAGGTATTTCCAGCTGACGTCAAGCACCGGTTGGCCGGCAGTAAACACCCATTGTTCAAAGAAACGGCTTAAGTCCTCACCGGAAACCCGCTCCATCACCTTCCTGAAATCCGCCGTTTCAGCATTGGCATCCCGATACTCGGCATAGTACGCCTGTATGCCCGTCCAAAAGGCCGAGTCTCCAATCATGGTCCGCAACATATGCAACACCCAGCCTCCCTTTTGATACGAATTGGCGTTTAACAACTCCATCGGATCGACAAAAGAGCTGTAGACGATGGGCCGACTTACCTTCTTGCTGTAGGCAATGATCTGCTCCCGGTCTTCGATCATCTTCTCCCGCCGCAATTCTACCCCATGTTTGTATTCATCATAAAGTAATGAGAAGTAGGTTGCGAAGCCTTCGCTCAGCCAAACGTGCGCCCAATCGGTCTCCGTGGCCGAGTTACCAAACCACTGATGGGCGATTTCGTGTGATATCAGGCTCTCGCTGGTGCCTCCCGGCCGAACGGAGTTCTCGTTGTAAAAAATAGCACTCGCATTTTCGAGTCCGCCGTACGTTGTCTTCGACTGCACGTTGGCGAGCTTGCCATATGGATAAGGACCGATCTGACTGATAAAATATTCCATGACATCAACGGCCTTCGCATAACCGCGAAATCCATCGTCGCGATTCTGAGGATAAACCCATGCTTCGATCGGTATATGGTTTACAACGCCCGACTGGCACACCGCGAAGCGCGCCACGCCGATCACCATCACCTTGGAGGAGATCGGCACCTCCTGTACATAGCGCGTTAGCTTCTGACGCTCGTTCAGGAATGTTTCCTCCTTCCTTACACCGTTGGCGACGACCTCGTAGTGCATGGGCGCTATCACCGTGAATGAAACCATGGCCTTATCGGCAGGGTGATCGACGACAGGAATCCAGTTTCGGCCTCGATTGGGCCAGTTGTCAGCGAAGAACGTCCGATCGCCGAATTTGTTGGTCGAAATGATCAGACCTTCCCGGGGAATCCCCGAATACTCAACAATCACAACGGACGTGTCTCCTCCTTCCAACGGTCTGTCAAGAACAATTTTGAGTCGGTTCTCCTGGTGCGTGAATCGCAATGCGCGTTCATGGCCGGTCACGCCCGAGACGAGCATGCCTTTGCCATCGACACCCTGACTAATGAGATCGATCTCAAAATCGGTAATGTGCTTCCTGGCGATGAATTCGATCTCCGCTACGCCCTTAATAACATTTGTGGTGTCATTGACTTCAATGGTGAACTTGTACGCATGTACATCGATTCGGTCGGAGGGAGTTGTTGCACGGGCGAAGCCTGGCGCCAGCAGAGCCAGGTAAAACAGACTGGCCATCCGTACGGTTTTCAGAGTATTCCAATCCTTGGTGTTGCTCATGTGAGTCGGGGGTTACTAAACTAGCATAGGTGATGGTGGTCTAAAATAAACGATTATGCGATCGATCATCAAAACATTTTCCCTGGCCGGATTGCTCCTGATGAGCACGGGATTCAGATGGGGGTTTTATGCTCATCAGCGGATCAACGAATTAGCGGTCTTTACGCTTCCGCCGGAGATGATCGGATTTTACAAGGAACACCGGATGTACATTAGCCAAACCGCAGTGAATCCCGACCGGCGTCGATATTCTGTCCCGGAGGAAGCGGCACGACATTACATCGATCTCGATCACTTCGGAGATAGCGCTTTATACACTATGCCGCGCTTTTGGGCTGACGCCGTGGCACTTTACACGGAAGACACGCTAAAGGCTTACGGCATTGCGCCCTGGCATATTCAGCGAATGTATTTGCGGCTGCGGGATGCTTTTCTGCTGCGCGATCCGGCACGAATACTTCGCGTGTCTTCTGAACTAGGTCATTACATCGCCGACGCCCACGTACCGCTGCACACTACTGAAAATTATAACGGACAACTCACCGGGCAACATGGCATTCACGGATTATGGGAATCGCGTCTACCGGAATTATACGCAACGGACTTTGACTTCTTTGTCGGCAAGGCGTACTATATCGCCAATACACAACGGGAGGCTTGGAAGGCTGTCGAGTCGGCGCACCTGGCCCTGGACTCCGTGCTGTTTTTTGAACGAGAAGTCACCGCGCGATTCGGCTCGAGAAAGCATTCATTCGAAACGAGGGCTAAGCAAACGGTGCGCGTGTATTCACGTGAGTTCTCCCATGCCTATTATGAGAAATTGTCGGGAATGGTCGAGCGACAAATGCGCGCTGCAATCCTTAGAGTTGGAAGTTTCTGGTACACAGCATGGGTCGATGCCGGCCAGCCCGACTTGCGTGCATTGATCGGCTATGAGCCTACTGATGAAGAACTGAAGATCAACCGCCAACAACTGGATTCGCTTAAATCGACCCAGCATCGCGCGTGGACCGATGTAGACATAGAGTAGACACGTCAGCGCCCACGCGCTTGCCCGATTGACTGCGAAATTGTATAAATTCGTGCCTCTATGCGAAAAGGCGTGTTTTCACAATGGTGGATATTGATTGGCTTCACGGTGGCGATTGGCGGCACCCTTCGCGCGCAGGAGCCACTCCAAATCATCGACAGCATGGACCAGCGCAACTTTATGCCGTACGACCTGACGATGTTTGTGGACTCCGCGAACACGTTGAGTTTTCAACAGGTCGCTTCCGCGGATTTTGCTGACCATTTCAAGAGCAACCGCGATTACCAGAACAAGGACTTCATCAGAGATGCGTCTTACTGGATAAAATTTCCAATCCATCATCGCACCGATAAGGATAAGATCTGGCTGCTGGAATTTTACGATCAGACCATCGATCATCTTGACGCTTACATTCCATTGGCGGATGGTACATACCGGCTCCAGCGAATGGGCGATCAGCAGCCTTTCAATCAGCGCACCTTCATGCACAAGAACTTCGAGATCGTGCTGAAGATGGAGCAGGACACCGTTGTGAACTACTTTTTCCGCGTTCAGTCCGGTGAGTTTGCCGACATGCGAATTGCGCTGAGGTCGATGAACCGCTTTGTGTTCTATGCTCTCAACGAGTATTTTCTGTTCGGTACGTTCTACGGAATGATCCTCATCATTGCGCTGTACAATTTCCTCATGTACCTGGCGGTGCGCGAGATCAAGAACATTTTTTACATCATGTACATCCTCAGTGTCGCGGCGTACGCGATGAGCTACGACGGTGTAGGATTTCAATATTTATGGCCGGGTCATCCCGAATGGAATAATTACGCTGTAGGCATCACGTTGTATTCGGTTATCCTCTGGGCTTTGATCTTTACACAGCGTTTTCTCAGCACGCGTGCCAACGCCCCCCAGCTCCACAAGGCGCTGACCGGCATGATCATAGCCCGATCGGCGTTCTTCGTGATGGAACTGACGCTGTTACCTGAATTGCTGACCCTGCGAACAGTCGAAATCATTCCATTATCACTGATCTTTTATACCGCTATTACGGTCTGGCGTCACGGCTATCGGCCGGCTCGATTCTTTGTCATCGCCTACGGCATTCTGTTTTGCGGATTCTTTGTCCGGACGCTGGTGTATTTCAACGTCCTGCCATTTACGACGACTCTCCACTACAGCCTGCATTTCAGCTTTGTTCTGGAAATGTTGTTCCTCACATTCGCTTTGGGCGACCGTATCCGGATTCTGAAAGACATGCGCGACCGCGCGCTGAAGAGGATCATCCATCAGCATGAGATCAACATGCGACTGAAAGACAAAGTCAATCGGGAGTTGGAAGAAAAGGTCTCGGCGCGCACGCGTGAGCTCAACATTAAGAACGCGATGTTGGAGGACAGCAATCGCAGGCTGGCCAACCAGGCCGAACAGATCAACCATCTCAACTCGATGCTGGACCTCGACAACTGGAAGCTCAAGAACAGCATCAAGGAAGTATTGAATGAGCGGTTGATGGAGAAGACGATGGACTACAAGCAGTTCAAGACCTTGTATCCTGATCGGCTTGCGTGCTATCGGGCGTTGGAGACGCTGAAGTGGGGCAGTGAATTCCAATGCCATAAGTGCGGCAATGAAAAATACTTTGACGGCTACCAGAAATTCGCACGGCGTTGTACGCGGTGTGGTTATAATGAGTCGATTACCGCTTTTACTATTTTTCACGGCATCAAATTTCCGATCGAGATGGCCTTTTATATTGCCTACCTGGTCGTGACCGGAAAGAAGGATTACACGCTCGAGACGCTGGCCGAACAGCTCGGGTTGCGGCGCAACACGGTTTGGAGTTTCCGGAACAAGGTCGCGGACCGCCTTTTGGAGCTGGAAACAAAGGGTAAGACTCCGAGTGCGTCCCGTTGGGAGGAGATTATCTGCTACCATGACGTCCGTTCAAAGCACGCATCGTCCGGCTATAAAAATGGTCGGGTTGGGGCCGAGTTAAGGGCCGTAGACAAAGCCTGAATAAGGCATGTTTTTTTTGCGCAATCTTGTTGGAGCGAATTGGCCAAAAAATAGCCCGGATAGACTAAAATCAATGTTTTTTTTCCGCAAAAAGTGTGGGTCTTTGGGCCTGCAGTTCAACGCCGTTTCAGGCGGTTTTTAAGATTTTAGTGACCGGGCCGCTTGACTTCTTTATAATTTGAAAAACGCGGTGAAATGAATAGGGTATTTCTTACAAAACGTTCTTTATGCAGAAATTCTTTACTTACCTGATTTTCATGTTGTTACCCTTGCTCGCTGCGGCCCAGAACCGCACGGTAAGCGGTACAGTGACCTCCTCGGAGGACGGCGAAACGATTCCTGGAGTGAACGTGGTCGTGGAAGGCACGAACAAGGGCACGGTTACGGATATTGATGGACGGTACACCCTTGACCTTGCGCCAGACGAGAACACACTGGTGTTTTCATATCTGGGCTTTGCGACGCAAACTGTCACGGTTGATGAGCGAACGACTATCGACGTGGTGTTGCAACTTGACGTGCAGAATTTGGAGGAAGTCGTGGTAATCGGCTACGGTATTGTTAGAAAGTCTGACCTGACCGGTGCCGTATCATCCGTTCGCGGCGAAGACCTCAACAAGGTGCCCGCAGTGTCGCCCATGCAAGCTTTGCAGGGAAAAGTCACAGGTTTGCAGGTGACAACGGGATCCGGAGCACCGGGCCAGGCGCCAATCGTCAGGATCAGGGGGACTGGAACATTCAACAATGCCAACCCGATATACGTCGTGGATGGTGTCATCCTTGACGACATCAATTTTCTCAGTTCTGGTGACATTGAATCCATGGAAGTACTCAAAGATGCCTCCGCGACTGCCATTTATGGGTCACGCGGAGCCAACGGGGTGATCCTGGTCACAACCAAAAAAGGGAAGAAGGGACAGGAAAAACCCGTGATCAATGTGTCGGCTGAATACAGCGTCCAGCAGCTTCAGAAAAAGATCGACCTCTTGTCGGGGCGCGAGTTTGCAACCGTGGTCAATGAAATCAACCCGGGTTCCTTCAACAACGTGGATGCTGTGCCGAATACCGACTGGCAGGACCTGCTCTTTGAACCCGCGCCGATTCAAAATTACCAGGTTTCCGCTACGGGCGCATCGGAAAAGATGCAATACTATTTCGGCGTCGGATACTTCCGGCAGGATGGCATCATTCCGAAATCGAATTACGAACGTGTCACGCTCAAATTCAACAACACCTATGACATAACGGATGCGTTCAGATTGGGAAGCAACTTGAGCTTTACGCCGTACCGCCAGCAAAACACCAACGGCAATGCCCCGTTTGTTGTTTATCGGGCGCAACCCACCATCGCGCCATTTCAGTCCGACGGCAGTTACTCGCCTGTTCCCGGTGTCGGAAACGTTTTGGCTGACATCGAGTTCACCAACAATTTCGACAAGGGACTCAGGTCCGTGAATAATTTATTTGCAGAGGTGGATCTTCTGAAAGGCCTGATGCTCAGTAGCACCATCGGCGTCGACATGGAATACCGGAAGCACCGCAGCTACACGCCGGTTTT
>CAZLWX010000085.1:0-17575 GCA_964563295.1 uncultured Roseivirgaceae bacterium | reverse complement strand
ATATATGCCGCACTCTGGAGGGCGGAGCGAAAACCATGGACGATTATCAGCGGCGCTTATCAGGCTGGAGGAATCTATAAATCAACTGACAATGGCAACACCTGGCGAAAACTTACGAAAGGACTACCCGGTGGCCTCATCGGGAAGATCGACCTCGCCGTATCCGCCGCCGATCCCAACATCGTCTACGCTTTGATTGAAGCTCCTCCCGGCGAAGGCGGACTGTACGTATCAAATGATCAGGGAGAATCGTTCAGCTATGTGCCCAACGCAAATTTCAGGGACCTGCTGGACAGACCTTTCTACTACTGTAATATCGAGGCTAATCCGCAGGATGCGCAGTCGATCTACGCAATGGCTGAAGATTTCATGAAGTCCACGGACGGCGGAAGAACATGGAAAAAACTGTCGGCACCTCACGGCGACCATCACGACATGTGGATCAATCCAAACGACACCCTGGAGTTCATAGAATCAAATGACGGAGGAACAAACATCACAGTCAACGGTGGCCGGACGTGGTCGACTCAGAACAACCAGCCTACGGCCGAATTATACCAGGTACATGTTGATGATCAGTATCCCTACTGGCTTTATGCGGGTCAACAAGACAACACCTCAATTGCGGTTCCTTCCTTGCCCCCATACGATGATGTGGCAGGCGGAGTCGGTCACTGGATGGCTGTTGGTGGATGCGAGACGGGACCGTCTATCCCTAAGCCCGGCGACCCCAACATTGTCTACTCCAGTTGCAAAGGACGTTTCGGCGTCTACAACAAACAAACAGGTCAGGAAAAGCAATTTTACGTGGGAGCGGCAGATATGTATGGCCACAATCCCCGCGACCTTCAGTATCGGTTTCAGCGCGTGTCGCCAGTGCTTGTTTCGCCCCATAATCCAAACGTCGTTTATCATGCCTCACAGTACGTCCATAAAACCGTCGACGAAGGTCGTACATGGCTAACGATCTCTCCAGACCTGACAGCATTTGATCCCAGCACGCAAGTGATCTCGGGTTCACCGATCACACGCGACATCACCGGCGAGGAATACTACAGCACCATCTACAGCATAGCGGAATCGCTGCTCAAAGAGGGCCTCATCTGGGTGGGCGCCAACGATGGGCCCGTGCATGTTACGACCAATGGAGGGCGGGAATGGAAGAATGTAACGCCTCCGGGCCTGGGAGAAGGTGGACGAGTCAACTGCGTCGAACCTTCGCCCCACGAACTGAAGAAAGCGTACGTCACTATTCTCCGTTATCAACTCGGGGACTGGAAGCCATATCTGTTCAGGACAGATAACCTCGGAAAATCATGGGAATTATTGACCACTGGCTCAAATGGTATCCCTGCCGACCATCCTGTAAGAGTCGTGCGCGAAGATCCGGTGCGCCAGGGCTTGTTGTATGCCGGAACCGAATATGGACTCTTTATTTCCTTCGACGATGGCGCAAACTGGATCCCATTTCAACAAAATCTACCGATCACACCGGTGACCGATATCAAGATCTATCGGAATGATCTGGTGCTCTCCACGATGGGACGATCCTTTTGGATATTGGATAATGTTAGTACCCTCCGCGAGATTCAGCCGGAGATTATTGGTTCGACACTGCTGTTTAAGATGCCCGAAACCTACAGTTACCGGTACAAGGCATTTGATAAGGGATTTCCGCCCCAGTATCCGGCGCCGGCTGCGACCATCGATTACATCCTGGCTAGTTCCTCGATCTACCCGGTTATCGAAATCTACAATAAGAAAAACCAGCTTGTCCGGTCATTCCACTGTCTGGCCGACTCAACCAATAAGAATCGCGCCGAACATTCTCAACCCTTGCTGGAAAACTCAGGAGGGTTGCACCGGTTACGCTGGGATTTGAAACATTATGGCGCATGGGACCCGCAGAAAGACAAGCGCTTCAAATCAGGACCGCGTGTGGCGCCCGGCGTCTATACGGTGAAACTTATTGTCGGAAATGAATCACGCGTTCAAAAACTGACCGTACTCAGCGATCCTCGGGTCCGTGATGTTTCTCCCGAAGATTTATATAAGCAAGAGTCAGTATGTCTACAGATCCGAGACCTGCTTGACAGTGCGAAGCGTCTCGCCAACCAAATACAGGATAAGCTTGGCCAAAGCCAGCAGGATAATGAGCAGAAGATTCTGAAGGCTTTGCACGAGGAACTGGTCACTCGCGAGGGCGCCTATATGACACCGATGTTGATTGACCAGATTGCTTACCTGGCATCAATGCTCGATCGCGCAGACCAGCCTCCGGGCAAAGATGCCCTTGAGCGACTGGATTTTCTGAAGAGCAGGTTCCGCAGGGTGATGGCGCAGGTCGCACAAACAAGTCTGGCTGTTGCACCGCAAACGGGCGATGACTAGCGTGTGGCGGCTCGCCTCAGCGCGACATTTTCCTGGACTCCCGTATCAGAGCCTTCGCGAGAACTTCGGTCGAGTCAACTAGCGGGCAATCCTTCATGTCGGCAGGACTGACTGCCAGCGGAAGTTCTGTGCAGCCGAGTACAATCAACCTCGCACCGCGATTCCTCAAATGGCCGATTGCGCGCGTCACGTTTGTTCTTGCTTCGTCTTTAACAGGGTTAGAGAAAGCCTTGATGCCATAGGTAGCATTATACACCGCGGGATGTACCAGCGAATGCTGAACGTCAGATGACGGCTGGATTACTTTCAATCCGTATTTGGCCAGCGTCTCAGGGTATACGTTTGAGTGATACGTGCCGTTTGTCGACAACACACCGATATCCTTTGCATCAGGATAATGAATTCTTATGAATGCTCCGACCTCTTCGATCAGGTTAAGGATTTTGCATCCTGTTGGAGCAGCACGCCGGATGGCCTCAAATATCGGCGGAGCGTGCGCCGTATTACAGGGAATTCCAACAATTCCAGCGCCCCCAGCAAATAGGCGGTCGACGATCCAGCCAATGCTATCACCCGGGTTTTCCGTTGTTTCGCCCAGCAGGAACTCCGATCGATCCCGAATCTTGTTCGGGATCGAGATCATTGACACAGGCAAGTGTTCCTGGTCGGTCCGTGCTTCGGAGTGATCGCATATTTTGCGCAGCAGGTCGATGGCCGCGTAGCTGCCGATGCCTCCTACAATCCCGATCATCTCCATGGCGACTCAGCGACGCTTTTTGCCCGGCCCATACAACACCTTACCGGACCTGACCATGGTGATGGAATCACCATCGACAGCGATCTGACCGTTCACGAGAACATAGTTTATCCCGACCGGGTATCGATGAGGGTCTTCGAACGAATTAGCATCGCCGATTGAATCAGGATTGAACACAACAATGTCAGCAAAGTATCCTTCTTTGAGCACACCTCGGTCAGTAAGTCCCATGCGACTG
The DNA here is from genome assembly GCA_964563295.1 of uncultured Roseivirgaceae bacterium. Taxonomy (GTDB): domain Bacteria; phylum Bacteroidota; class Bacteroidia; order Cytophagales; family Cyclobacteriaceae; genus Chryseosolibacter. Next base: position 14,189 of record CAZLWX010000085.1, on the reverse strand, counting down.
GCAGGCAGTGTTGTCATTTTCCTGATAGCCTCCTCCATTGTAATCGTACCTTCGCCGCGGACATATTTTGAAAATACTCTTGGAAAGGTACCATAGGCGCGCGGATGTGCAGGTCCGCTGGCAGCATTCGTCAGCACTCCATCCGTTGCTACCGCGGCATACGGATGTTGCATTATTCGTTTGATATCCCCTTCATCCATCGCAAAATAAATGCATCGGGTGTCGCCACGGCTTTGGGCCTTGATGACCAGCTCTGCGCCATTCTCCAAAGTCGGTTCCAGTTTTTCAATGACGCACCAGTCATATAAAGTCTTGCCATCCAGCTCGTGATTCCAGCTAACACTTGAAAGCAGTACGCGCCGCAAGTCATTTCCGCCGCGATCATTCGCCAGATTGAAGACGATCTGGCGTCGAATGCTGTCGCGCGTTGCGACGAAGGCTATCCTTTCCTTGAACCTGTCCATACCTCCTTCCAGCGCCCATGACGGAATGAGGATACTGATTCCTGTGCGACTTGCTGCATACGGGTATTGATCCAACATCACATCGATTCCCACATTTCTCGCTGAGTCCACCATGGCCAGCGAACGGACACTACTTCCCCACATCGGTTGTCCGACAACCTTATGATGCGTCAGTACGATCGGAATATCCGCCTGGTCGCCGATTGTAATGGCTTCCTTCACGGAGGCGAGCAGGCCAAGTCCTTCATCGCGCAAGTGCGACGTGTAGAATCCTCCAAATGCCGATGCGACCTTCGAGAGTGCCACCAATTCGTCCGTTGAAGCGAAGGTTCCGGGCAAATATTTCAGCCCGGTCGAAATGCCAAAGGCCCCGGACTCCATCGCCAGCGCGACCTGGGCTTTCATTTCTTCAAGTTCCTGCTCGTTGGGGGCGCGGTCGGCGAGTCCTAGGACATTTTTCCGCACCACATTGTGACCGACAAGAAACCCGACATTGATACCGACGCCATTCTTTTCAAGCCGGTCGAGTTGCGCCTTGAAAGGCCATGGGCCTCCTCCATCAGGACCACCAAGCCCCGTTGTAATCCCTTGCCGAACGAGATTTTCGCAATCGGGGAGCTTATCAATAGCCTCAAGATGCGAATGCAGATCGATAAAGCCAGGCGACACGGCGAGTCCTGTCGCATCGACGACGGTGGCCCCGGAAGCATTTTTCAGGTCCCCGAGCGCCAGAATCCGACCGTCTTTTATTCCTATATCCGCCGTCGTCGCGGCGGCACCCGTTCCATCGAATACCTGCCCGTTCAGGATCAAGACATCGAATTGCTCATGCGAATTACAGGCAACCATGAATAACAGCAGCATAAAACCGCGCACGATCTTGAAGCTTCTGTTAAGAACTGATAACCGATTGTTTTGGCAAGAATTTGGACTACTGTCCGGCATCGCTTTTCCCGTCATTCGGTTTTGAAACTGTGGGATACGATATGCCAAGCTGTTCCAGGTAAGTATCATAACGCGTCTCGTCGTAGTAGTATTTGGACATTTCTTCACGGAATGCTGCCATTTTTTTCTCATTCAGGTAGATCGCCGGCTTCTCGTCGGCTGGAATCATGGGTATATATTTCTGATCCTTTGACTGAACGTTTTCGAAGTAATCCCAGGCTTGTTGCACGAGTTCCGGCTTCAGGAGGAAGTCGAGGACGGTCATGGCCGTCACCTGTGCGCCAGCAACGACACCTTTATGCGCAATTGGTGTTGCCATGGCCACCGCATCTGCCCAATGGTGCCCGGGCAAGCCAGGAATATTGGCAGGGTAGCGCAGCGTAACAGTGGGTACCTTCCACGAAACGTCACCAATATCGTCGGAGCCTCCGCTCTTTATATCCTTAACAGGCACCCCCAAGGGCTCAATTTCAGTTGCCAGACCTTTAGCCTCTTTGTTGTGCAATTCCTTTTGCAAGGCAACCGCTAAGGCCTGGTCGTCGGCAGTCCATTTTGGCAGACCGACGCGTTTGATATTCTCATACATAGTCTCCGCAACTGTCTTATTGAAATGCCGCGGCCATGCGCTGCCGAGGATTTTGCTGGTGACCTGTGTTTGAGTCATCATCGCCGCGCCTTGAACTATTTGATTCAGCCGTTCATAATTTGCCATGATCTTTTCGTAACTGAGCTCGCGTACGAAGAACCAGATACTGGCTTTCGAAGGAACGACGTTAGGCTGATCGCCGCCATCGGAAATAATATGATGCGAGCGCTGAACGGGTTCGAGGTGTTCACGTAAATATTGCCAGCCAATGCTGGTAAGCTCGACAGCATCCAGGGCACTCCTTCCCCGCCAGGGCGCACCCGCGGAATGGGCGGCCACACCTTCAAAAGTATACTCGACAGAAATGAGCCCCGAACCATTGGGCTGACCATACGCGACAGAAAAATTGCTGCTGACGTGAGGGAATATCGTGATGTCTACATCATCAAAATATCCATCGCGGGTAAAGTAAGCCTTCGTTGCCAGTAACTCCTCCGCGACCCCCGCCCAAAGTTTAAGCGTGCCTGGGATCCCTTCACGTTCCATAATCTTCTTCACCTCAAGTGCCGCCAGGATACTCAACGGTACGCCGGAATTGTGTCCTTCTCCATGACCCGGTGCGCCTTCAATGATCGGCGAGTGGTAGGCAACACCGGGCTGTTGAGATGCCTTGGGAATACAGTCAATGTCACTTCCTATGGAAATCACCGGTTTCCCTTTACCCCATGTTGCTAGCCATGCTGTTGGAACACCTGAAATTCCTTCCTGTATCTCAAAACCATTGGCTTTGAGGATACCCGTCAGGTACTTCGACGTCTCGAATTCCTGGAAACCGAGTTCACCAAAGCTGAAGACCTTGTCGACCATCACTTGAGCCATTTTGGTTTGTTGCCCGACATTTTGCATTACTTCTGTCTTGAGCTTTTCGATGCGTGTCGACGACCATTTCTTTTGTGCAAAGGCCGCTGTCGCAGCGCCTGACACCAGAACTATCGTGGCAGCGAGTAGAAGATCAATGTGTAAACGGCTAGTCTTATTCATAGAATTCATCTCGATTAATCATGACTGTACCTTATCACTATTGCTGATCAAACAAACATATGGTCAGTTGCGCGCACTCATCTTTAAGTTGCTGACGTTACTAACGAAAGGGAGCAGGTAATCGATAGCTTGCCGTGCCGCCTTTTCAGGATCTGGTCTTGGAAGAATTTCGGCAGATACCCATCCATTGTATCCCGACTGCTGCAGACTGCAGAAAATGTCATTAAAATCAAGATGGCCCTGGCCCGGCGCAAGCCTGTTTGAGTCAGCCACATGGACATACCTGATGTAGTCCATATTATTCCTGATTTGAGCACCGATGTCGGCCTCTTCAATATTCATATGGAAGACATCGGGAAGCAGCCCAAGATTTGGCGCGCCGATTGCTTTAACAAAACGAACACCTTCGTCAACCGTATTGATAAAATCCGACTCGTACCGGTTGATAGGCTCCAGCACAATAGTCACATTACGAGGCCTGGCATATTCGCATAGTTCCCGCACGACGTCGATGAAGCGTTTCTCGATGTCCCCCTTGTTGCGCATGCCGATTGCACCACGCACGCGACCGATATTCACCATCCCTCCATATTTACTTGCCATGTCGATCAAATCACGGAATACGACCTTCACTTCATCGCGTTTCCCTCTGTCATCGTCGGTCAATACCAGTCCGCTATCGGCATAGACCTGACCGGTTGAAATACACGACACTTCCATACTATGTTCGCCCAGGAGCCGGTCGAGTTTATTTAAATCAATTTCATCAACCCGTTTCAGCGCCAATTCAATACCATCGAATCCCAACTTTGCCGCTTTAGGGATAGACGTGTCGAAACCTCTAAATACAACAAACGCGCTGTCCAGTGCTTTTGAATCGGCAATTGCAATTGATAATTTCATTCGGAGTAGTGATTAAAGGGTTTTGTTTAGTTTAACTAAGTCTATCTTCTTTATGGTGATGAAGACCAGTAGAAAACTCAAGGGGTGCAATAATCCTGAAATGACGAAGGCAGGCTCATAGCCATGTCGCTCAACAACAAAGCCGATCAAAAAGCTGAATAACATTGCCCCATAAGTTCCCACGCTACCCATCAAGCCGGCAACCGACCCGACGACTCTCGAGGGAAACATATCAGCGGCAAGTGTCTGAACAATCGTTGCCCAAAACTGGTGGCCAAACATTGCCATGCTGAAGAAGACAATCGCCATGCTCAAGGAGGCTTCGGTGATCATGAGAGAGGCAGGCAAAAGAAAAGCCGAGATGCCCAGACATATTTTTCTGGACTGATCAAGAGAGACGTTTCGCGCCAACAGAAAACTACTAAGCCATCCCCCGAGGAAACTTCCACAGCCCGCGAATGCATAAGGAATCCATGCATAAGCTCCGACCCCAACGATGTCGAGTCCACGTTCATCGCTCAGGTATTTGGGTAGCCAGAAGATGAAAAAGAACCACCCGGCATCTGTCAGGAATTTGATAAGCAGCAGGCCCCATACTTTTCGATACGACAACAGGCTAAGCCATGGCGTGGAGGCCCCGCCCGCGCCCTCTTCCACGTCGGGAAGTTCGGCACGGTCCGACGGCGTGATGAACTTGCTGTGCGCAGGTGCCGAGTACATTCTCAGCCAAATCAAAACCCAAACGATGCCAACCAGGCCCGAAAGAATGAAAGCCCATCGCCAATCAAGCGTCGTTATGATCCATGCGATCAATGGAGGAGCCACCAGGGCGCCAAGACTGGACCCGGTGTTGAATATTCCGAACGCTAGCGAGCGCTCTCGCGCTTTGAACCACTCCGATACAACTTTCGCGGAACCGGGAAATCCTCCGCCTTCGCCGGCTCCCAGCAGAAAGCGAGCGACACCAAGGCCCGTTACACTGGACACGAAGCCGTGAAGGATGTTAGCCAATGACCACCAGACGATCATCACGGTGTAACCGATCCTTGATCCCAGCAAGTCCATGATCCTTCCGCCCACGGCGTACATTGATCCGTAGGCTAGCAGAAAAAGGCTGTTGATTATCCCGTACTCACTGTCAGCAATGGGAATAGTTTTTTTGATCTCACTCAAAGCAACGGGAAGCGTCTGCCTGTCCAGGTAGTTTATCGCCGTAGCGAGGGCAATCAGCCCGGCAACCCACCATCGAAAATTCCTGATCGTTTTCACTACTCCCTGTTTAATGGTTTGTCAACATCTTCATGCCTTTTCCCACGTTTCACGCACAAAGCCTACCGCGCTTTTCACGCCCTCGACGCCATTGTTACCCCATTCTTCCAGACACAGCCATCCATCAAACTTTCGGGACTTCAGGTAACTGAATATTTCGCGAAAAGGAACGATGCCTGTCCCAATCGCCACGGGATCCATCTTTCCCTTTGTGCGGGTTTCAGCCACATGAATCGTCTGCACTTTGTCGATTACCTTGTCGAGCACCTCGATCGTCTGGTCCTGCCCAGCGACAAGAATATTGGCGGTATCGAAATTGATACCAATGGAAGTGTCGCGCAACCCGTCCGCGATGGCCAGGAAAATCTCGGGAGGACTGCTAAAATCCATATACTCCCACGCACCGGGCTTGGAATGATCTTCATATAAAAGCGTAATTCCATATTCCTCGGCAATGGGTGCCGCCTCGCGCAGGTTACGTATCGCCCATTCAATTCCATCCGCTCGTGGAACACCAGGGTGAGCCTGACCGGCTGTAACTCTCAAAAATTTGGCACCGAAAGCTGAGGCAAGCGCAATGTCGTGAACCAGGAAATCGAATTCGCGCGTGCGCTGCCCTACATCGGGATGAGTAAAGTCGGGATAGGTGGTGACCATGCACATTGGTATTTGCTCCTCCCGGATGTCATTTTTGATCTGGTCAATGTATTTAGGGGTGTGATTTTTAAACAGGATTATCCCAAGATCGAAGCCATCGAGGCCAAGGCCTTTGCACACCCTGGCGTACTCTCTTATGCTCATTTCGCCGTTCTGAATCTTCGGGAACAGCGATACCGATAGACAACTCATCTTCATAAGTATACCGTCATAATCTCATAAATCAATTTTGCCCGGTAGCGTGGAGATCATTAGAGCGAGATCTCGCGTTTCCAGGGTATAAAATCATCCTGTCCGTTGGCCACGGCCTTTGCATGCGCTCTTCCACTAGCGACCTCGATGCAAAATTTCAATATTCTCTTCCCGACTTCTTCGATCATGTCAGATCCAGTGATAATGCCACCCGCATCGATGTCGATAATATCGTGCATCTTTTCCGCCACACGCGTATTACTGGAGATCTTCACCACCGGCGCCACCGGGTTTCCCGTCGGGGTACCAAGCCCAGTTGAAAATAGAACAAGGTTTGCTCCGGATCCGACAAGCGCGGTGGTGGATTCCACATCGCTGCCCGGGGTGCATAACAGATTCAATCCGGGCTTCCTTGCCATTTCAGGATAATCCAAGACATCGTTGACAGGGGAAGATCCACCTTTCTTTACCGCGCCCGCCGACTTCATCGCGTCGGTGATCAATCCATCCTTGATGTTGCCGGGAGAAGGATTGAGATTGAATCCGGCTCCAACAGCTTCTGCTTTCGCCGAATACGATCTTTGAATGCTGATAAATCGTTCAGCAATTGCCGGATCGACACATCGCTCGATCAGTTCTTGCTCAACCCCACACAATTCGGGAAACTCTGACAAGATGACTTTGCCGCCCAGCGCGACAATAAGGTCGGCTGCAGAACCTATCGCCGGATTAGCAGACAGTCCTGAGAATCCATCCGATCCACCGCATTCAACTCCAATGGTAAGCGCACTCAAAGGCGCCGGCTTTCGACGTGCGCGGTTAGCATCGCCAAGGAAACGGAAGGTTTGTTCCATCGCCTTGGTTAGCAGTGCCCTCTCCGTTCCGTGCTGCTGTTGCTCAAAAATGAGCAAGGGTTTTGCAAATGCGGAGTCACGCCGTTGTATCTCTTCCTTCAACAGTTCGACCTGGGCATCCTGGCATCCGAGACTTAATACCGTTGCGCCTGCAACATTGGGATGCGTAATATATCCGGCGAGTAATCCGCACAACATACGCGCGTCGGTTGGGGTACCGCCGCATCCCATGTGGTGCCTCAGGAATTTTACACCGTCAACATGCTCGAACAACCTATGATTGAGCGGTCGCTCAACGTCGTGAGCGCTGCTGCCATTGCGCCATGAATGGATGAGTTCACGCAATTGCATTTTATATTCGCTGCCATTTGCGTAGCCGAGCTCCTCCAGAAGCGCGGATTTCATGATATCCAGGTTGCGGTTCTCGCAGAATACCAGAGGTACTACTATCCAGTAGTTTGCCGTGCCCACTCTTCCATCCCCACGGTGAAATCCCAGAAACTCCAAATTCCTGAACTCCGAAATATCGGGCCCATTCCAGGTCGGTTTCTTTTTCGAAGAGATCGAGTATTCACTGATCTCGTGTGTTACATTGTTCACCGTGATCCCTTCACCGCGTCGAATCGGTTTGACGGCTTTTCCGATCAAGATGCCATACATGACAACGCCTTGCCCCACATTGAGGTCCTCGAGCGCAAACTTGTGCTTCGAGGGGATATCGTCATGAACGGTCACATCAAGCGAATCCACCCGAATAGCTTGACCAGTATGAAGGTCAGCCAGGGCAACAGCGACATTGTCGTTTGGATGTATCTTCAGCGTGCTCACAATATTGCCAGGAGTTTATCACGCGTCGGCTTTCCGTCGACGATACGTAAAATCGATAAAGGATTATCATCGCGAAGCTCCGCCGGCATCGCTCGCTGTGGAAAGTCCTGATAGCAAACTGGTCGGGTGAACCTGTAAATCGCCGCAGTTCCAACCGACGTGGTCCTTGGATCGGTTGTCGCGGGAAAAGGTCCCCCGTGAACCATGGCATGACAGACTTCGACGCCGGTCGGTACACCGTTGACGATCAGCCTTCCTACTTTTCCTTCCAGAATTTCGATCAAATCCGGATACAACGTGAAATCTTCCGGCTCAGCATGCAATGTTGCGGTAAGGTGACCTTTGAGCGTCTCCGCGAATTCCAGCATTTCGACACGACTGTCGGCGATCACCAAGACAGACGCCGGGCCAAAGATCTCCTCAGACAGCGTTTCGTGCTGCCTAAAGGTCTTGAAACTTGTCCTTATTATATAAGGAGTGCCCTGGCATGGCAATCCCGCGTCCTTTCCCACGGCGAGTTTTTCCGCTCCAGGTACACTGAGCACCTCCTCTACCCGTCTGACAAATGACTGTTGGATATTCTTCGAAAGCATCGTATTGCCTGAAGCGCCGGCCATCGCCTCCGCGAGTTTGTTCCTGAACATTAGTGCGTCGACAGAGTCCTCTGTAATGATGAGGCCGGGGTTGGTGCAGAACTGGCCTGTTCCCAGGATGATTGAGTTCGCGAGGGCTGTGGCAATTTCCTCACCTCTCGTTCGCAGCGCGGCTGGCAAAACGAAGACCGGGTTGACACTTCCCATTTCGGCATATACCGGAATAGGCTCGGGTCGTTGTACCGCCCGGTCGAATAAGGCTTTACCACCTGAGAACGATCCGGTGAATCCGATCGCCTTGATCAACGGGTGATTGACCAGTGCGACACCAGTTTCCGTTCCTGGTCCGTGAACCAGGGCAAACGTGCCCAGCGGCATTCCGGTCTTTTCTATGGCGCGATGAATTGCCGACGCAACTAATTCCGACGTCCCAGGGTGGCATGAATGACTCTTGACAACCACGGTGCATCCTGCCGCAAGGGCAGAGGCTACATCACCGCCTGCAGTGGAAAATGCAAGCGGAAAATTACTAGCCTCAAACACTCCGACCGGCCCGATTGGCCTTTGCAACTGACGCACGTCGGGTTTGGGAGCAGGTTGCCGGCTCCGATCCGCTCTGTCTATTCGGGCTTGCACCCACGAACCTTCACGTATGAGCTCGGCAAAAAGCTTTAGCTGGTTGACTGTCCGGGCACGTTCGCCGATGATACGGGCTTCGGGTAATCCAGTTTCCTCCGTGCATGTCCGGACCAGCGGGTCGCCCAACGCCAGGATCTCATCGCCAATCGTATCGAGGAATGCGGCCCGTTGCTGGGCGGAAATTGCCCGGTACTCACGGAACGCCCGCGACGCCGCAACCACAATGTCGTCGAGCCGTTTGGCTGTGGTGACATCGTACCACCTTGGTATGACTTCGCCCGTGGCTGGGTTGAAAGCCTGAAACCTCGATGCTGTACCTGTACGGCTCTTATCCACTAAAGTTTGCTCACTCATTAGTTAACTACATTTGAAAGCGTACCAATAGGTTCGATCGTGATTCTAATCTCATCGCCCGACAGAAGAGAGAACTCCGTCGGCGGTACCATCCCTGTTCCAGTCATCAGGAAACACCCGGATGGAAATTCCAATTCCATAAACAGGTAGTTGACCAGTTCATCGAACTTTCGTTTCATCTGATCAATGCCGATACTATCCATAAACACAACTCTGCCCCCACGAATGATCTTCATAGCAATAAATGTATCGCGGCCAGGAGGACGATCGGCGACATAGATACATGGCCCCAATGCCGCGCATTTCTCGTACACTTTTGCTTGTGGGAGATATAGCGGATTTTCACCCTCAATGCTTCGGGAACTCATGTCGTTGCCGATTGTGTAACCTACGATCTTCTTTTCTGAGGTAATAAACAATGTCAATTCCGGTTCAGGAACATTCCAGGTGGAATCGCGTCGGATATTTACGCCCTGGCCGGAACCCACGGTCCGCTGGGCATTTGCCTTGAAGAACAATTCCGGCCGGCGGGCGTTGTAGACCTTATCGTAAAAAGTGCCTCCGCCTGAATCTTTAGCTTCTTCCATTCGCGCTTCGCGGCTGCGAAAATAGGTGACTCCTGAGGCCCACACTTCCTGACCTACAATTGGCGGCAACAAACCATTCTGAATGACTTCCGCTCCGTTGGAAAGAGGTGTCAGCGTTGACACCAGCTGGTGAATCTTTTCAAACAATGCATTGTCATTGATAAATTCATCCCAATCCTTGAGCTCAGGTGAATAGAGTTTGCCATCATTCTCGATGATAGCTCCAGCGACCGTTCTGTAAATTCTGAACATCATTTACCCGGGGGTTTTCCAAACGAAGTCAATAAGCCGCCGTCGACGTATATGATTTGACCATTCACAAAGTCGGATGCTTCGGAAGCAAGATAGACGGCTGTTCCGACCAGGTCTTCAGGCACACCCCAGCGGCCAGCTGGTGTTCGACTTACAATGTAATCTCCCAATGGATTGCCGGGCTCGCGATACGACACGTTGATGGGTGTTGCGATATACCCGGGTCCGATGCCGTTCACTTGAATATTATATTGGGCCCATTCCGTGGCGAGGTTGCGCGTGAGCATTCTTAACCCACCCTTCGCGGCGGAGTAGGCAGCTACGGTGTCCCTGCCCAACTCACTCATTAATGAACAGATGTTGATAATTTTGCCCCTCCTTCTTTTGATCATGCTACGGCCCACGATCTGGGAGAGCAGGAACGGCGCTGTGAGATTCGTGTGGATTACGTCATTCCAGTCATCCTCTGACAAGTCCTCGGCGGGAGCCCTCCTGATGATACCTGCATTGTTGACAAGGATATCGATTGGTCCGTTACTCTGCTCAATGTCAGCGATGGCCTGTTCGACTTCCCCGCGATTGCAAAGGTCGAACAGGTAGCCTTTGACGTCCAGATCTTTCAGGCGAAAATTCCTGATACATTGATCAAGCTTTTCTTTATTTCGCGCGTTTATCGCAATGGTGGCTCCTGCCCGAGCCAAGCCAAGAGATATCGCTTCTCCAATCCCCTGTGTGCCTCCAGTAATCAGCGCAAGACGTCCTTCGAGGCTAAACCTTTCTACAAATGGCCGTGCTTTGTCTCTACTCTCACCTTCACCTTTCACTGAAGAATTCACCTTCGTAATATTCGTTTGCAAGGATTAAACAAGTTCAGGTCGATCTAATTATTTCTACGATCGACTAATTAAAAATAGAGAATCGACGGCCGTTAACATTATTGATAATTAGCGACTAGATAAACTATTTTCCTTTTTGCATGCCGCAGTCCGTAAACCGGAATCTCCGGCATCGTTTGCACTCATCTGTCGATAGAATATGTCTGCGTCAGCAGCAGGAAAGGCCGTTGATAATTCATCACTCAACCGGCTCCCATCCAAGCTTTGCCATCTGCGTTCCAAGTGGTGGGTTGTGATTGGATGAAACGTATTCAACGCCGTCAACTTCATAGATTTCCGGCGCACCGGCCGCAAACACACCGACGTACATCTTTTGCGATTCTTCCGTCGTCAGGCCGAAGTTCATTGGATCCTCGCTTCGATAGACGTGAGTCTTGGAGTCATTGTAATCCTCCGTAACAAACAGGTAGTAATAACCCTCACGGTATACCACGTGTGGACACTCATGTTCAAATGTCGTGGCGCCGAAGGTCGCATCATGATGCACAAGTCTGTAATCCGACCAATGGATAAGATCTTTGGAAGTCCGGACAAACACGCCGCCGATAAGATGATTCTGCTCGTCGCCGGAATAGTACATGTACCACACGTCGCCGATCTTGATCAGGGATGGATCGCGCGTCTGGCCAGGTCCCACGAACACGCGGCTTAATCCATCCTCATTCCTGTAACGTACCCAGTCTACGCCGTTGTCGGATGTCATCAGGCATATTTGAGACTCTGCTTTACGCATTCCAACTGATGGCGGGTTACCTGAAACATGATTTCCAAATTTGTCTTTGCCCGTGCTATGGCCGCCATAGAACATGTAATATTTGCCGCCTTCCTTCACGAAGTAAGGTGACTGTAGCCATTCCTGGCCGTACCAGTCGTCAATGCATTCACCCATATCGAAATCACAGCGGAAATATTGGCCAGTCTCTTCCCATGGGCTGTCTGTAAGATTTCGCGCGCGCCAATGGTAAAGTACTCGCCCGACCTCCGTGTTGCGAACGCATCCCCAAAGATGGAAGTAGCCGTCGTCTCCCTTGATGATATGGTGATCTACAGGTTCGATCTTAGCCAGTCTGCTCGCGAGGATCTCCCCGTAGTCGTCGTATTGTTTGCCGGTACGTCCTGCGAGACGGCGTCTCTCGGATACAAGCTGCGCGATCTTTTCCGGCGACGCCGGCTTCAAATCTTTCGGCGCAGCTCCGATCAACCACCAATCGCTGGCGATGTATGGTTTTAACTTTCTCTTTACCTGCGACTCCTGGCCCTTAGGCGAGGCGCATCCAGCACTATATAATAAAGGAGTCAACCCTAAAAGGGAGCCATATCGGAGAAATCCTCTTCTGTTAAGCTTGCGGTAGCTATCGTTCTTCATATTGGATGATGTAGTTTAAAAATGGACGTTCTTTACGCGGGGACCCACCGCAGCTTACACATTTGAGTGCCTTTTGCTGGGTCGTGATTGGATGACACATATTCAATTCCATCGGCCTGATAGATCTCCGGAGCCGCCACGGCAATCCTTCCAACGTACATGGCCTGAGCCGATTCAGCGTTTGTACCAAAGTCCGTGGGATCTTCACTACGATATACATAGGTTCGGGCTTCCCAATAGCTTTCAGTCCGGAACAGATAGTAATAGCCGTCGCGGTAGACCACATGTGGGCACTCGTGATCCCAGCTCGAAACACCGAATGTCGGATCGCGGTGCGCAAGCTTGTAGTCCGACCAATGAAGCAAGTCCTTGGAGGTCCTGACAAATACACCCCCTTTGTTGAGGAGATCGCCATCGAGATAACCAGCGTAATACATATACCAGGTGTTATTCACTTTGATCACACACGGATCGCGCGTTTCTCCAGGACCGACAAAAAGCCGGCTGAGCCCATCCCGGTGCAGATGCCTTTTCCAGTTCTTGCCGTCATCGGAAATCATCACACAGATCTGCGACTCCGACTCAAACTTGTTATCATGCATCCCACTTACGGGCACCCCGGATTTATCGCGGCCAGTGCTGTGCCCGCCATAGAACATATAGTATTTCCCGTTGTCTTTAACTATGTACGGAGATTGAATCCACTCTTGTCCATTCCAGTCATCAATGCATTCGCCCACACTGGGATCGCATCGAAAGAACTCTCCGGTCTTTTCCCAGGGGGTGTCTGTAAGATTCTTTGCCCGCCAATGGTACAGAACGCGACCATGCCCGGTGCCGCGAATACAACCCCAAAGGTGCCAATAGTCATCCGGACCCTGGAAAATGTGATGGTCCACAGGTTCGAATCGCGACTTCTTGCCTACCTGCTTCCTCGCATATTCAAGGCAATCTTCCTTAGACATTCCAAAGGCCTCGCAGATCTTGTCGATCTCAGCTTGTGTCTTCGGTACTTCCGCAGGAATTTCCTTGCTCGGTTCAGGAGGCGGACCGATGAGCCACCAGTCGCCATACAATTCTGGCCTGAGTTTTACCTTGTTTGCCTTCTTGATTGCGGGCACCATCCCGATGGTAGGCACAAGAGACCCCGCTACCAGGCTTCCCATGGCCAGCGTCTTTGATAAAAACTTTCGTCTATTGATGCTGGATTTCGCGTTAACTCGCTCCTTTCTGTTAAACTCCATTCGTCCGAAATTTACTTGGTCGTTTCTTGTAAATCATTGATGACAATTATGTCGAATTTTTATTCAGTTAACCAAAAAGAAGGCCCGGAAAAACCGGGCCCTCCCGTAGCATACCCAATTATCAATAGCCGGGATTCTGATCGGCATGATCAATCGCTCCGTTATTATTGATTTCATCTTCAGGGACAGGCCACAGCAAACGGGCATTATCAAAGGGGATTCCGAATGCTGCTTCAATGGCTTCCTTGGCCTTGCCCGTTCTCAGCAAATCCCACCACCGACGTTGCTCGCAGATAAACTCGTAGGCACGCTCAAGGATCACCGTGTCCCTGAACTCCTGGAGCGTCATCCCTGCCGGATAGTCAACTGGCGAAGTTGCGAACGGCGGGTAACCGTAGGCGCGCCTCCTGACGACATTGAGATACTCAAGTGCCTGTGCTGTGGGCGCGCCATTCGCCATCGCGGCGGCCTCGGCGTAAATGAGATAGTTCTCCGTGAAACGCAAATAGTACCTTGCAT
>CAZLWX010000084.1:4623-17719 GCA_964563295.1 uncultured Roseivirgaceae bacterium | reverse complement strand
TCGACTCGCTCCTTCATGCCGATAATCAGGGCCATCGAATCCTGCTCGCAGTAAACAAGGATGCCCCCCTTTGGGGTCTGGTCGGCAAACAGGTCAAACTGCCTGACATACTCCTCTTCGTTGGGGAATACGTTGGCGTGATCCCAGGCTATACCGCTGATGAGTCCGATATGATGACGGTATTTAAGGAACTTCGGAGTAGGATCAAGTGCCGATGAATGGTATTCATCACCTTCAATGATAATGATCGGCGCATCCGACAGCTTCACCGTATTCTCGATACCCTTGATTTTGGCGCCGATCACGTAATCAAATTGTCGTTTACAATGATTGAGCACATGAACGATGATCGCGGTGATGGTCGTTTTGCCGTGGCTTCCCGCGATTACGATTCGCTGCTTGTCGCGTGAATGCTCATAAATATAGTCGGGAAAGGAAAAGATCGGGAGACCTAATTGTTGCGCCTTGACCAGTTCGGGGTTGTCCCGCAGCGCGTGCATGCCCAGTATCACTGCATCCAGGGAGGCGTCGATGCGTTCCGGGCTCCATCCATTCTTTTCGGGCAGCAGACCATGTTGGGCAAGTGCCGATTTGGATGGTTCAAAGATTTCGTCGTCTGACCCGGTAACCTGATGCCCGGCCTGTTTGAGGGCGATCGCCAGGTTATGCATGACACTTCCTCCTATCGCGATAAAATGAATTTTCTGCTGTCTTAGCCGCTCCATGGACGATTAAAATCCGCCGTTAAAGTAAAGGAAAAAGTTGGAATAGACATACCCAGGCGCCCTGGGCACACCGCCCCCGACGCCGACACTCGACTGCCGCGATGCCATTGCACAATTTTCTCGTTGACACTCGTTGTCAAAACGTTGTGCGTTATTAACATTTTTGGTGTGTATCCTTTGTGCAAAAGTTGTGGGCAGCGTCAGGAATGTTGTATGTACGTTTGTCGCACATCGAAAGAAACACGTACAACAACCACTGTATGGAGCAAGGCCGGTCAACGCCAATGAGGTTAAGCAGCAAGTCTAACAAATTGATACCGAGGGATATCTCGGAGAGTTTGGGGAAGCTGCCACCTCAGGCGGTTGATCTCGAGGAAGCCGTCCTCGGAGCCTTGATGCTTGAAAAGAACGCGCTGAACGCCGTCATCGAGTTCCTCAAACCAGAGCACTTCTACGTCGATGCCCACAAAGAAATCTACCAGGCAATCATTGAGCTCTTCAAAGCTTCCGAGCCGGTCGACATGCGAACAGTGGTCAATCAGCTAAGGAAGTCGGGTAAGATCGATCTGGTAGGCGGAGCCTATGTCATTGCCGAACTCACGGCCAAAGTAAGTTCCGCGGCCAACATTGAATATCACGCGCGGGTCGTCATCGAAATGGCGATTAAGCGAACCCTGATTCAGGTTGCCTCACAGATCCACCAGGATGCCTATGAGGATACGACCGACGTATTCGAACTTCTCGACAGGACTGAGCAGTCGATTTTCGAGATCTCGGATTCAAACCTGCGCAAGAATTACGACAACATGCGCAACCTGATGGCCCGCGCCATCCAGGAGCTGCAGGTGCTCAAGGAACACAAGGACGGATTGACGGGGGTACCAAGCGGATTCACCGCCCTCGACCGCATCACATCGGGTTGGCAGAAATCCGACCTGGTCATTATTGCAGCACGGCCCGGAATGGGTAAAACGGCCTTTGTCGTTTCAGCGATGCGAAATGCCGCCGTCGACTTCAAGATGCCCGTGGCCATTTTCTCACTCGAGATGGCGTCGGTGCAACTTGTCAACAGGATGATCTCCGCGGAGGCGGAGCTCGAAGGAGAAAAGATCCGCAAAGGACAGTTAGCTGACCACGAATGGGCGCAACTGGTGCACAAGACTACCCGGCTCTCGTCCGCACCGATCTTCATCGACGACACTCCTGCACTGTCCATATTGGAACTGCGCGCAAAATCGCGCCGGCTTAAGGCAGAACACAACGTCCAACTGATCATCATCGACTACCTCCAATTGATGCGGGGAGAACAGGGCGGGAACCGGGAACAGGAGATCGCCTCCATCTCTCGTGCGTTGAAAGGAATTGCCAAAGAACTTAACGTTCCGGTGCTGGCGCTTTCACAGTTGAGTCGCGGTGTCGAGACGCGCGGAGGAGATAAGCGTCCACAGCTTTCCGACCTTCGCGAGTCGGGCTCTATCGAACAAGACGCCGACATTGTCATGTTCCTCTATCGGCCCGAGTACTACAAGATTACCGTCGACGAGGAAGGCATGCCGACGCAGGGCCTTGGCGAGGTTATCGTCGCGAAACATCGAAACGGTTCGCCCGGAACGGCAAAACTGAAATTCATCGGCAAGTTCACCAAGTTTGCCGACTACGATGCGCCGGCCGCCTATGACAACCCGTTCTCGGGAATGGTTACTCGTGAAAGTCGTCTCAATACTTTCGAACCGCGCAATGACCCGCCGGAACTCCCGCGCAACGACGACGACACGCCGTTCTAGTCTTAAGTTTGTAGTTTGGTAGTTTGAAGCTTTTCAGAGAGGAAATCCATTACCACATCAGCTCTTCATAGGCCGAACGCAATTCCCCTATTGTCCTGGTATCCTGAGCTCGCGTTGCAATTTCGATTCCTTTCTCGAAAATCTCCATCGCCTTCTCCTTTTCACCAAGACTTGAATAGAATGTGCCCGCTTGATAATAGGTCGGGAGATAACTTTCATGGTCGCGGAGCAGGACCCCGAAAAATTCACGCGCCTTTTTCACGTCACTCTTTGCATACTCCAGCGCGAGAGCGTAAAGGTTGAAGGGATCATCCGGATCTTGTTGATAGAAATTCAGCAATGCCTGCAGTCTCGAATCGGTCATGGATGAATGAAGATGTCTGTCAAAGAATAAGGTATAGTTTTTTACTGCCCCATCGCCTGCGAAAAACGCGCGGTGTTAAAAATTTCGACATTTCCGGTCGCGACTTTCGGATTTTTGTATCTTGACCCCTGTTTCGAAATAATTCACCCTCAACGTACTGATTCTGAATGAGATGAAGATACTAGTCTGCATTACACACGTACCGGACACAACCTCCAAAATCAATTTCAAAGATAACAATACCCGATTCGATACCACTGGTGTCCAGTTCATAATTGGTCCCTACGATGACTACGCGCTCGCCCGCGCGATAGAGCTGAAGGAATCGACAAAAGCTATCGTGACCGTGCTGAACGTGGGCCTCGCTGAGACCGAACCCACCCTTCGCAAAGCCCTGGCCATCGGAGCTGACGATGCAATCCGCGTCAACGCAGAGCCTACGGACTCTTTTTTTGTCGCAACGCAAATAGCTGAGCAGGCAAAAGCATCGGGATACGATTTGATCCTGATGGGTCGCGAGTCAATCGACTACAACAGTGGTGTCGTTCACAGCATCGTCGGCGAACTGCTCGGCATGCCGTCGGTTTCCCCGGTGATGAAGCTCGACCTTAATGGAAATAGCGCTACACTCGCCCGCGAGATAGAAGGAGGCAAAGAGATCGTGGAGCTCGACCTTCCATTCATTGCAGGATGCCAGGAACCGATCGCCGAATGGAAGATTCCAAACATGCGCGGCATCATGTCAGCCAGGACCAAGCCGCTGAAAGTAGTCGAGCCGCACGGTGTTGACAGTGGAGTTGTTACCAGCAAGTACGAGCTGCCGCCGCCCAAAGGAGCGGTGAAAATGATTCCGGCGGACAAGCCTGAAGAGCTCGTAAGTCTTCTGAAGAACGAAGCACGGGTCTTGTAATGCACTTGAGTATAATTAAGGAGTAAAAAAGTTTCGTAGTATGTCGATACTGGTTTTCGTTGAAAGTGCCGAAAAGAAGATAAAAAAAACGTCGCTGGAGGCAATTGCCTATGCCCGGGCTATAGGTGCCGAGGTAACAGCAATTGCTCTTGGCACGGTGGATCAGGATGAGCTGAAAAACCTCGGAAAATATGGAGCCGGCAAAGTATTGCATGTGGCTGACGCGAAGCTGGACCACGGCGTGATCCAGGCATATGCGGAAGTGCTGGTAAAGGCGATGCAAGACCAGAACGCCGACACGCTGGTATTGGCAAACTCTTCCCTGGGAACTCCCGTAGCCGCAAGGGTGGCCGCCCGTATGGGCGCGAGCCTGGCAACCAATGTGGTTGATGTGCCTGATACGAGCGCAGGCTTCGTGGTGAAAAAGAGTATATACACCGGGAAAGCTTTTGCCTATCTCGAGTTGAAGAATCAGAAGAAAGTCATTGCAATCAAAAAGAATGCGGCCGAGGCGAAAGAGATTGGTTCACCAGTTGAGGTAGTACCCTGCAACGTGCAGCTTTCGGACGAATGGTTTAAAGTAAAGATCACGTCCACTGAAAAAGCTACTGGCGAGATCTTGCTTCCGGAAGCGAATATTGTTGTTTCCGGCGGGCGTGGCATGAAAGGGCCGGAACACTGGGGTATGCTCGAGGAACTTGCCAAAACTTTGCATGCGGCGACCGGTTGCAGCAAACCCGTGTCGGATATGGGATGGCGACCGCATCACGAGCACGTCGGCCAGACAGGCGTCAAGGTCGCTCCTCAACTCTATATTGCTGTCGGAATTTCCGGAGCCATCCAGCACCTGGCGGGTGTAAATTCATCCAAGTGTATTGTGGTCATCAACAAGGATCCTGAGGCACCATTTTTTAAGGCAGCGGATTACGGCATGGTAGGTGATGCTTTCGAAATTATTCCTAAATTGACCGAAGCGATCAAAGCTGCAAAGTAAGTGAAGAAGATCAAGCTAGAAATACTAGGCCTGTCATCGAGCCAGTCGCAAACCGGTTCGTTTGCGCTGGTACTGGGAGAGACAGAGGGGAACCGAAGGCTGCCGATCATCATTGGAATGTTCGAGGCGCAAGCCATTGCCATTGAGATCGAGAAGATCATTCCTAATCGCCCGATGACGCATGACCTGTTCAAGTCCTTTGCTAATAATTTTCATTTCACTGTTGAAGAGATCGTCATTTCCGATCTGAAGGAGGGAGTATTCTTCGCCAAGATCGTTTGTTCGGATGGATTGAAAAAATCAGAAGTGGATGCGCGGCCCTCAGACGCCATCGCCATCGGCCTGCGCTTTGACTCGCCAATTTACACGTACGAGAACATACTGGCAGAGGCCGGCATTGTGCTGACCGACGAAGCTGAGGAAGAGAAAGTAGAGCCCAAAGCCGAAGCCAAAGTGCGGACCAAGAAGGAAAGTTCCCGCAAGGATGATTTCAAAAACTACTCCATCGAAAAATTGAATGACTTGCTCAAGGACGCAATCGATAAGGAAGACTACGAGCGCGCGGCAAAAATCCGGGACGAGTTGAGCAAACGCAATTAACCAGGAACGCGTCCGTCTGGACAGCGAGTTTGATTCCTACAAAAGTTCAATACCTCTTCCGCATAGCCTCATGAACTACTTGCGTGGAATCATTGGTATCTTAATGCTGTTGGGCATTGCATTTCTTTTTTCCCGACAACGCAAAAGAGTTGATTGGAGACTGGTGATGGCGGGTGTTCTGTTGCAGCTGGTCATTGCTGTTTGTGTGCTGAAGGTATCTTTTGTACGCCAGGTATTTGGATACTTCGGCGACGGGGTTGTCAAATTCCTTGGCTTCGCCGGCGCGGGCGCGGAGTTCCTGTTCGGTGACCTCGCGCGTAACAGCGATAGTGTGAAGGCCAATCATAACCTGGGGTTCCTTTTTGCTTTTCAGGCCCTGCCCACCGTAATTTTCTTCTCCGCCGTCACAGCGGGATTGTATTACCTCGGCGTGCTGCAAAAAATTGTCTTCGCCTTCGCCTGGGTGCTAACGCGAAGCATGCGCTTGTCCGGCGCCGAAAGTCTGTCCGCCGCAGGCAATATTTTTCTTGGACAAACGGAGGCTCCCCTTTTGGTTCGCCCGTTTATTCGCGACATGACAACTTCGGAATTACATTGCCTTATGACGGGAGGTATGGCCACCATCGCCGGAAGTGTTATGGGTGCTTATATCGCTTTCCTCGGCGGATCAGACCCTGAACAATTGTCGACGTTCGCAACGTACCTGCTATGCGCATCTATTATGAATGCCCCGGCGGCCATCGTCATGGCCAAAATCATGATGCCCGAAACGGCACCCGAGAAGATCGTCACAAAACTTAACATCCACGGGGAAACAACCGGAGTCAATCTCGTCGATGCGTTGGCCGGCGGAGCTGCCGACGGACTCAGGCTTGCCCTTAACATAGGTGCCATGCTCCTGGCGTTCATCGCCATCATCGCAGCGGTGAATTGGATGCTCATGAATGGCATCGGATCCTGGACCGGACTCAATGAATGGGTAAGACACTCCACAAATCAGGCGTTTTCAGGGTTCTCCCTCGAATTTATCGTCGGCCAGGTTTTCAGACCATTTGCTTATATCATGGGCGTAGCGTGGTCGGATACCCTGCAAGTTGGCAGCTTGTTAGGTCAGAAAATGGTTATTAACGAATTCGTAGCGTACGCCAGTTTGGGAGAGATGAACCAAACGGGTTTACTAAGTGAAAAATCGGTCATTATCTCTACTTATGCCTTGTGCGGATTTGCTAACTTTAGTTCTATCGCAATCCAGATCGGTGGAATCGGTGGTATGGCCCCAACGCGTCAGGCGGACCTCTCGCGTCTGGGGATACGTGCCCTGATTGCGGCATCGCTGGCAACGATGATGTCCGGCACGATTGCCGGAGCACTCTTAAGCTAGACGGCACTACATTTTATCCGAAGTGATGGCACACGCTCTTTCCCTTTAATCTTATGATGAAACTGATTTTAGCACTGGCTATCACGGTCTCGGTTCACCTGTCCGCCTGCGCACAGCGCGAGTTTCAAAAGAAATTTCAGACAGATTTTATTGAGGTGGAAAACGGGGCAATCATCGAGCTCCCCGAAGGGCGATTTCAACTTGATGGCAGCCTTTGGATGGACGGAAAAAAGGATGTGACCATAAAAGGCGCGGGAATGGATAAGACCATCCTCAACTTCGCGGGCCAACTATCGGGTGCGGAAGGTATCAAGATCACCAACTCGTCAACTATCACCATTCGCGACCTGACCGTTCAGGATACCAAAGGCGATGGCATAAAAACACAGTTGGTCGATGGTGTAAGCTTCATCAACGTCAAGACCGAGTGGACTGGTGGTCCCGACGAGGAGAACGGTGGCTACGGGTTGTATCCGGTGCAATGCTCTAATGTGCTGATCGACCGATGCACCGCCGTCGGTGCGAGCGATGCGGGAATCTACGTTGGTCAGTCTAATTATATTGTTGTCAGAAACTCCAGGGCTTATCACAATGTCGCCGGCATTGAGATTGAAAATTCCCGCTATGCCGATGTGCATGATAATGAAGCTTACAACAATACCGGCGGAATCCTGGTCTTTGATCTTCCGGACCTGATTCAGAAGGAAGGGGGCTTCATACGCGTTTTCAGGAATGAGATCCACGACAACAACTTGCTTAACTTTGCGCCTAAAGGTAACATCGTCGGAAAAGTGCCGCAGGGAACTGGGCTCATGATTCTGGCTGCACGGAATGTGGAAGTTTTTGAAAACAGGATCGTCGACAACATCTCCGCCGGAACCGCAATCGTCAGTTATTACATGACCGAGCTACCGATCAATGACAAATCTTATAAGCCGATTCCTTCGGACATATTCGTTCATCATAATTACTACGAGCGGCCTCGCGTGCGGCCGACTTCCAAAGGCAGGATGGGAAAGATGTATCGATTCAAACTGAGGTTTGGAAAAGATGTCCCCCATATTCTCTATGACGGAATTTCCGACGAAAACAATCCTGTTCCGCGCATTTGCATACGCGATAATACAAATGCCACGTTCGTAAACATGGATGCCGGGAATGGGTTCAAAAATAAATCTATGGACGTAGCGCCGTACGATTGCGCACAAGAGCCCATTTCACCAGTAGTGCTAACCGTGCGACAAGACTGACATGAGGATTCTGTTGACTGGATTTGCGATCTGCTTGCTGTTCATTTTCTGGACGGAACCTGAGCGCTTTGTCCGCAAAGATCGTTTGTCGGAATACAAGTTTTTTGTCGGCGACCTGGCTCAGCTTGATCCAGCGTCAGGAATGCTTCGATATGAGTTGAACACTCCGCTGTTCAGCAATTACGCGGAGAAATTAAGGTTCATATGGCTTCCCGACGGAACGGCCATGCAATACAACGATTCAGCCGCCTTTGAATTTCCAATAGGAACTGTGCTGATCAAGAACTTCTATTATCCCCACGACTTTCGCAAGCCCGGCAAGGGGCGGCGCATAATTGAAACGAGATTGCTGGTTCATGAGCCGGACGGCTGGCAGGCGTATCCCTACGTCTGGAATGAAGGTCAGACGGAAGCCTTCTATGAACCTGCAGGTGAGACGATAGCCCTCAACTATGTCAATGCTTCCGGAAAGCGAGTCAATACTTCTTACGTCGTGCCCAACAAGAACCAGTGCAAAGGATGCCATGTGAGGAATGATCGGCTGCTTCCGCTCGGTCCAAACGCGAGGCAACTCAACAGACCGGATTGGGAAGGCAAAATGAATCAACTTGATCAATGGCGCAGGGCTGGCGTTCTCACAGGACTTCCGAGTGAAAATATTCCCCGTCTGGCCGTTTGGAATGATCCGGATACCGGAGATTTAAATGCCAGGGCGCGAGCCTATCTCGATGTCAATTGCGGCCATTGCCATTCCCGGCAGGGGCCGGCTAACACCTCGGGCCTGTTCCTGAATATTTTCGAACATGATCCGGCACACCTGGGTGTAAATAAAGCTCCGGTTGCTGCAGGTCGCGGAGCCGGTGACCTCGCTTTCGACATCGATCCCGGCAAACCGCACAATTCCATCCTTCTCTTTAGGATGAAAACGACCGACCCGGCGATTGCCATGCCCGAGATAGGAAGAGAACAAGTGCATACTGAAGGCGTGGACCTCATTGAGAAGTGGATCCGTTCCAACGACTTTTGATATTCAACGTTACATGGCGCCATCCGACAAGCTGTTCCTTAACCACCTTGCCAGGTTTGTTTCTGACCATAAGAAAGAATTTGTATTTCGGGTTCTGAATGAGCGAACGCGGTATGTAACTCTTGTACTCGAAAACATCTACCAGTCACAAAATGCGAGCGCCGCCCTGCGGACTGCCGAATGCATGGGCATCCAGGATGTGCACATCGTAGAGAATACGGCCAGGTATCAACTCAACGTACGTGTCTTGAAGGGGGCGGATAAATGGTTGACCCTTGTTCGCCATCGCAAAAAAGGCATAAACAACACCGCGGCATGTTTTGAACTGCTCAGGGCCAACGGCTATCGCATTCTGGTGGCTGATCCCGCAGCTGACGGCATTTCCATCGACGACATGGATGTCGCAGGCGGCAAGATGGCGATAGTTTTTGGTAATGAATTACATGGAGCATCGGAGTATGCCCGCGATCATGCGGACCTTAAAGTGCGTATTCCGATGTATGGCTTCACCGAAAGCCTCAACATCTCGGTGAGTGTCGCTATTTCGCTAAACATAATTCTGCGAAAGCTGAGACAATCCAGTGTCGATATGTCGTTACAAGATCAGGAGCGTGAATCGATCATGCTTAATTGGTACAAAAAAATTGTCAGGCGTTCGGATGTTCTCGAAAGAGAATTTCTGAGAACAAATCAGTAACTTTATGCGGCTTTATGGGTGTCTATAGGTTATGCGTTGGGCGAAAAGAGTATTCCTGGCTTTAATTCTGACTTTTATTTTACTGCTGGCTGTCTGCAATTTCTGGATCGTCAAAAGTACTGAATCAAAGGTCTATTCCGATCTGTCAAAACTGCCCGATCACCGGGTAGGGCTGGTATTGGGAACGAGTCATCGCACCGTCAACGGCGGACCAAACCCATTCTTTGACAACCGGATCAAGACGGCGGCGGAATTGTATCGCTTGGGAAAGGTCGATCACTTTATTCTGAGCGGTGACAACAGCACAAGGTATTATAACGAACCGGTCGAAATGAAGAAAGCACTGGTTCGTACGGGCGTTCCGGCATCAGCGGTAACGCTCGATTACGCCGGACTTCGTACGCTGGACTCTGTTGTCAGAAGCAAAGAAATTTTTGGACAGAATAAGATCACGATAATCACGCAATCATTTCACAGTTATAGAGCTTTGTTCATCAGTGATTACTACGACATTGAGGCTGTGGCCATGGTGGCCGAAGATCCGGTTGACCAAACATTCCGCGTTCAAGTGAGGGAATACCTCGCACGTGCCAGAGCGGTCCTCGACCTGTACATTCTCAAGACGGCACCGCACCACCTTGGCAAGAAAGAAACGATAAATATTTAGCACCCCAAACGAAACCCACAGGCGATTTTCCCGGTTTTATCAACGTAAAAAGACTGTGATCGTGCGTATCCATTCTTGCCGAGTAGTTCTGCAGGCACGCGTTGCTCTCTTGTTGAGCTTTTTGATGTTGACCGGGGCCTCGATGGCGCAGACGGTGGTAAAGGGCAAAGTCACCGATGCCAATTCCGGAGACCCCATGCCCTTTGTGAGCCTTTTGCTAAAGGGTACCAATGCCGGTGCCACCACCGACTTTGATGGAAACTACGTTATCAAAACTTCCCTGCCAGCCGATTCGGTCATCGCGTCTTACATCGGCTACAAGACACGGTCAAAAAAAATACAGAACAATGTTACCCAGGTAATCAATTTCCAGTTGGAGGAGGCGGTGACGACGTTGCAGGAGATCGTGTTCAATGCGGGAGAGAACCCGGCGTTTGCCATCATGCGAAATGTTGTCGATCAAAAGGCACGCAACGACAAGAGAAGACTCACCGCCTACGAGTATGATACGTACACCAAAGTGGAGATTGACGTCGACAACATGACTGATAATTTCCGCAAGCGAAAGGTAGTGCAGAAGATTACCCAGGTGCTCGACAGTGTCGACCGCATTGCCGGAGAGGATGGTAAGCCGATACTTCCTTTGTTTATCTCCGAGAGTGTTTCCAAATTCTACTTCCGTGACAATCCCCGCCTGCGCTACGAACACATCCTGAAATCGAAGATCAATGGAATAGGGGTGCAGGATGGAACGCTTGTTACACAGTTCATCGGAACCTCATTTCAGGAATACAACTTCTATCAGAATTGGCTGAACATCCTGGAAAAGGATTTTGTGTCGCCGATCAGCGATGGATGGCGGCTTTTCTATGACTACGATCTCACCGACAGCCTGTACATCGGCGACGACTTTTGCTACCGCCTGGACTTCCAGCCGCGCAGTCCTCAGGACCTGGCCTTCACCGGGACGATGTGGATAACGAAAGAAGATTGGGCACTCAAACAGATTGACGCGACCGTCGGAAAGCAAGCGAACCTGAATTTCATCGAGAAGATCAGAATCCAACAGGAGCTGACCAAAACGAGCGAAGGTGCATGGATACCGGTCAGGAACAGGGTGCTCGTGGACGTTAGCGAGGTTACCAATTTTTCTGCGGGGATGCTCGCCAAGTTTTACACGTCAAATCGCAACATCGTTGTCAATAAACCATATGAGCCATCTTTCTATGAGCGCGAGATTGTGATGGCGGAAGATGCGCGTCAATACGAGCAGGAGGAATATTGGGATACGTTGCGACACGAACCGCTTTCAGCAACAGAGAAAAACGTGCGAACGATGATAGACACGTTGCAGAGTATTCCGGTTGTGAGAACGTACACCGACCTCATCAAGATTGCGGTCAATGGATACTACTATGCCGGGAAACTTCAGCTGGGTCCATACATCTCGCTGTTTGCCGTGAACAATATTGAAGGTCTCCGATTGCAGGGTGGATTCAAGACGAGCATTGAGTTCAGCAAGAAATGGATTCTGGGCGGTAGTGTGGGCTACGGTTTTCAGGATGACAAGATGAAGTATTCGGCATTTGTCCAGAACATCTTGTCGAGGGAAAACTGGACGACCGCCAGCTTCAGAATCAGGAGCGACCTTGGACGCGTCGGAATTGACGACGAGAGTCTGGCCGACAACTACCTGTTCCTCGCCGCGCAGCGTTTTGGGGTTTTCCGAAGGGGCTATTATTTCAACGAATCGAGATTCAACTTCCAGCGGGAGATGTTCAAAGGCTTCAATCAGCGAATCGCTTTCCGCTACACTACCTTCAACCCCGTTTTTAGCTTCGGGTATTACCAACGACCTGAAGACCCCTCGTCGCCTATTCTGGAGACGTATCAAAACGCGGAGATGATTCTTGAAACGCGTTACGCCAGGGACGAAGTCTTCATCATGAACGATAACGATAGACTGAGTCTGGGAGCATCGCGATGGCCGGAGATCACGCTTCGGTATGTCAAGGGATTTAAGGGAGTGTTCAATAGTGATTTCGACTATGACAAGCTCGGCTTCTCTGTCCGGAAAAGAGTCAGGCTCGGCCCGGTCGGTACCGGATATGTCAACTTAACCGGGGAGTATGTGTTCAACACGTTGCCGTATCCACTGTTGTCGCTTCACCTGGGCAATCAAACGCCAGTATATTCGGTTGTAACATACAACATGATGGATTACGGTGAGTTTATTAGCGACCGGTTTGCATCGCTGCAATACAGTCATCATTTCGAAGGATTCATCCTAAACAGGATTCCGCTCATGCGGAAATTAAAATGGCGGCTGGTAGGTACGGCAAATGTGTTGTATGGAGGCCTGCGGGAGGCCAATCAGAAGCTTATTTCAGAAACGTCGAGCAGTGGCGAACTGACTTCTAAACCCGATTCCCTTTCCCCCGATAAACCTTACATTGAGCTCGGATACGGCGTCGAAAATATCTTCAGGTTTTTTCGGGTCGACTTCATTCACCGGCTTTCATACACCGACCCGATCCTGAATCCAGACGTACGGAAGTTCGGAGTCTTCTTCAGCATGCAGTTCAGCCTTTGACCCCGGCTCACCCACTGCTGGTCCGCGATCGGTCACCCAGGAGTGAATCATTCAAATCAGTACATCCATCAAGCAAATCATGTTGATCAATCATCCAAATCGCG
>CAZLWX010000084.1:0-4523 GCA_964563295.1 uncultured Roseivirgaceae bacterium | reverse complement strand
GAATTGGAAGTCTGTCATGAACATTAGAATCTCGCTCCCGGACGGTAGTGTACGCGAATACCCCAAGGGTGTCAAAGGGTCGGAAATTGCTTCGTCAATCAGTGAAGGGCTGGCGCGTAACGCCCTGG
The DNA here is from genome assembly GCA_964563295.1 of uncultured Roseivirgaceae bacterium. Taxonomy (GTDB): domain Bacteria; phylum Bacteroidota; class Bacteroidia; order Cytophagales; family Cyclobacteriaceae; genus Chryseosolibacter. Next base: position 4,395 of record CAZLWX010000084.1, on the reverse strand, counting down.
CAATCGAAGTGAACGGAGAGGTGTGGGACCTGTCGCGGGAAATTACGGCTGATGCTGAGGTGAAGATCCTCACATGGAACGACTCCGGCGGCAAGAATACATTCTGGCATTCGTCGGCTCACTTACTGGCAGAGGCGCTGGAGTCGCTGTATCCGGGAGTGAAGTTTGGTATTGGCCCGCCCGTGGAGAATGGGTTTTATTATGATGTGGACCTTGGCGACCGGGAATTTGGTGAAGACGACCTCGCGGCGGTAGAGGCCAAAATGAAGGAGCTGTCAAAGAAAGAAAGTGTCTATCAGCGCGAATCGGTAAGCAAACAACAAGCCCTTGAGTATTTTGGGAAAAAGGGCGATCCGTATAAATTAGAGCTTATTCGTGATCTTGAAGATGGCAAGATCACCTTCTACAAACAGGGTGCGTTTGTCGATCTCTGTCGCGGCCCTCATATTCCGCATACAGGATTCATCAAGGCAGTGAAATTGCTCAACGTTGCCGGGGCCTATTGGCGCGGCAATGAGAAGAACAAAATGCTCACACGCATTTATGGCATCACTTTCCCAAAGCAAAAGGATCTTGATGAATATCTCCGCGTTCTGGAAGAGGCCAGGAAAAGAGACCATCGAAAACTTGGAAAAGAACTCGAGCTCTTCGCCTTTTCGGAGAAGGTTGGCATGGGACTGCCGCTGTGGCTTCCGAAAGGTACCATCCTCCGTGAGCGACTCGAGCAGTTCATGAGAAGGGCACAGGTGAAGGCTGGCTATGACCCTGTCGTCACGCCCCATATCGGTGGTAAATCATTGTACGTGACCTCGGGACATTATGAAAAGTATGGGAAGGATTCGTTTCAGCCGATCCATACCCCGGACGAGAGCGAGGAATTCCTGCTGAAGCCGATGAACTGCCCCCATCATTGTGAGATCTATAAGACTAAGCCGAGATCCTACCGGGATTTGCCGGTTCGATTGGCAGAATTCGGTACGGTGTATCGCTACGAGCAAAGTGGTGAATTGCACGGGCTGACACGGGTCCGGGGCTTCACCCAGGACGACGCTCATATTTTCTGCAGGCCTGACCAGGTGAAGGAAGAGTTCATCAAAGTGATTGACCTGGTACTGCATGTCTTCGGAGCGCTGGGATTCGAGAACTACACGGCCCAGGTGTCGTTGCGCGACCCGGCCAACAAGGAGAAATATATTGGGGACGATCACCTTTGGGAAAAAGCCGAGCGCGAGATACAGGAGGCGGCCGACGAGCGAGGCCTCTCGACAGTGGCTGTGAAGGGCGAAGCCGCTTTTTACGGCCCTAAACTGGATTTTATGGTGCGCGATGCGTTGGGGAGAAGCTGGCAGTTGGGTACCATCCAGGTTGATTACCAGTTGCCTCAGCGTTTCGAACTTGAATACGTGGGTTCCGATAACCAGAAACATTGCCCGGTCATGATCCATCGGGCTCCATTTGGATCGCTTGAGCGCTTCATTGCCGTACTGATCGAGCACTGTGCCGGCAATTTTCCGTTGTGGCTAGCTCCCGACCAGGTTGCTGTCCTGCCGATATCCGAGCGTTTCAACGATTACGCCTCCGCGGTGTTTGATCGACTTAAGGCTCAGGATATCAGGGGGTTGCTTGATGTCAGGAACGAGAAGATCGGGCGGAAGATCAGGGACGCCGAAACTCAAAAGATTCCCTTCATGCTGATCGTGGGGGAGAAGGAGGCGACGGAGAATAAGGTGGCTATTCGCAGGCATGGAAAGGGAGACCAGGGTAGCGTCTCCTTGAATGAATTTGTTGAAAGTTTCCGGGTGGAGTGTGCAGCGCCTGCTTAAAGCCCATGGGCGAAGGCATTTTTACAGGCTTTCCTGACCTGGTCAACTTTTGAAAAGTTAAAATTATGACGATATTTGCACCCTGTTTTTTTTTACGAACTCAAATTTAGGAGTATTAATAACAGAAGCGGAAGACCAGGCGGTTTTAACAGACCCTTTCGGAGAGGCCCTCAGAGGCCCGAAGAACCGTACAAGATCAACGAGCGCATCACCGCGCCGAGGGTGCGGGTCGTAGGTGAAAATATAAAGGTCGATGTGTACCCGATCCAACAGGCCATCAGGCTGGCGCAGGAGCAGGGCCTTGACCTGGTTGAGATCTCGCCGAACGCCGATCCGCCGGTTTGCAAGGTAGTTGATTACTCCAAGTTTAAATACGAGCAAAAGAAGAAGCAGAAAGAGATCAAGGCGAAGACCCAGAAAGTTGTTATCAAGGAGATACGCTTTGGGCCGAACACTGAGGATCACGACTTTAATTTCAAGGTTAAGCACGCCGAGAACTTTCTGAAAGAAGGCTCGAAGGTAAAGGCAACGGTGACGTTCTTTGGCCGGTCGATCGTTTACAAGGAACGGGGTGAAATCCTGTTGCTGCGGTTTGCCCAGGCGTTGGAGGAATTTGGGAAGGTAGAGGCCATGCCGAAGCTGGAAGGAAAACGGATGAGCATGCTCATGATGCCGAAGCCCGCCAAGAAGTAATGCTGAGATAATCGATATACAATGCCAAAATTGAAGACAAAGTCCGGGGCCAAGAAGCGATTCAAGGTCACCGGCACAGGGAAGATCAAACACAAGCGTGCGTTCAAGAATCACATTCTTACCAAGAAAGAGACCAAGCAAAAAAGAAGGCTGGGTAACAAGTCGCTGGTAAAGAAGTCGGACTTGAAGAACGTGAAGTCGATGTTGGTTCTCTGATTTGGTTTAATGTTTAACCCGGTTCCTGGCTGTTAAGTGTCCCGCAAATTCGGGAACGCCATCAACCAAAAAATGTAAAAAAATGCCTAGATCAGTAAACAATGTGGCCTCCAGGGCAAAGCGCAAGCGGATCATGAAGCTGGCCAAGGGGTTCTTCGGTCGCAAGAAGAATGTTTGGACAGTGGCCAAGAATGCTATCGAAAAAGGATTGGTGTATGCCTATCGCGACCGGAAGCAAAAGAAGAGGGAATTTCGCGGGGTATGGATCCAGCGTATCAACGCCGGAGCCAGGTTGCATGGGATGTCGTATTCGGAATTCATGGGTAAACTGAAGAAGTCGGGGATCGCGCTGAACCGCAAGGTGTTGGCAGACCTCGCCATGAACCATCCTGAAGCGTTTACCGCCGTCGTTAACAAGGTGAAATAAGCCTGGGCGACAACCACGAAAATGACAAAAGGGGCATCGAGCCCCTTTTTGTTTTAAGGATAAATTTCTATAAATTAAAAAGCATTTTTTAAACTTAGGTTTAGTTTAATATTTTTTCGGATTCCCGGTGTGGATCGCAATAATTAAACGTCAATTGGCTATCTTTCAAGTTCGAAAAAGGCGGCTATGTTGAAACAACCCCTACCATCTGGGGACTATGGTACAAGTTTACCTGAACTTGAGCTTGACTTAAAGTTCAGGACAGTAAACCCATTTCCGGGCCTTCGTCCTTTTTCGCTCGATGAGAGCCACCTGTTTTTCGGCCGCGAAGGTCAAGCTGATGAAATCCTTGTAAAACTTGCCGCTAATCGTTTTGTAACCGTCATGGGTTATTCCGGAAGCGGTAAATCTTCCCTGATGTACTGCGGCCTTATGCCCATACTCTTCGGCGGTTTCATGACCCAGGCCGGCCCGCATTGGAGTGCCATTATTACACGGCCGGGTTCTTCTCCCATCAATAACCTTGCGGAAGCCATTGTGCAATTCCTGGTTTCTTCTGATCGCATCCGTAAGGAAGATCGCGAAATACAAAAAGTGGTCATCACCTCCCTTCTGCGAAGTGGGCCGCAGGGATTGATAGAAGTCTCGAAATTCCTTTCATCGGAAAAGAATGAAAATATCTTTTTTCTCATCGATCAGTTTGAAGAGATATTCCGATACCGCGATGGCGGTTCTGAAGAAGCCCAAAACGAATCACAATTCTACGTTAATTTAGTGCTGACGGCTGTCGCGCAAACCAAGGTTCCTGTTTTCATTGCGCTTACCATGCGTTCCGATTTTATCGGTAGTTGCTCGGTTTTTCCTTCTCTTACCGAAGCCATCAACACCAGTAATTACCTGGTACCTCACATGACCAGGGAACAGAAAAAAATGGTCATCGAAGGCCCTGTTGCCGTGGGAGGCGGCAGAATATCACGACGTCTTGTAAAACGATTGCTGACCGATGTCGGCAATGACCAGGACCAGTTGCCTATCCTTCAGCATGTGTTGATGAGAACATGGGATTACTGGCTTGAGAATGGTGAGCCGGGTGAACCACTTGACATCCGTCATTATAATGCCGTGGGCAGAATTCATGAAGCGCTTTCTCAGCATGCAAATGAAGCGTATGATGAGCTGTCTCCCAGGCGAAAAGAAATAGCTGAGGTTTTATTTAAGAATATCACAGAGAAAAGC
>CAZLWX010000083.1:0-17899 GCA_964563295.1 uncultured Roseivirgaceae bacterium | reverse complement strand
ATGTTAAACCTCTTAAAGCAGGGATGAATGTTCATTTCTTATCAGAAAAAGTCGGATAAGAATACGCTATGGGAACGGTACGTTCAGGGTGACAAGGCAGCGTTTGGGCAGTTGTACACGTTTTACCATAAGACCCTGACGGCCTATTGCCTGGGGCGCCTGAAGAACCTGGAGTTAGCTGAGAACGCTGCTTCGGACACGCTTATCAAGTTACTCCAGCATCCCCGACCAGCGGAGATCGAAAATTTCGAGAGTTGGCTCTTTACTGTAGCGAAAAATGAGTGCACGACGTTATGGCTGACGGCGGAACGAAGGAAAAAACTGCTGGAAAAAAATTATCAAAAAATAAATGACCACGTCCCGGAAATTGAAGAAAAAATCTCGCTGGAGAATATCGACCAGCTGATCCGGCACAACCTCGACGATGTTGATTACCGGATATGGCAGCTGCATCAGCAAGGCTACGATAATCACGAAGTTGCCGAAATTACAGGGATGAATGAGAAAACCGTGGCTAACCGAAAATCGGCTGCCAGAATGAAGTTAAAGACATTGTTAAAAAATTATACGTCCGATGCCCAGTCAATATGACTACGATCTCATCCGAGACTACCTGCATGGGTTATTAGACAAGAGCGCTGCTGGCGAAATCGGCGAATTGATCGAACGCGACGAGGTCGCCCGTGGCATCGCGGAGGGAATCCTGTTGCTCGAACGCAACTTCGCCAGTGAGCAGGAGGTCGACGCTTACCTGGAAAACTTCAGGCATGTACAAATGCGGACCATTCATCGCACCGTAAATGAAGGTAAGCAAAAGCGCAGACTATTGATGAAAGTTGCTGCTTCGGTATCGATACTTGCATTGATCGTTTACATTATACGAAGCGCCATGCCTGGCCCCGATGTCATGGCCATGGTCGATGAGCAGCTTTCAACGCCTTATGCGGTAGTAAATGTGGTGAGAAGTGCAGGGGACCCTACACCATTCGATCTCGGCATTGAGCAATACACAGCAGGCAACTACACGGAGGCTCTTCGTTATTTCAGAATGTCTGCCGGCAGCACGGCAGACCTCGCGACACTGACTTTCTACGAGGCGTTGAGTCATCTCTACGCCGGTCACTACAAGGATGCCTCACATCTTTTGCAAACTGAAGTTATCGCAGGCAGCCGCTATGCCCAGCAGGCCCGTTGGCATCTCGCCCTTGCGGCATTGAAAATGAATGACCACGAACTGGCCAGGAAAACATTGGCAGCGATCGTCGCCGACAAACGCCATTACAAGTATGACATGGCTTCGTCCCTCTACGATGCCCTCTGATAGGACTTCTTCCTGCGGATGATGAACAGTATCATGGTAATGCCAGCCAATCCTGCGGCCGCGTAGATTAACCACAGGGCCGAACCCGACGGTAACGGGCTCGTGTCGCCCATTACGACGAAACCAGCCCAAAAATACGGATGGTGATATAACGGGTCGTCAGTGTTGTTCAGAAAACGCAACTGCGCCTGCCGCAGCGCTTCATCCTTTGTTTTGCCGGCGCTCAGCTCCTCATAAAATGCCGTCATAATCTCAGTGGTCACAGCATCGGGAATCTTCCACAAACTCATCACCACACTTGGGCAACCCGCATAACTAAATGCACGCGAAATGGTGATGGGCCCCTCCCCTTCCCGTATTTTACCGTAACCACTGCTGCACGCGCTTAACACAACGAGCTGGGCATTCAACCTGAGGTTGTAGATTTCAGCAATGCTCAGGTAGCCATCGTTTTTTTCATCTTTTCTTGGGTTGAAAAGCAACTCTGAGAAATCAGGGTTCTCATTGTCCAGGAGGCTGTGCATCGCCAGGTGCAGAATGCCAAAGTTGGAGGCATGGGTCTTGAAATTGGTTTCCGTGGCATCAAGCTCAAGCCAGGTCTTTCCTCCCATCAAATCGCTTATTCTCCTGACCTCCTCCTGGGCACCGGGCAGTGGCAACAAACCATCGCGCACCGCCAGGTAGACCAACGGATGCGACGTGGTGTCAACATTGGCGTAGAGTTCCTGGGAGTATGAAGGCGCAAATCCCGCGAACAGGTCGGTGAAGTTGCGTTTGAGCGACCTGTTGCGAATCAGGTAGGTTGAATAGGCGTAGCTTACTCTGCAACGCCTGGCCAGAAATTCCATAGCCTGATAGTCAGCTTCTCCGCGTTTAGGAGGTTCGCAGAGCAGCGTAGTGAAATTGAGCTGCGCAAGAAATTGGTCAGGCACTATGATCAGCTTCCTGATAGATCCACCATCCACGACATCCTTCAGCAGAATATTGTAAAGGGCATTAGCGGTATTTGCATACAATGAATCGGCATGCTGGCGGTCATTCATGATGAACGCGGCATCGCTCAGGCTTTTCTCATACGATGAAACCATCCTACGAAGGTCCGCACCAGCCTCTATCGCCGTCATAAGAAAGTCGCTATCGCTTATACTGAAGCGATAAATTACATCCGTGCCAACGAAATATTCCACAATAGCCGTCGCCTGATCACCAAGCAAATCCTGAACCTCCTTAACCGTCATTGCGGCACGGTCGTATTTAAGACTGTAATAAGATGGAAAAGTCGCCTCCAATCGTTCCTTGAGTTTCCTGAGTCGCTGATCGGCTTCGAAGACATTCTTCTCATGAAACGCTATCAGTTCAGCATTGTTGCCGGCCTGGGCCTGGTACAGGTTGCCGCGATGATAGGCCAGCTCGATCTTGATGTCGCGCTCCTTTTCAACCAGACTGTCGGGCACCCCACCCAACGTCTTGGCCCTGTCATCCTTCATGTTGTCCAATAGCAAATGTGACTTGCTTCGCCCGCAAATACCGAAGGCGATTTCCGCAAAGGCGCGGTCTCCGGTCAGCTGATATAGCCGGTATGCCGTCTTGATGCTGTTGGTGTACACCGCGCGACTTTTTCCTTCAAGCTCCAGCCTGCCGCTCTCGCTATGATATTCCTCGCTGACGTCATCAACGAGGTCAACGGCATATTGATAGGCGTCGAGCGCTCTTTTCAGAATTTCGATATCGTTGCTTTGAGCAGTGGCCAGCTTACCGAGAGCAACGGCTTTGCTGGATGCAATCTTCAACGCCAGGAATTTGTTTTCGACATTCTCGCGGGGCGGATTCAGGTGCGGATCAGATGATGACTCACTGGCTGATGTGATTGCCGTGAAGGCCCGGCGATAATGGCCAAGCGCCGATGGCATGCTGTCAAGTTCTACCAGAGCGTCGGCAATCGTATGATTCATCGTCGCTGACTTCGGATTGTGAGTTCCCATCTTTGAATCATAGATGGTTAGGGCCTGTTCATAGAAGCTTAGTGCTTGCTGGTATTTTTCTTGTGCGGCGGCCGCCCAGCCCATTTTCGAGTAAGCGTCTGCTTCGCGCACGGAGCCTGGGCCATATGCTTTCTGATAGATAGCAATGGCTTTCCGCAGGTAGTTGTCGGACTTCTCGAAGTCAGAGACGTCAGCGTAGTATTCGCCGGCGATGTTGTAAACGACGGCAAGATACGGGTGGTCCTTCGTCAGGGACTTTTTAGCCATGGCTTCGGCTTCATTCAGATTTTGCACCGCAGCCTTGTGGTCGCCGATGTGGCCATAAAGGCGAGCCGCATACGCAAGGTAGGTGCAAAGCACATTAGCAAAATCCGGGTTCTTTCTTACGATCCTATTGCCCTGACTAATGTATTGCAGCGACTCGTGGTAGTTGAACATGGCACCATAAACGTTGCCAATGGTGTAGTAGCTTGCGGCCACATTGGGGTGTTCGGGTCCCAATGTGCGTTTTCTGATTTCGAGACCTTGACGGAAATAATCGAGCGCGCGCTCGTAGTTGCCGAATTTCTGATAGATGGTGCCAACGGACGTGATGCTGTTTGACACAGTCGGATGATCTTCACCGAGCAGCGACTGGCGGATGCGCAAAGCTTCCAGGTGAAGCTCGAGTGCCTTGCCGAGCTCGCTCTTTTTTTCGTAAGAATTCCCGAGGTTGGCCAGCACGTGGGACAACTCAATGTCTTCATCAGTGGACCTCGTCTTGCGTATGGCAAGGGCTTTGTCCAGATAAAAGATGGCGCTGTCCAACTGGTCTTTATGATTGAAGAAGAATCCAAGGAAATTGAAATTTAGTGCAAGCTCCGGCGACTCTTCACCAAATGCTTTCCGTGTGAGGTCGATCGATTTGTGCATCAAACTGATGGCTTCATCAAAGCGGCGCGCGCATCCCCCTACGGCACGCGACAGGTAGTAATAGCTCTTCGCGACTTCAGGGTGGTCTTCCCGGTAGGTGCTTAGGGCCAACTCAAGCGTCTCGCGTAGTCCGGCGATGGCCTTGTCACATTGGCCCAGGTTGGCATAGCACTCGCCCAGCATCTGACGCGATCGAATGATTCCAATGGTATCGCGCTGAGCAGTAAATGACGCAGACGCGAGCGCGAAGGTGTCTGCCGCCCATTGATATTTCCCGGCGTCATACAATTTCTTGCCACGGGAAAAAAGATCGTCAGCCGCGGGTTTTTCCTGCGCTGAGGCCCGTATCGGCACTGTCGCGACGATTAAGAGAAGGGAAACGCACGAAACAAGAACTCTCATCCCAGGCAAGGTGGCTAATGAGTTCTTAAAATACAGAGAAATTGGGCGAAATGAAAGGGTTGGGGGTGGAGTCGTGTTAAGAGGAGACTCATTGCTGCGAGGAAATGGGTGGCGGGAATGTCCACGGTCCACGGTCCACAGTCCACGGCAAAGTTGTGTTGCGAGGAGACTCATTGCTGCGAGGAAGTGGGTTGTGGAAAAGGTCCATGGTCGATGGTCCATGGCAGAGGCGTGTTGCAAGGGAGAGTGATTGCAGGGAGTCAATGGGTGGCGGGAATGTCGACGGTCCACTCCCGATAGCTATCGGGACGACAGTCCACGGCAGAGTTGTGTTGCGAGGAGAGTGATTGCTGCGGAGCTATGGATGAGTTGTTTCGACAACGTTGTGTACGTCGTGGTTCTTTGTGTACGTTGTGTTATGCATTTGAGTCACTCACTTTGAAACAGAGTCTCAAAATGCCGTAGCACGACGAACCCGTCCTACTGCACAATAGCACCTTTGAAAGGAGCGGAGAGACAGGGATTCGAACCCTGGATACCCTTTAGGGGTATACACACTTTCCAGGCGTGCTCCTTAAACCACTCGGACATCTCTCCGGAAAATAATCGCAAATAAATCAATAAAACGGTGCCTTTGCAACTGCACAACCCTGTCGATCCAACAAATGTTCAGAGTTAGGTCGTGAGCTCTCCAGCCAATGACTGGGAAACCCGTTTCCTGGTTTCCGCTGCACCGAACTCACCCAACAAAAGCATCAGCTTGGTTACGGCTGCTTCAGTGGTCATGTCGGCACCACCGATCACGCCCACTTGTTGCAACTCGCGACTGGTCTCATACTTACCCTGCGTGACCATACCGCCCGGGCATTGTGAAATATTCAACACAATTATTCCGCTGTCGATTGCCCTCTTGAGTGATTTCAGTAGCGATGGCGATGTCGGTGCATTTCCGGATCCGTAAGTCTCCAGGATAACAGCCTGCAGATCCGGCGTGCCAAGAATGGCGTCAACGGTAGCCGCTGTAATCCCCGGGAATAATTTCAGAATTGAGATTCGTGGATCAATCCGGGTGCGCAATGTCAGCACACGTTCCTCGTACTTCCGGATCGCAGAAAAATTGTAATCGATCTTCACCCCTGCCTTTGCCAGCGGCGGATAGTTTCCGGAATCAAACGCGTCGAACTGCATGCTCTCCACTTTCTTCGAACGATTACCGCGCAACAATTCATAATCGAAATAAATACAAACTTCCGGAATAACTGGCTTGCCTTCACGCCGGGAAGAGGCGAGCTCCAAGGCGGTTATGAGGTTTTCACGGGCATCAGATCGCGGATCGCTGATCGGTAGTTGCGCGCCGGTGAAAATTACAGGCTTATTCAATCCTTCCAACATGAAGCTTAGGGCAGATGCCGTATAGGCCATCGTGTCAGTCCCGTGAAGCACGACAAAACCGTCGTGTTGTTCGTAGTTGTCGTAAATGATCTGTCCGAGGACACGCCAATGATCCGGATTCACATTCGATGAATCAATGGGATCTTCAAATGAAACCACCGTAAGCTCCAGCGCCAGGTTTCGCAACGTCGGCAAGTGCTCCATGATCATCCCGAAATCAAATGGTATCAGGACTCCGTCGCCGTCGTACGTCATGCCAAAAGTGCCGCCGGTATAAACAATCAGGACCCGACCGCGGGGCTTGCCGGTACCAGCGGCGTCGATGTGAATGCGCTTCAGCTTCATGGAATTAAAATGTGTCTGCCAAGTTAATTGATATGCGGGAATAGTCGCTTCGCATTGTCACTCGTTCGCCGGGCAACTTCTTCGATAGACAGGTTCTTGAGTCCCGCTATGCGTGCGGCAATGAACGGAATGTAAGCTGGCTCATTGCGCTTGCCGCGATGAGGCACGGGCGCCAGGTAAGGACTGTCTGTTTCGAGGAGGATGTGTTCCAGAGGAATGGAGGGAAGAACGGCATCCAATCCGCCATTCTTGAAAGTTGAGACACCGCCAATGCCGACCATAAAGTTGAGCTTCACCACGCTCTCGGCCTGTTCAGTATTTCCAGTGAAGCAATGGAATACTCCAGTCAAATTGCCGTCCTGCAAGCGCTCAACGATAGCAATCGTCTCTTCGATGGTTTCCCGGCAATGAATGATCAACGGTAACTTGTGCTTGATGGCGAGCCTGGCCTGCACGGCGAACGCTTCCTTCTGCTGTTCCCAAAAGGTTTTGTCCCAGTAAAGATCGGTCCCCATCTCGCCCACGGCCGCAAACTGCCTCTTCGACAACCACTCCTCGACCATATATAATTCTTTTTCAAAATCTTTCTTCACCGAACACGGGTGCAAGCCCATGGTGGCCACACAACCGGGGTAACGACCTTCGGCATCCAGCATCGCATCGATCGTCGTTCGATCCACATTGGGCATAACGATTCTTTCAACGCCGGATTGAATCGCCGACTCAATTACCGAGTCGCGATCGAGATCAAACTCCGCAGCGTATACATGGGCGTGGCTGTCGATAAATTTTGAAGGCAACATGAGATCTTCGATCCTGAAATCAGGCCGCTAATTTACACGTTCAATGATTTCAACGACATATTTCCAAAAAACAATCACACCGACGACAACTGAGATCAGCGACGCAAATGCGACGGCCCCCGCGGCAATGTCTTTGACCTTTCCCGCCAGCGGATGTTGCTCCTTCGTGACCAGGTTCACCAGGTTTTCCATCGCGGTATTGACCATCTCCAGGCCCAGCACCATGGCTATGCAAAGGAGTATGGCGCACCACTCCATTCCGGTAATCCCGAAGAAGAACCCTGCGGCTATCGTCAGTAACGCCATGACAACCTGAATGCCCAGGTTGCGCTGCTCCCTGGCGAAGGCTTTCCATCCCTGGAACGCAAAAACTAGACTTTTCAAAAACGATTTCAATTTATCAGCTCAGTACCCTTGCTATTGCCTGGTGTAATAAATGATTGTCAGGCATGTGGCCTTTGCTAATGCCCTTATATCCTTTGACTTCGCGAAGGGCTGTATCCAGATCGAATGTCGCCTGCGGCATGCTGAAAGCCATGCGTTGCTCCATCATCCTCCGGGCGAGATATTCCTGCTCTGGCTGACCAGGCGTGGGAATCAAGATGGCTTTCTTACCCATGACAGCCAGGTCCATCACCGTGCTGTATCCGCTCCTCGCTAAGATTGTGTCGGAAGCTTCGATCAACTCCTCGAGTTCATCTCCGGCAAGGAAGTCGGCGACGTTCTCCCCACGACATGGCGACTGTGTAAAAACACCTCGGACGACAAAATAACGAAGCCGCGATCGTTCCAACTTCGGCATAATCATTTCCTCAAGAATCGTGCGCTGAGGTTCGGGTCCGGAGAGTATTACTGCAATATCGTACTTGTGTTGACCGTTCGTGCGGCGCGTGAATCGCGATAACGCGCCGATAAAATCGATCGGGATCTTGATCCGACCGCTTCGGACGTCAGCGAGCTCGCCAGCCAGGCGTTGACCTGCAGGGTAGTCTGGGACCCAGCACCGCGAAAACCGATTGATATAGCGATGATTTAGATTACGAACTACTCCTTGCAACCACCCGAATCGAAGGGGCATCATGATATTGCTCTGATGTGTGATAAAGATGCTTATCGCCGATGCCGACCACGCGCCATACCGGTTATCCGAGATCACCAGGTCGATTTTTTGATCCCGAACGAGACGCTCGACAACCCGATGCTCCTCCCCAATCGTGCGAAGGAAATGTGGGAGCTGATAAAGCATGGTTGCCGTCATCATTGAACCGTTGCGCGGGTAGACGGGATTATAGGCAGGCACCTCGACCGTGGTGAGGGCCGGAAATTCAGCGCGCAACAAGCCCATGGATGCCCCTGCTCCGGCAAGAATTACCTCGCATCTATTGCTGACCAGCGCTTTGATTATTGGCACACATCGACTGGCGTGTCCGAGTCCCCAATCCAGCGGAGTGACGAGCACACGTTTCACGCGGATAGGGTTTTGAAAGAATAACCGGAAGAGAGGAGCGCGTCAAGCAAGCGAGGCAATGTGTATTGCATGTTCTTCTCGGCCTTATGACTGTCGTGAAAGACAACGATTGATCCCGGCCGAATAGCCTTTCTGGTTTCCTTCAGGCATGTGTCCGGTGAAAGCCGGTTGTCAAAATCCCGGGAGAGCACATCCCACATCACGATCCTATACGCCTTCAGCGCACGCACCTGTGCAGGCGTGATTCTCCCGTACGGCGGTCGGAATAACGGGGTCGTCCCGGCACCTGCATCCACCATCAGGTTTTGATTCATTTCAATGTTCTGAACATAGTCGGCGGTGCTGGTCTTCCATCCATTCAGGTGGTGAAATGTATGATTGCCGATAGCATGACCGTCGTTCGTGATCCGGCTGAAAATAGTTGGGTGCTTCCTGACATTGTCACCAATACAAAAGAACGTTCCTGACACACCTGCGCGACGCAGTTCATCGAGAACGAAGTCGGTTGGGCCAGGAACCGGACCGTCGTCGAACGTAAGGTAAACGCCTTTTCCTTCTGCCGGCATTCTCCACAGTAAAGACGGAAAGATCCAGGGCAGAAAAAAAGGTGTGCGGTACGGGATCATCCTACTCGACAGGAAAGGATCGTAATGTCGTCGTGGTATCCGTTCCTACCCTTGAACTTGTCAAGGTTTACGATTATATCCTGGTGAATGGTTTTCAACGGCTTGATGTAGGCATGATCCTGGCGGAAGTAATCCAACAATCTCTCCACGCCAAATTCGTTACCTTCCTCGCTTACGGTTTCCGTAAGACCATCCGTATAGCAGAAGAGCAGAAAGTCGTCGAGATCGGTGATGAAGCCTTCGTTGAGAAATGGCAGGGGGTGCATGGCGCCCAACACTGTGGTGCCGTCCTCCAGCAGGCGAATGCCATTCTTTTTATCCCAAAGAATTGGAGGATTATGACCACAGTTGACGTACACCATCGTCTTGAGCTTGATGTCGTAAATCGCCGCAAAAAAAGTAATGAACTTTTCGCCTTTGGTATTTTCGAGAACCTGGTAATTCAAGGCCTCGACTATGTCTGTAAGGTTGGGTGTTTGTCGCAACAAGGTGCGCAATACAGCCTGGAAATTCGACATCATCAGGGCGGCCGGAATTCCTTTGCCGCTCACATCAGCCACACAAATAAGAAATTGGTTCTGGTTGATCGGAATGTAGTCGTAGTAGTCGCCGCCGACGCGGTCATGCGGCAAGTAGCTCGCTTCCACTTTTAACCGTTCGGAGTCCGGCAACGTCTCTGGAAACAGGAATTGCTGTACATCACTCGCGATTTCAAGTTCTTTCCTGAAAGCTTCCTGGGCCAGTTGTTTGCGAGCCAGTTTCTTATTTTCGATCGCGACAATAATGATATTGCTGAGCGCCTGGATGAACCGAATTCCATCCTCGTTCTCATATCGCGGATCGTTTTTGTCCAGTCCGCCGACAAAAACCAGGGCCAGGGTATTGCTCTTATGCGTTACAGGGATGACAATATCAAACTCGGTGAATTCGCAGTGATCGAATTCCTTGAGGTGGGTGATATCCTGGATGGTCTTGAACTCGGGCAACAGTTTGGCTTTGTGAAACTGGTGTTCCGTACCAAAGCTCACTTTGCAATTCCACTCGTCGTCGAGGACAAAAAGTGCGAGCTTCCTGATGTTCAGGTTGGAACGCAGGGTGAAGTTGTAAATCTTGTATAGCGACTCCTCCGGCAGGTTGCTGTTGATCGCCTGCGTGATCTCCAGCAACGCATTGAGCTCCAACTCCTTGATTTCAAACTGCTTTTTAATATTGAGAGAGGCCATAGGTCTGTCAACCGGTAAAGGTAGGAATTAAAATGTTTTTCAGGATAGGCGCCTCCAGGTTTCAAACGCGACCGAGTTCCGGGTGGCTCCGGACCAGGGAACGACCTTTCCAGGTGGTCGACATAAATAAGGAGCAACACCCGATCAGCGTGACATACAGCGGGTAGATGGGTTGCAGAACTAGAAACGCCGACAAACTCCATCGGACACGCAGAAAACGGCAGACGATCGCGAGAAAGATCCCCTCCAGGCCAACCTTTATCGCCGCGATGATCGCGGCCAATGGCGTAAATCCGGAAAACAGGGATATCAGGATTCCCAGGAACGCGATCTGTGCTGCGACTATGAGAGTCGCGAGTACGCGCGGAAACCAGGACCTGTTGTGCTTCCACTTCGAAGCCCAGCGCAGGCGTTGTGACACAAAAGCCGGGATCGACGGCTGGGCGGCTGTAGTTACTACCGCCGACGGATCGGCCGCGAAACGGACTCCGCCCACGACCCTGACCTTGTGCATGAGGAATTCATCATCGCCGGACGCAATCGCCAGGTTACCCTCGTAGCCGTGGACGCGTTCAAAAACTTCCTTTCTGTAGCAGAGACTGGCACCGTTGCACATGGTGTGAAGTTCCCACGCAGCCGTAGTGGCGGAACTGCCCACAAGGCTGGCGAATTCAAGTGATTGCAGGGTTGAAAAAAAGGATCCATCGTGTCTTATCGACACCGGACCAAAGACGAGTGAGACTTTCGGATCGGTCATCATTCGCGCGAATGTGGTCAGCCACGCCGGCGGCACTTCACAATCCGCGTCCGTTGTCGCAATGAGGTCGCCTCTGGCTGCCGTGACACCCGTCGTGATGGCAGCCTTTTTTCCTTCTCCCCTATTGGCCACAATCCTGACCTCGAGCGAAGCTGGGAGCTTAAGACGGTTCACCAAGTCATCCTCCGAATGATCGTCGACGATGATGACTTCCAAAGGTTTCATCTCCTGGCGTTCGAGTGTTCTTAACAATCGCTGTAAAGCTGTTGCATCGTTGCGCACCGACACCACCACCGAAATTTTTGGATGCATGGAATTCGGTGCTGAATCTGGCCTGCGCGTGGCACGCCTCCAACTCAAGAGCATTGCCGCTACAAAAAGGCAATACAGTGCGACCAGTACATAAAGCCCTATCATGCCATGCAATTTCAATAATTTACAAACACTGACTATCTTGTCACAGTGGGAAAAGTTTTAAAGGAGAAAATTATCCTTGGATTGGATCCGGGGACGAATGTGATGGGTTACGGCGTGATCTGCATCCGGGGCACGAATCTTACGCTATTGCAATACGGAGTTATCCACCTGAACAAATACGAAGGCCACGAATTGCGGCTGAAGAAGATTTTTGATCGCGTGCTGATGCTGGTCGATGACTTTCACCCCGACGAGGTGGCTGTTGAAGCGCCGTTTTATGGAAAAAATGTTCAGTCCATGTTAAAGTTGGGCCGCGCGCAGGGAGTTGCCATGGCGGCGGCGCTTTTCAGGGAAGTACCCATCGTTGAATATGCGCCCAGAAAAGTGAAACAGTCTGTGACGGGGAATGGGAATGCCTCCAAAGAGCAGGTTGCAAAAATGCTGATGATGCTCCTGGGTATCAAAGAACTCCCCAAAATGCTGGATGCCACCGATGCGCTTGCAGTCGCCGTTTGCCAGCATTTTCAGAAGCGAAAGGGCAAATCGCCCGCAACGTCATGGAAGGCCTTTCTTAAAGGTCAACCCGAAAGGATTTCGTTCCCCGTTGGTAGCAAGAAGTGAGTTGACGCAGGACTGTTTGCCTGCCGCAATAAAAGAATTTATCGCATATCCGCGTTGTCGTGCATAGTCCTCGTAAATTAGACAGTTCCAAACGCGGGGTAGGCGAATTACAAAACATTCAAAAGTCCAACTATATGAAAACACTGAAAGACAAGGTAGCCATCATCACCGGTGCGGGTTCGGGTATTGGTGAATCCGCTGCGAAACTCTTTGCGTCAGAAGGCACCAGAGTCGTCGTAAGCGATATCTCAGAGGAAAATGGACGTAAAGTGGTCGAGGACATCAAGAAGGCAGGAGGCGAGGCAACCTTCATCAAGGGTGACACCTCACGCCCGGACGATCATGAAAAGCTCGTAAAAGAAACAGTAAAGTCCTTTGGCAAGTTGAACATTGCCGTCAACAACGCCGGAATTGGCGGAGCCTCAGCACCGACAGGTGAATATCCGATTGACTCCTGGCAGAAAGTGATTGATATCAATTTATCCGGAGTGTTCTACGGCATGCGGTATCAACTTCCCGAAATGGTGAAGGCGGGCTCAGGCATTATCATCAATGTGGCCTCAATTCTGGGCCAGGTGGGCTTTGAGAACTCCGCGGCTTATGTCGCCTCCAAACACGGCGTCGTAGGTTTGACGAAAGCAGCGGCACTCGAGTATTCAAAGAAGAATGTGCGCGTGAACTCGATCGGACCGGGATTCGTCTACACGGGTCTGGTGAATGAAGAAACCATGGGAAAGGAAGCAATAAAGTTCCTCGAACAGAAGCACGCTTTGGGCCGACTAGGTACCGCACAAGAGGTTGCCGAGCTAATCCTGTTTCTCGCCTCAGATAAGGCATCATTCATAAGTGGAGGGTACTATCCGGTGGATGGCGGATATCTCGCGGCATAAATGACGTTGGCATCTGAATCAACCCGGGCAAAGCATGCGATGAAAAAACTGAAAAAGCACTATAAAAATGTTGTGATCGGTTTTGGTAAAGGCGGCAAGACCCTTGCGGCATTTTTGGCCAACCACCATGAGGATGTCGCTGTGATTGAAAAATCGGAAATGATGTACGGTGGCACGTGCATCAATGTGGCCTGTATTCCTACCAAGTCGCTCATTACAAATGCTGACAAAAACATACCGTATCCGGAGGCTATAGCAATCAAGGACGATCTGGTGATGTTGCTCCGGCAAAAAAACTACGACAACCTGGACAAGTTGCCAACTGTAACGCTGATCACCGGGAAAGCCAGATTCTTATCCCGGCGTGAAATTGGAATAGTGCTCAATAAAACAAATGAGGAAGTCAGTATAACCGCCGACAGAATTTTCATCAACACCGGAACGATTCCGTTCATTCCGGAGATTCCGGGGATCGATCGCTCGCGCAACGTGTACACGAGCACGTCCATGATGGAGGAAAAGGCACTTCCCGAACGACTGATCATTATCGGCGGAGGTTTCATAGGCCTTGAGTTTGCGGACATGTACGCCCAATTCGGCTCGAAAGTGACGATACTTGACCGTAGAGAAAAGTTCCTGCCCAACGAGGACGAGGATATGGCCAGCGAAATACGCAAGTCGATGACGGCAAAAGGCATTGAGATTGTTACCGGCGCTGCTGTCGAAGAAGTACGCGATTCCTCCACCGGTATTGTTGTACGGTTCACCCAACAGGGGACCTCGCGCGAAATGGAAGCATCTGCTGTTTTGGTCGCCGCCGGCAGGAAACCCAATGTAGAAGGCCTTGACCTGGCCGTCGCCGGTATACAGACAACCGCAAAAAATTTCGTTGAAGTTGACGACCAATTGAAGACCAACGTCGACAACATTTGGGCCATCGGCGATATCAACGGTGGCCCGCAGTTCACCTATATTTCCCTTGATGATTTCAGGATCATCCGGGATCAGCTCTTCGGAGGAGATTACACCTCGACCAGGAAGAGACAAGTTACGGCATCATCTGTATTCATCACTCCCCCATTCGCTCATGTCGGCATGCGCGAAAGGGATGCACTTGCCAATGGCCTTCGGATAAAGGTCGCCAGGCTGGCTGCTTCTGCGGTGCCACGAGCAAGAATTCTGAATGACATTCAAGGTTTATTAAAGAGTGTGATCGACGCCGACACCGGCAAGATCCTGGGTTGTTCTCTTTTTTGTGTCGATGCAAGCGAAATGATTAATACGATCCAGCTGGCGATGAATGCAGGAGTGGATTACCGCGTGATACGGGACATGATATTCACGCATCCATCAATGAACGAGGCGTTCAATGAACTCTACGCCTCGGTTTAATGTGCAATCGTGATCTCATTCAAAGATCACCTTACAATGGGCAAGCTTTTCCAGTAGCTTTCCCTTTCGATTGATGGGGCGCCATTCATACAACAACAGATCGGCAGGGCGCCATAGAGCGACCCACCCAAAGATGATAAACAGCTCCCGAAGGGTCATCATAACAGCGTTCTCCGGCAAGAATGTCGTGATCGCGAATGCAACCGAAAACATGACCATCAGGAAAACGAAACTCACCAGAAGACTTCGCCAACCGGTGTCGAAAATCCTCCTTACCGACACCTGTGCCTTTCGCCGGCTATTGGTAAAATGAGCCCGAACACAGTTGGTAACCTCTCCTTCGCTGGCTGAGTTCCTTTCTTCAGCGCGGATAACAAGAGAAATATCACCCCTGACTTTCATCCCTTCCGCTTGCTCAAGTATGAAGTCTTCGACAACGGGATTCAACAATCGCGTTGCCGACGTAAGAATCGGAGACGGGAAGAGAACGTCTTCAGGCCGCCGGACGTGAATGGTGATTACCGATTGCTTGTTCTGTGACAATTTTTCAATGTACTACTTGACTGGTCCTCGTTCAACAGGTCAGATGGTTTCCCAGGAAACTCGCCTTATGTGTGTCGCCCCAGCAGTTTGGCGTTGATGGCTACGACAATCGTGCTGAGACTCATCAGCACCGCTCCAACAGCTGGGCTCAGTGTTATCCCAAAATTATGCAAGACTCCGGCCGCCAATGGTATTGCAACTATATTATAGCCCGCAGCCCACCATAAATTTTGAACCATCTTGCGATACGTGGCCCTGCCGAACAAAATCAAGTTGGCGATGTCCTTGGGGTTCGAATTTACCAGGATGATGTCCGCGGTTTCAGCGGCCACGTCGGTGCCCGAGCCAACTGCAATACCTACGTCGGCCTTAGCGAGCGCGGGAGCATCGTTTACACCATCGCCGGTCATCGCCACAAATTCACCACGCGATTGGAGCGACTCTACTTTTTCAAGTTTTTCGTGGGGTAGCACGTTGGCAAGATAGCCATCCATATTAAGTTCCTCACTCACCTTCCTGGCAACCGCCTCATTATCGCCGGTCAACAAAAGATTTCGAATGCCGGCTTTCTTCAGAGTCGAGATCGCGTCATAGGATTCATCACGAATGCTGTCGGAAAACGCAAAGTAGCCAGCCACAGTGTCCTCGACGAGAACATAAACAATCGTGCGACCTGACTCGTCAACTGATTCATCTATGACGATACCAACTTCTTTGAGGTAGTTGGGACCGACAACTTTAACCGAAATTCCATCCACCACTCCTTCCAGCCCTTTGCCGGGAATGTACCTGAAATCCTTTGACGTCGGAATTTCTACATTCGACAAACGCGCCTTTCTAATGACACCCGCGGCAATGTAATGTTCTGAATGTTGTTCAACGCCGGCCGCTAACCTGAGCAGCTCGTTTTCGGTGTACCGGTTGTCCAGTACCTTGATCTCCTCAAGCTCATGCGCTCCTTTGGTCAGCGTTCCGGTCTTATCGAAGATCACGGTAGTAATCAGTCGGGCATTTTCAAAGGCGGTGCGATTACGAATGAGCAGGCCTTTGTGCGCTGCGACTGAAGTCGAAATGGCCACCACCAATGGAACGGCAAGGCCCAATGCGTGAGGACACGAAATCACCATTACCGTGACCATCCTTTCAAGAGCAAATACAAAGGGATAGTCGAGTAACAGCCAGACCACGAGAGTTAAGAGTCCGCCCCCAAGTGCCACGAAGGTCAATACCCTGGCGGCGCGGTCTGCAAAGTGCTGCGTCCTGGATTTTACTTTCTGAGCGTCCTCGACAAGCTTTACGACCCGGTTGAGGTAGCTGTCTTTGCCGATGCTGGTCACCCTCACCGTTAACGAGCCGTTGCCGTTGACACTACCGCCAACGACGTTATCCCCCTTATTCTTACCCACGGGCTTACTTTCACCGGTGAGCATGCTTTCATCAACGTGACTGGAACCATCCTCAACCTTTCCATCGACCGGAATGCGTTCACCGGGCTTGACGAGCACGAAGTGGTCGACCTTCAGCGCGCTCACGGGCATGTCATGAATGTGGCCATCAACCAGATGGTGGGCGGTAGAGGGCAACAGCTTCACCAACATCTCGAGTGCGCGAGATGCCCCTGTAACAGACTTCATTTCAAAATAATGGCCGATCAGCATGATGTCAATCAGCGTTGCCATTTCCCAATAGAAGTCCATCCCGGGAAGCCCAAACGTGATGGCAACACTATACGCCCAGGCCACTGTAATCGCCACGCCAATCAGCGTCATCATGCCAATGGCGTTTGCACGGACTTCATCGTACAATCCTTTCAGGAATGGATGTCCTCCATATAAAAAGACAAATGTTGCCAGAGCAAACAGTAGATAATGATCCCCGGGAAAGGCGATTTCGAACCCAAACCAGTCCTGGATCATGCGGGACAATGCCAGCACTGGAACGGAAACTATCGTGGAAACAACGAAGCGTTTCCAAAAGTCTTCGACCGAATGTCCGGCGTGCTTATCATGGCCGCCATGCTCATGTTCGTGAGCCATTCCTTCAGGATGCTGGTGCATGTGATGATCATGCCCGTGATGGTGATGACCGGCCTGGTTCGATATCGGCTGATGATGATCCATTATCTCTGATGATGATCAAGTTCGCTTAATAGACTTTGCACGTCCAGAGGACGCGTGAACATCGTCAGCGACCCATCGGAATTTTTGGGCCACTGTTCTTTGGGACGGTCCCAGTAAAGTTCCACGCCATTTCCATCAGGATCGTCGAGGTACAATGCTTCCGAGACGCCGTGGTCGGATGCGCCTGTGAGCGGATAACGCGCCTGCCTTAGCCGGTCAAAGATTTTCGCCAGTTCCTTGCGGGTTGGATAGAGAAAGGCAGTGTGGTACAATCCAACCGCCTGTTTTTGCGACTTGGGCGAATTCAAGCTATGCCAGGTGTTCAGTCCGATATGATGATGATATCCACCTGCCGAAAGAAAAGCCGCCTGATCTCCATACATCATAACGAGATCAAAACCCAAAAGGTCCCGGTAAAATTCGAGCGACTTTTTCAAGTCCGACACCTTGAGGTGCACATGACCGATCCGGGCAGCGGCCGGTGCCGTGTAGTTGTCTTCGTTTTTCATGTCCGATTTTGCGTTTGTCAATAATTGAGTAACCGTGTATGCCCCGGGTTTTCTGCCCGGTCCTGCAAACAGCAAGGCCTTACGGTCTGCCGTTCCAAGTAGACCTGCTTACAAAGCAAAATTACCGAAATAACGAGCTGTCCGCCTTGAACCAGATTAAGAAATGGCGCGTGGCC
>CAZLWX010000082.1:1482-17927 GCA_964563295.1 uncultured Roseivirgaceae bacterium | reverse complement strand
ATGATGCAGGATCTCTGATAATACATCCTGGCTATGTTGCCTGAAGGTTTGCTCGTCGAAGCCGAGCGCTTGTTGGAGGTCCTGAGCCAGCTCGTTCGGGGTTCCATTGGAAAAATCACTGAGGTAGGCCAGGATCCGGTCCTTCATTTCCTGAGAAGCCTTGTTTGTAAACGTAACCGCGAGGATGTACTTGAAGTAGTCAGCCTTGAACTTGAGGGCAAACCGGAGGTATTCACGCGCGAGCGTGCGGGTTTTGCCGCTTCCCGCGGAACTTCGGTAGAGTAAGAATGTTTTGGCCGGCGAATTCAATTCAAAAAGTCAATTTTAACAACTTGTGATGACAACTACTGTCCCCAAAACCCTTGCTACCACTAAAAATGTGAAATAAGACACGTACTCGCTGCCGGGATCGGATGATTCCTGGTCCGGAACGCGAATTCCCGGAAATATTTGAAGGTTTTCAGGGATTTTCCACCCTCAAAAAACTCTATATATATAGGGAGCATCCAAATGCCCGCCATTTGCTTAAATTTGTTTTTACACAGAAAACTAACCCTGCCATGAAGAAGGTAAGCCTCCACTTGCTCTTATTAATCTACATCGTCGCCGGCGCTGTGCCGGTGACCGCACAGAATAAGAAGCTTGATAAAGCGCTCCGTAAGATGGACAGCTACTATGCTGCCGGAAACTTCGAGAAGGCGATGTCGACACTGAGCAAGTACAAAAAGAGAGTGCTGAAATCCAAAGATAACAGCAACTACCTTGTTCTTTATCATCTGAAGCACGCGCAGATCAACCTCGCGCTTGGAGTGGTCGCCGAATTCGAGACCGATCTGAATAATGCGATGACCACAAGTCGCGCCGCATTTGGCGAGACCAGCACTAGCTACGCCACCACCCTGATGGACGTAGCCGATATTTACCTTGACTATGGCAACTTTCGTATCGCACGCGAACTTGTGGAAAACGCTGAATCCATCCTGATGCGCACAAACCAGCTTTCCGAAGAGCTAAAAGCCCGCGTTGTGCTCACCAAGTCGGAAGCGATGATCGGTCAGGGTTTTGCCAATGATGCGCTGAAACTCTTGAAGGACAATGAACAGTACTTTATCACTAGGGCTGTTGAAAAAGAGACTATCGTCGATGGCGCGCAAATAAAAACGCGCCGGATTCCGGAAAAGGAGTTATACCAACGCTTCAACGAATATGCCAGGCTGAAAACGCTGATCGGTGCCGCCTACGCAAAGAAAGGAAGAGTCTCGCTGGGTATTGAGGCAACGCCGGAGAACCCCGATGCCGATATTGCTTTCTCCGAACTCAGCAGTTGGATGCGCAATAATCGTAAGTTCCTCGGTGAGGGCAGCCTGGCAGACCTGGAATACCGTTACCTGTGGGCCAAAGCTTTTAAGGATAACGGAAACAAGGAAATGAATGACGCGCGCCTTCAGTTCGGCGACATTTTGAATGACCTCAAGAAAAAAGTAAGTCCTACCCACGCGCTCGCACACGATCTCTACATCAATTACCTGGAGCTGCTCCTTGAAAAGGACAGCCGCGCCCGTTTTGCAAATACACGCCTGGAGTATGAACGGCTGATCGATCGCTATTATCCCAAAAACAGCCTGCACCGTGTTAATCTTAAAGCAGTTGAATTCAATGCGAAACGGGCCTCTGATAAAACCCGGAACCTCGAGAATGATGCCATCAATGTAATCAGTACCAAGTCGGTTCCGAAAAGCTATAAGACAAGTATCCAGATCTACCAATTCCTGTATGATGTCGCTATCGCGGACCGGCGATATGCGAACGCGGAAGGTTATCTGAACACGTTGATGGAAATACAAAAAGATCTTTGCGGTGAAAATTCACCAGTCTACCATCTGGCCAAGCTTAAGCTTGCAAACTTCTACCTCGACTACACCAACCGCCTTGACGATGCCGGCAAGATCTATGATGAAAGCTATCTGAAATTTGTGGCCAATGAGGTCGACGTGCGGCATCCCGCTGTAATCGACATTCTCAATCACCTGGCCCAGTGGTATGAATTCAAGGACCAGTACGCCCTTGCAGTGAAAACACTCAAGGAGGCTAAAGATGCAGCGATCCGGAAATATTCTAACACCGACATACTGCTCGGTATGGAGCTGGATCAGATTGCGAAGTTGCAATTGAAGCTCGGCGACTACGATGCTGCTGAACAGAACATCCTGGAAGCGATCAAGGTGATCAATTACAAGGAGAACCGGGATTACGTCGAATATTTGCCGGCGCAAATCAGTGTGCTGGAAACACAGGCGAAGTTGTATGGGATAAAAGGACTTTTTGACGATGCCGAAGACCTGTTGGATGACACTCGCAAAATGATCGCCAAGTCGACAGTGCCAATTGGTGACGCGAACACGACCGCAAAAGAACTTTCTTCCCTGTTTATACAGCTTGGGCGCTATTCGGCGACTGATCGCCTCCTGAACGACCTTATTGTTAATTATGAAAAATTGTTCGGCAACACCAGCTTCCGCCTCATCGAGCCGCTGGTAAACAAAGGTCGTATCCTTCTGGCAAAAGGCGATTATACCGAGGCAGCGAATACGGCAAACAGAGCCCACCAGATTGCGGCTAGTGTGTACGGAGAGAATTCAACCAAAACAGCACCTACCCAAAAATTACTCTCGGACATTTTCTACACGCTTGGCGATTACGATAAGGCGGAACAGGCCATTACCAAAGCAATCAACAGCCAGGAAAAACAGTTTACCCGCAATCACATCGAGGTGGCGAAGTCCATCTCCGACCTGGCCCTGATCAAATTTCACAAGGGTGACGACAAGAAGTTAGTCGAAAAACTGATGCTGGAAGCGAGAGACATCATGGAGGCCAAGCTGGGGAAAGATAACCCGCAGTACGCCGAAGTTCTCAAGAACGTGGCAGTCCTCTACATCTCGCAGCGCAGGTTTGACATTGCTTTCAACGCCCTGACGGTGGCCGAAGGGATCTGGAAGGCAAAAGCAGGCAAAAAGAACAATATCAACACGGCAAGTATCTATACCCTTACAGGCGATGTCTACTACCAGCTCAAGAATTACAAGAAAGCCGAAGAGTTCTATACCAAGGCAAAGCGGCTCTACGAGACGTTCTTCAGCAAGACGCACCCTGAATACGTGAAGATTCTTTCCAAGCTAAGTAAGGTCGCCTACATGGAGAAAGACTTTAAGTCATCGAAGCGGTACATCGAAGAATCGCTGAACAACTATGAAGGATTTATCAAATCCTACTTCCCTGCCCTGAGCGAACGGGAAAAAGCAAAGTACTGGAACACTATCAAGAGCGACTTCGAGTTTTACAACACATTGGCTTTCAGCAATCTGGAGGATTTCAGGGACTTGACGGAAAAGGTGTACAACTACCAGCTGCTGACCAAGGCATTGCTGTTGAGTTCTTCTATCAAGATTCGCGAGCGGATCCTGAACAGCAACGACGAGCTGCTGAAATCTCAATATAATGAGTGGATAGCAAAGAAAGAGTTGCTGACGCTGGCCTTGTCGATGAGCGAAGCACAGCTTCTCGAGAATGAGATCAATCCCACAACACTGGGTCAGGAAGTGGAGCGACTGGAACGGGAACTCAGCCAAAAGTCAGAGATCTTTGGACAAGATTTTGAAAATAAGCGAATCCAGTACACCGACGTCAAGGGCGCTCTCAAGCCGAATGAAGTCGCGATAGAAATGGTTCGATATCGCTATTTCGATCACGAGTTGACCGACTCGGTCATCTACGCGGTCCTGTATTTGAAACCGGAGTTCAAGAAACCCAGGGCTATTATTCTTCCTGAAGGGCATAAGATGGAGACCCGATTCTTCAGGTTCTACCGCAATGCCATCATGGGAAAAATTCCCGACAATGTGTCGTATGCCGTCTTCTGGCAGCCTATTATAGACGAGATCGGGCAAGCGTCGACGATATACCTTTCCGCCGATGGGGTATTCAACCAAATCAACCTCGAAGCTATCCCTACGCCTGATGGGCGGTACGTCATCGACAACTCGAACATCGTGTTGGTAAGCAATTCGAAAGACATCTTCTTGCGTCAAACCAAGACCAGGGACGGAACCAGGGAGAACACCGCTTCCATGTTCGGCAATCCGACGTTCTATACAGCTTCGGTCTCCGGCGGACCGATACCACCCCTTCCGGGAACTGAAAAAGAAATTGACCAGTTGAAGTTCATTCTTAACCAGAAAGGTTGGACCACGAAGGAGTTTACAGAGGCAACCGCCGCCGAAGAGAAAGTAAAAGAGTTGAACAGTCCAAAGATATTTCACATCGCAACGCATGGATTGTATCGGCCATCGACAGAAGTGACGCTGGAAGAACAGATCGAGGGCAATGAAGCCGTGCTGGCACAAAATCCTCTCATGCGCACGGGCTTGCTTTTGAGGGGCGCCGGCGACCTGCTGAAGAAGACTGACTACAACTACAACATGGAAAACGGCATCCTCACAGCATACGAAGCGATGAGCCTCAACCTGGATAAAACCGACCTGGTGGTTCTCAGCGCATGCGAAACCGGACTCGGAGACCTCGAAGCGGGTGAGGGTGTGTATGGCCTGCAGCGTGCATTCCTCGTGGCGGGCGCGAAAATGCTAATCATGAGTATGTTCAAGGTCGACGATGATGCGACGCAAAAACTGATGCTGAAGTTCTACCAGAAATGGCTGAATACAAACAACATGAGACAGAGCTTCATCGACGCCAAGAAAGAGCTCAGGGTTGAATACCCCGAGCCCATCTACTGGGGAGCATTCATGATGATTGGTTTGGAGTAAGCAGCAGCATCCGCAGTAAGGACGGACCTGACCTTTCTTTCGGCTGATGTTGACCCTGACCGACTATGTCCAAACGAACGTCTACATACGGACTTACCCACATTGCCGTAGCTGTCAAGGATCTCAGACGCACCAGGAAGTTTTATCAAGCAGTCTTTGACATGGAGGTGATGTACGAAGAGAGCGATTTTTTGCAGCTGCGGACACCAGGAACAAAGGACATCCTTGTTTTTGAGAAGAAATCGCGATCCATCGGCGACTCTGGGGGGATTGCCCACTTTGGATTCAGATTGCGCAGTCCCAAAGCCATCACAGCGATTGAGAAAAAAATTCGCGCAGCCGGCGGCCGGATCACCGATCGTGGAGAATTTTTGCCAGGATCGCCTTACAATTTCTTCAAGGACCCCGATGGCTACGATGTAGAAGTTTGGTACGAACTCCTGCCGGATCGTCTCAAATAAGGCGCCGATCGCCGGGGCCAGCCTTAGACTAATCATCCTTCAGAATTCTGGCAGGATTAGCCAGTTATTCTTCCTTGAGGGATTCGACGGGATTGACAGATGCAGCCCGTAAAGCCTGCAGACTAACAGTGACAAAAGCAATCAACAGCACTATAAGTCCGCCCCCGATGAGTGTCGCCCAGGTGACTTCAACTTTGTAAACAAAGTGATCAAGCCAAAACCCCATGATCACGTATGCCACCGGAACGGATATCACCAGCGCGAAGAGCACCAAACGCGCAAAGTCACGCGACATCATGAGCACGAGGTTCGAAACGGTAGCCCCCAATACTTTCCTCACTGAAATCTCCTTCTTTCGTTGTTCGGCCATGTAAGCCGCTAAGCCCAATAAACCCAGGCATGCAATAACCAATGCCAGGCCAGTAAAGACACTGAACAGGTTTCCGAGTCGAACTTCCTCCTTGAAGAGTGCAGTGTACTCATCGTCGAGGAATGTGTAAGTGAATGGAATGTCGGCACTGTATTGTTTCCAAAGCTTCTCGATCGCCGATATGCTTTCGCTATAGTCGCCAGGGTTTAATCGGATGTGAAGATAGCGCTGACGTTGTCCAGGGAAGAACACCAGGGGACGAACTTCGTTTTTAAGCGATTCGAAGTTGAAATCACGCACTATCCCGATTACTTCGTGGGCACTGCCTTCATCCTGGTACACGCTTCTTCCTAAGGCATTCCCTGTGAACAGGTAATTAGCAGCGCGTTCGTTGAGGATCACAGCGTTTGAATCTGACGGAATGTCGGGCGAAAAATTCCGGCCTTCGACAAACTCAAACTTCAATGCAGGAAGGTAATCGAAATCCACGATCGAGAAGTTAACCAGTTTGCTGTTGTTCCGATCATCTTCCGAAAGAAGAGGCCGGCCATCATAATCATCAACAGGCATGAATTGCGCCGATCCCACTTGCTGGATTGCAGGCAATGATCGCAAGGCATTCACTAATGCCTCCGAAGATGGAATCTTGTCAGCGTTGTCAACGATCAGTACATTTTCACGGTCAAAGCCGAGGTCCTTGTTTCTCATGAAGGAAAGTTGCCTGTGAACCACAAGGGTTGAGGCGATCAGGACAATCGAGATGATGAATTGAAACGTTACCAGCACGTTGCGAAGATTGCTGCTTCTGAATCCGGCGCGCAGTTTCCCTTTCAAGGCCTGGGCAGGACTGAAGGATGCAAGAAAGAATGCAGGGTAACTTCCTGCCGCCATACCGAGCACGAGTATGAACAAGAGCAGCGCCACCGCATAAGTGGGATCGAGCAACATCTCGACGGGCAGCTCCTTACCGGAAAGTTCGCGAAACGGTACGCGCGCGAGTTCAATTATGCCCAGACCCAGCAGTGTTGCGAGGAATACAAACGCCACAGACTCGGTTGTGAACTGGCGTGCTAACTGTCGGGAAGCCGATCCAAGAACCTTGCGCACGCCGACCTCCTTGGAACGGTTGGCGGCACGCGCCGTTACCAGGTTTACAAAGTTAACGCAGGCCAATAACAGCACCACGCCGGCTACGCTTCCTAATACAAAAAGAATTGTGGGATTGCTTGGCGGCTCAAATTCACCCTGGATGTTGGAGTGGAGATGGATATCAGTAAGGGGTTGAATGATAGGCGACATGATGATACCCGCCTCGGGCAGCCGGTCAAAATCCTTCATGTATTTTCTGAACACATCAGGGAGCCGGGCTTCTATGTTCCGTATGTCTGCCCCTTCCTTCACCAGGAGGTATGTGCTGACGTTCATATTGTTCCATGCCTCGTCGCGTCCTTCCCCCGTCGATTCAATTGATCCGATCGCGCCAAACCGGAAATGGGAATTGGCCGGTGCTTCCGCCACCACGCCGGTGACGACAAATGGTTCTCCACCCACCTGGATTGTTTCTCCCAGCACCGCACTCAGATCGCGGTCAGCGCCAAAGTACCTGGTCACAAGCGCAGGGGTAAGCAGTACATTGCCTCGTTCGTTCAGCGCAGATGAAGGATCGCCTGCCAACACAGTGAAGTCAAACACATCAAAGAAACCGCGGTCGGTGAACAACACATCGCTTTCCGCAAATACCCGGTCGTCATTCCTGAAGACTTTTCCGTCGTATTGCTCAATACGGACAGCGCTTTCAACGTCAGGCACCTCCGACTCGATCGCTTTGGCAAGCGGTGGAAACGTGGCGTTGAAGTCAGCTGCATTGCCACCCATCTCCACGTGCATCGCCACCCTGTAGATACGGTCGGCTTTCGAGTGAAAACGGTCATAGCTGAGTTCCTGAAGGATGTAGAGCGAGATGGCCAGAACAACCGCAATTCCGATGGCAAGGCCGCCAAGATTGATGAAGGAATAGAAACGCTCACGCATAAAGTTGCGCACCGCGATTTTCAGGTAGGTCTTAAGCATAGCCGAAGATCGTTTGATTTACGCTCGAACTTTTCGAAAAACCGCGCCATATTATTAATTTATTGATTATCAGTAAGTTAATTAATATTTCGCATGCAAAATGTATCATAAATGATACAAATGGGCGTTTGCTTTTGATACAAAGATCTTTACTTTAGATACATCTAATCCTCAGATGCAACAGGCCAGAATTCTAATTGTCGATGATGATCGCGACGTTCTTGAGACGGCGAAGATGTTCCTGAAACAGGAATTTTCGCACGTGCAGATTGAACAGCAACCCGAGAAGATCCCCTTCCTGGTCAATAACAACGACTTTGACGTCATTCTCCTCGACATGAATTTCAAGAAAGGCGTCAATGATGGAGAGGAAGGGTTTCGTTGGCTTGGCGAAATATTAAAAGCTGATCCACAGGCGGTAGTCATCCTCATCACCGCATACGGCGAAGTCGACCTCGCGGTAAAGGCGATGAAGCATGGAGCAACTGACTTTGTCCTCAAGCCGTGGAAAAATCAAAAATTACTGGCCACTATTCTGTCCGCCCTGCAATTACGCCTCAGCAGGAAGGAAGTCGAAAAGCTCAAGATAACCCGCGAGAAGCTCAGTGATACTATTGATTCTCCCTATCTCGATTTCATAGGAGAATCGCCTGCTATAAAACGCGTTCGCGAACTGGTCGACCGCGTGGCCGCGACTGACGCTGATGTGCTCATTCTCGGTGAGAACGGAACGGGCAAGGAACTCGTTGCACGTGCCATCCATCGTCAATCCTCGCGTAGAAACAACGTTTTCATCACAGTCGATCTGGGTGCGGTGTCGGAGACGCTGTTCGAAAGTGAGCTCTTTGGCCACGTGAAAGGAGCATTCACCGATGCCCGCCAGGACAAGCCGGGGCGATTCGAACTGGCATCGGGCGGTACATTGTTCCTTGATGAGATTGGCAATCTCTCCATGCCCCTGCAATCGAAATTACTCACGGTATTACAAAACAGAAAGGTGCAACGCGTGGGATCAACGCAGGAAACGCCGGTCGACTTTCGGCTCATTTGCGCAACCAATCTGCCGTTAAATGAAATGGTCTTTGAAAAAAAATTCCGCCAGGATCTGCTTTACCGGATTAACACCGTTGAAATCCGCGTCCCTCCCCTTCGCGAGCGTGCCGATGACATCGACTTGTTAACCGAGCATTTTCTGGCACTATTTGGAAGGAAATATAAGCGTCCCGGAATGAAGATCTCGAAGGTCGTCAAACAAAGACTTAAAAAGTATTACTGGCCGGGCAATATCCGTGAACTTCAGCACGCCGTAGAAAGAGCGGTAATCTTGTCGGAAGACACCGTCATTGGCAGCACGGAACTACTGGCCAGCGGCACAGCCAGGCCGAAAGAAGAAAATGTTCCGCGCACCATGGATGAAATGGAGCGCGCTTTTATTCTCCAATCACTTGATGACAACGGAGGTAACGTCAGTCGCACTGCCATAGCGCTGGGCATGACGAGAACCGCCTTGTACCGAAGAATGAAAAAACACGGCATCTGATCAGCATGATACACCGACGATTCACGGTCCAGGTTGTCCTGCGCGTAGCCCTGCTGCTGGTGACCCTGAGCATATTGGCCTGGATCTTCGGCGACCGCCGGCTGTTCTTCAACCAGATCATCCTGGCCGCCATCCTTTCCATTCAGGTGGCTGAACTTATCCGGTATGTCACTCATACGAACCGTGAATTGTCAAGATTTCTCAATTCCATACGACATTCAGATTTTGCCATCACGTTTCGAAACTCCGGAATGGGACATGCGTTCCGCGAGCTGGAAGATTCCATGTCAGAAATCATTAATACTTACAAGCAGGTTAAGATTGAAAAGGAGGCACAGTTTCACTTCCTGCAGATGCTGGTCAGTCAGTTGCATGTGGGTATTATCGCACTCGATAAAGAGGAACATATTACCCTCATCAATCAAACCGCGCAAATGCTCGTCGGCATACCCTTGCTGAAAAATTGGAAAATACTAAGACAGGAGAATCCCGGGTTTGTACGCGAGATTGACCAACTTGGCAGCGATGGAAGAAAACTTATCGAAGTTCGGTCACCTGAGCACCGCCTCCTTTCAGTCGACGTTCGCACCCTGCTTATCCTTGGGAAGCCGGCACGACTGATCACGTTCCAGGACATCAACTCGGAGATAGAACAAAAAGAGATTGAAGCCTGGCACAAACTCATCCGAATACTCACACATGAGATCATGAACTCGGTCACTCCAATCGCATCATTGACCGAGACCATGCAGGGGATGCTTCAGAACAAGAATGGAAGTCAACTGACCGTGTCCCAACTGGAGGATCATACCATCAGCGATATCCGGTTTTCGCTCGACACCATTCATAAGAGAAGCGAGGGCCTTCTGACGTTTGTCGAGAACTATCGCCAGCTCACCCGGGTACCCAGGCCGCAGATCCAGACAATCGACGTGAGTAGTTTTGTTGATGGCATCAAAACCCTCATGATGAATGATCTCATACGAAGGCAGATTACGTTGGAAAGTTACATTTCGCCTGGCCTGGTTCTGGAAGCTGATCCGGTACTGCTCGAGCAGGTGCTGATCAATCTACTGACCAACAGTATACACGCGC
The DNA here is from genome assembly GCA_964563295.1 of uncultured Roseivirgaceae bacterium. Classification (GTDB taxonomy): domain Bacteria; phylum Bacteroidota; class Bacteroidia; order Cytophagales; family Cyclobacteriaceae; genus Chryseosolibacter. The sequence goes on along the minus strand of CAZLWX010000082.1, from coordinate 7,568 downwards.
TGGATAATACGTCAGGTCCAATGGTGACCATTCGTGCGCACGAAGAACACTCCCGCACAATTATCGAAGTTACCGACAACGGAAAGGGCATTTCTCCAAAAGAGATCTCCGAAATATTTATCCCGTTTTTTACCACGAAGAAAGAAGGATCCGGTATCGGCCTTAGCCTTTCAAAACAGATTATGAGCCTGCATAAAGGCTCCATCCGGGTAGCATCTGAAGCCGGTGTTGGTACCACGTTCTTCCTGTATTTTCCGCAGGAAGACTGAGTACAATCCTCTACAGCCGTCGTCGACAAAGGCACGCTTTTGTTCCACTCTTTTTTCTTTCACTTAATTAATCGACAAACATATGGCAGAATACAATCGCAATCAACGCACAACCAATCGCGACTATGACAGGGATTGGAATGAAAGCGGTCGTCGCGACCGGGATGATGACGATCGCTATTACAGCACTTCAGGAAACCGCGGCTACGGCAATATGAATCAGGAGTTTGACGACGAAGGATCGCAATGGCAAAGCCGGTACGAGCGTGAGTACAATCGCGGTGGTTACAACAGCGAAAACTATGGACGCCAGTATGAGGGCAGCGACGAAAGTTATGGCCGCCAGCGAGGCTATAGTCGCCCGTGGCAAGGTGGTGGATCCCGGTCGCGTAACCTCTACGATCGCGACTACGAGGGCATGGGCCGCCGTGGCTATTCGAGAAGCGGCACGCGCATCGGAGGTGCAAACTACAGCGGCTTTGGCGACCGGACACGCGACTATCCCGGTTACGGACGACAAGGGTATGGCAGCAATTACGGATCTGCTTACGGATCAGGCGGAACCTACAGCTCCGACTACGACCGGCCTTACGAGAGGGACCAAAACCGTGACGAGCGCACCTGGTGGGACCGCACGACGGACGAAGTATCGTCGTGGTTTGGGGATGAAGATGCCGAACGCAGGCGCGACCGCGACAGGCAGATGAGCTATCGCGGAAAGGGCCCTAAGAACTATAACCGCTCAGATGAACGCATCAAGGAGGATGTAAACGACCGTCTTGCCGACGACCCGTTTATCGATGCAACGGATATAGAGGTGACGGTCTCCAACGGAGAAGTAACCCTGATGGGAATGGTAGATGAACGGAGCGAAAAGCGCCGCGCCGAAGACCTGGCCGAGTCGGTGTCTGGCGTGCGGAATGTCGAAAACCGTCTTCGCACGGGCCGCGTTTCTGGCAGCGGAAATCCCCAGTATGACTCGGGCAGCACCAGTACGCGTTCTGAAAGCCCTGCAACGAGCGCTGTGTCAGGCTCCGAGCGCAAGGGCAAAACAACTGTGACGGGATAAAGCCAGGATCACGCAAGGATATAAACAAAACGCCTCTCTGTCGGAGGCGTTTGTTTTAGTTGCCTTTAAAATTGGGTTTGCGCTTCTCAAGAAAGGCAGTGACACCTTCCTTGTAGTCGTTGGAACTTCCGGCGATCTCCTGACAGTACGCCTCATACTCGAGCATCTCTTCAAGAGACGCTGCGGCGGACTTATTCAACATTTTCTTGATCAATCCGATTGCCTTTGTCGGTGCCTGTGAAAAATAGTTGGTGTAATTCGCCACCGCTTCATCCAGTGCGCCGGCGTCGACTACTTTGTTTATCAACCCCATGCCTGCAGCTTCGGCAGCCTTTACCCGCGTGCCCATCGTGCATAGCTCAAACGCACGCGCGTTGCCCACCAGGCGTGGAAGAAAGTAGGTTGAACCAGAATCGGGGACCAATCCTATGTTGATGAATACTTCAATGAGGGTAGCTTCTTCAGATGCGACAATGATATCGCAAGCGAGCGCAAGGGAGCACCCGGCACCCGCGGCCACACCATTAAGGCGGCACACCACCGGCTTGGGAAGATTTCTTATCGCGCGAATGATGGGGTTGTATCGCTTATGCAGGGACTCCTGGAATGATCGCTTTTGATCGTCTGAAGCTGCCTTGAGATCCTGACCCGAGCAAAATGCTTTGCCTGCTCCTGTCAGTACAAGCACCCTTGCACTATCATCGCGCGCAACATTCTTCAACGCATCCTGAAGCTCGTAGGTGATCTCATCGTTCAACGCATTGTAAACATCCGGGCGGTTCAGCGTCACCGTCACCACGCCATTGTCATGATGATAAAGCAGGAACTTATATGCGCTCATAGGGAAAAATTTTCAGAATAAGATGACCATTCCCGCAATACTTGTGGCCAGCCCCGTTATGCTGCCCCACATAACCTCGCGCACCGTGTGCGCACCCAATTGCAATCTGGCCGACATCACGATTCCTGCAAGTACGATCAAGCCTACCGAACTGTAAAATAGATAATTCACTTCCGAGATCTGCGTCAATGGGAGAGTGATCCCGATCAGACCCCAGATACCGACACTATGCACGCTAATCTTGAAGAAAAATGTCACGATCGTCGAAATGATAACGAGCAGGTCAATGACCATTAACAACTTCAGGAAATTTCCCTGGGCCGCGATTGGCGTCCTGGTGTACAGCATAAACGTTATCGCCACATAAATACCGGTCACGAACAAGAAGGGCACAATGCGTTCGTGTCGATCTTCCATCATAAAGGTCCGGACGGTGCCAAAGCTTTTGAGCAGGCCGATGCACAACAACGGGAGAAGAAATGTCACAATGAAGAGCAGCAGGATAAATCTCGCATGTGAATCAGGCTGGAGCGGAGAAAGAGCAGATGGCAACGTGATCGCCAGTAGTGTAAACAAGTATGAAGCCATCAGAAGGGGATGACAAATGATGGAAAAAAAACGGGCTAGTAAATTCACGTTAAATCTCTCTTCTAAGCCGTGCTACCGGGATGTTCAGTTGCTCCCGGTATTTGGCGACTGTCCGCCTGGCAATGTTGTAACCTTTTTCGTTGAGGATCTTTTCCAGTTTGTCGTCCGACAACGGCTTGGATTTGTCCTCGGCATCGATGATGTCCTTAATAATCTGCTTGACCTCGCGGCTGCTGACCTCTTCTCCTGAATCGGTAGAAATACCCTCGGAAAAAAAGTATTTCAATGGGAATATTCCGAAATCCGTCTGGATGGCCTTACTGCTCGCCACACGGGAAACCGTCGAGATGTCCATATTGATCATGCTGGCGATATCTTTCAGGATCATCGGCTTGAGCTTGGTTTCATCCCCTTCCAGGAAATAGTCATACTGAAAGTCCACGATCGCGCGCATGGTCTTCAGCAATGTCTGCTGGCGCTGCTTGATGGCATCAATGAACCACTTTGCTGAATCCAGCTTCTGTTTGACGAACGTCACAGCCTCCTTGAGCTTCTTGTCTTTCTTGTTGCTCTTATCGTACGCCTTGAACATCTCGGTATAGGAGCGGCTGATCCGGAGCTCGGGGGCATTGCGGCTATTGAGCGCGAGCTCGAGTTTCCCGTTGTTATTGGTCAGGATGAAATCGGGAATGACATACTGGTTCTTGGCCATGGTTGGACCGCTGCCTCCTCCTGGTTTGGGGTTCAGCTTAATGATGAGGTCGATCGCATCACGAACAAATTCCTCGTCTTCGGTATCGAGCTTCTTCTGGATCTTTTGATAGTGCTTTTTGGTAAATTCATCAAAGCACTCGGCTATGATCTTTTTTGCCACGGCGACATCGATATCGTGTCCGTTGTCCATCCGGTCGAGCTGCAGCAACAGGCACTCCTGAAGGTTCCGGGCCGCAATTCCCGGAGGATCGAAGGTCTGGATCTTTCTTAGAATGCCTTCGACTTCGTCCACCGTAGTTTCGATGCCCTGTGAAAAAGCCAGGTCGTTGACGATGGCGTCCAGGTCGCGCCGGATGTATCCATCGCCCTCGATACTGCCGACAAGCTGCTTTCCGATGGCAAACTGTTTTTCGTCGAGACCGAGGAAATCAAGCTGGCCCATCAGTTGCTCGTGGAGCGTGTTGGCCATCGGAATCGGCATCTCCCGATCGTCGTCATCGTCTCCATCGCCCTGCATTTTGTAGCCGCTGTAGTCGTCATCCCGGAGATAATCCTTGATATCGATTTCTTCCTCGGAGCCGGAAGTCTCATTGAGGTCGGCTTCCTTCGATTCGTCTTCCGGCGGGGCGTCGGTATCCTCGCCCTCTTCCAGCGCCGGATTAATCTCCAACTCTTCCTCAATTCGGTTTTCAAGCTCTGCTGTCGGGACCTGCAGCAGCTTGATAAACTGTATCTGTTGAGGTGACAGCTTCTGTTGCAGCGACTGATTTAGACCGAGCTTTTGCATCCAACCTGTTTATTCCAGAAAATTTCCAGTGCAAAGTTATTAATAAAGACCATTTATAAAACCAGTCGCTTATAGGCCCTGCATACTCCCCACCAGGTCATCCAGCCACCCGAAAGACATACTGGAGTCCAGGTACAGGCGTTTTGGCTTCTCGCCGTAAACGAGGTTAGAACTATGAAATTCCGCAAGTTTTTTCGTTTTTTGCGAACCTTTGTGTTCCACCTAACTGCCGGAAACCAAACGGCGCATCACATGAATCGAACCAGGATCCGCGAACTTTTGGCCATGGCCCCCACCGGGCAAGAGGTGCTCGTGCAGGGCTGGGTCAGGACCTTTCGCAACAACCAGTTCATCTCTATCAACGACGGGTCGACGATCCGGAACATTCAGGCTGTGATCGATTTCACCTCCGCTGACGAAGAATTGCTCCGGAGGATCACGACCGGCGCATGTGTCTCATTGTCCGGGAACCTGGTGGAAAGTCCGGCGAAGGGACAGGCCGTGGAGGTCAAAGTTCGCACGCTCGAGATCCTGGGCGACAGCGATGCCGAGAATTTTCCGCTTCAGCCCAAAAAACATTCACTGGAATTCCTTCGTGAGATCGCGCACCTGCGATCCCGAACCAACACGTTCGGCGCTGTCATGCGTGTGAGGCATGCTATGGCCTTTGCCATTCATAAATTCTTCAATGACCGGGGGTTCTATTACATCCACACACCCATCATCACAGGATCGGATGCGGAAGGCGCCGGGGCGATGTTTCGCGTGACCACACTCGATCCCGCCAACCCACCACGCGATGAAAAAGGAGCCGTCGACTTCCGCGAGGACTTCTTCGGCAGGGAAACTAATCTCACGGTGTCAGGGCAACTTGAAGGTGAGACCTATGCGTTGGCACTGGGCGAGATTTACACCTTCGGACCAACCTTCCGCGCTGAGAACTCGAACACGACGCGCCACCTGGCGGAGTTCTGGATGATCGAACCCGAAATGGCGTTCTACGATCTGAAGGACAACATGCAGCTGGCGCAGGATTTCCTTCAATATCTCGTACGCTATGCGCTTGAACATTGCGCCGATGATATCGAATTCCTCGACGCCAGGGCTTCGGAAGATGAGAAGTCAAAACCGCAGGACCAGCGCAGTGAGATGACGTTGATTCAGCGACTGCGATTCGTTGCCGACAACGACTTCGAGCGACTGACCTACACAGAAGCCATCGATATTCTCCGGAACTCCAATCCGAATAAGAAAAAGAAATTTCAGTTCCTCGTCGATCAATGGGGTGTCGATCTGCAATCGGAGCACGAACGCTACCTGGTTGAAAAACATTTCAAAAAGCCCGTCATCCTATATAACTATCCTGCCGATATCAAGGCATTTTACATGCGACAGAACGAGGATGGCAAAACGGTGGCGGCGATGGATGTGCTCTTCCCAGGCATTGGAGAGATCATCGGTGGATCTCAGCGTGAAGAGCGATACGACCGTTTGGTGAACAGGGTCCGGCAGCTGGGGCTGCCTGAAAAAGAACTGTGGTGGTACCTCGACCTGCGCCGCTTCGGCTCGGCTCCACATAGCGGTTTCGGCCTCGGCTTCGAGCGCCTCATACTCTTCGTCACAGGAATGACGAACATACGGGATGTGATTCCGTTCCCGCGCTACCCGAAGAGCGCTGAATTTTAAAGGCCAAAGTTAAAGGCCAAAGGTTAAAGGCCAAGGGCTAAAGGCCAAAGGTTAAAGGCCAAAGGCTAAAGGCCAAAGGCTAAAGGCCAAAGGTTAAAGGCCAAAGGCTAAAGGCCAAAGGCTAAAGGCCAA
>CAZLWX010000082.1:0-1382 GCA_964563295.1 uncultured Roseivirgaceae bacterium | reverse complement strand
AGGCCGCCGCTAACCGCCCCGACTTCCGACAACGAGACTTCATCGTTTAAACGCCAGCAGCGGCACATTGCTCTGAAACGCCATCTTCCTCGTCATGCTTTTGTCCAGGATCTTTTCGTAAAAATTCAGGTCGTGTGTGAACATGGCGAGCAGGTCCGACTTGGAGACACTGATATATTGATCGATGGCGCCCTCGACAATTGGATCAACCAACACCAGGGTCACGATGTTCGAATACCCAAGATGGGTGACGATTTCATCGATCTTTTTCTCAATCTCTTCGATGTTGGCACCTGGGCGCTGCACGTGCAGAAGGTGAATGGTAGAATCAAATTTTTCCACATAGGGAATGAGCACCTTCAATTCGTTTTCGACGTCGCGGAGGTCAGAAGCGTACACGATGTCCTTGAACCCCCTGAACTGCGCTGTTTCGGGCACCACCAGCACGGGCACATCGCTGACTTCAATTAATGCTGTCGTGTTGCTTCCAATTACAGCTTTCTTTAATCCACTGGCACCGCGTGTTCCCATAACGATCAGCGCGCTTTTGAGCCGGTTTGCCTCTTTGCGGATGGCCTCCCTCACAGTTGGTCCTTTGGCAACGGACCATGATATGGGCTCGGGTGTATGACAATCATACGATACCTCGCGCATCAGTTTTTGCAGCTCCTTGTCAGCCTCGCTAACCATGTCCTGCTCAAGATTATGAGGGCCTCCTATCCGTGGCACCGTCATGCTTTGCGTGATCCTGACGACATGCAGGAGCGTCACATTCCCGTCATGCTGATTTGCAATTTCGATTGCAAACTGAATAGCCACCTTTGACAATGGCGAAAAGTCGGTCGGGACGAGAATGTTGAACATGGGTTTATCTCATCCCAAAATAATGCTTTTTAGTTTCCGAAATACTTAATTTGCCCTTCATATCCGCAGACCATGGTCAATCGAAGTTTTGCCAGTGACAACTACGCGGGCGTTCATCCCGAAATCATGAAGGCTTTGCAGGAGGCCAACACAGGGCATGAGCCGTCCTACGGTGCAGATCAATACACGTCGAGGGCGGAAGCTCTGTTCAAGAAGCATTTTGGCGATTCCACCGAGGTGTTCTTCGTCTACAATGGCACGGGCGCAAACATACTGGGTTTAAGCCTGCTCACACGTTCGTTCAATTCAATCCTCTGCCCGGCATTGGCGCACATCAATGTTGACGAGTCGACGGGTCCCGAAAAATTTCTAGGTTGCAAACTCGTACCCATTGAAACTTCCGACGGAAAGCTCTACCCCGACGCGGTTGAAGAACACATTCAACGCCTCGACGACCAGCATCATCCGCAGGCCCGGGTAATTTCAATTTCGCAGACAACCGAATATGGTACCGTTTA
>CAZLWX010000081.1:0-18112 GCA_964563295.1 uncultured Roseivirgaceae bacterium | reverse complement strand
ATCGTCTCAAGCTTCGGTATAAAAACAAGGAAGGGAAAACACAACTGTTGCACACGCTAAACGGCAGCGCGCTGGCCTTGCCCCGAATTGTAGCGGCAATCCTGGAAAACAACCAGCAGAAGGACGGCGTTCGCATTCCGCGTGTACTGATTCCCTATACGCGCTTTGACCGAATCGCCTAATTACATCCATCCTTACCACCTGTCAAGGCGGGGATTGACGGAAATGTATTCTCGAACTATCTTGAAAATTCTAATCCAAAAGAATATGAAGCCAGTCCTCTCTCTCATGACCACGTGTCTCATCGCCCTACTCTTCACTTCCTGTGACCAGAAAGGGCATACAGTGTCCCGTTATCCAGAGACCAGGAAAGTCGACACAGTAGACACGTATTTTGGCATCCAGGTGAAGGATCCATACCGCTGGCTTGAAAACGACACAACCCAGGAAACTACCGAATGGGTGAAATCCCAGAACGAAGTTACGTTCGGCTACCTGGACAATATTCCATACCGGGAGAATGTGCTCAAGCGGCTTGAAGAGCTAAACAATTTCGAAAAACTGACGGCGCCCTTCAAAAAGGGAGATTACTACTACTATTACAGGAACGAGGGCTTGCAAAATCACAGTTTGCTTTTCCGCAAGAAGGGTGAAAATGGAGACCCGGAAGTATTTCTCGATCCCAACACGTGGTCGACAGACGGAACTACGGGCCTACGCGGATTGAATTTCTCCAAGGACGGTTCACTGTTGGCGTACCTGGTCTCGGAGGGAGGATCTGACTGGAGAAAAGCTGTGGTGATCCGCACCTCCGACAAATCCATGGTGGAGGACACTATCCGCAACCTCAAGTTCACCGGAATATCGTGGAAGGGAAATGAAGGTTTTTACTACAGCAAATTTGATATTCCAAACGGCAACGCGCTGTTCGCCAAGCTTGGTTATTCAACCTTGTACTACCACAAGTTGGGCACTCCATTGAGTGATGACAAGATGGTGATCAGCGGAAAAGATTTGGAGCCTGAACAACGCGTCGATGGCTATCTGACGGAAGACGAACGGTTCCTCGTGATATCCGCCAGCTCCAACACGAGCACGAATGCTCTCTACATTAAGGATTTGAGTGATCAAAAAAGCAAGATTGTCCCGGTGGTTGCAGATCTGGAATCCCGCCAATACGTGATCGCCAATGAGGGGAGCCGGTTGCTGATCGAAACCAATCGCGGGGCTCCGAATAATCGCGTAGTCGAAACCACGCTCGCCAATCCTACTCCTACGACCTGGAAAGATGTCATCCCTGAAACGGAAAATGTTTTGAATACAACCACTGCCGGCGGAAAGATATTCGCCGAATATACCGTGGATGTAAAATCGCAGATTAAGCAGTACGACATGAAGGGCAAGCTGGAACGTGATATCGAGCTTCCGGGTATTGGCTCAGCGGGAGGATTCGGCGGTAACCCTGAGGATAAGGAGGTATTTTACACCTTCACATCATTCACGTACCCCACAACGATCTTCAAATATGATATCGCCTCCGGAAAATCGACTGAATACCAGCGACCGAACGTGAGTTTTAATCCAGAAGATTACGAAACGAAGCAGGTGTTCTACAGCAGCAAGGACGGCACCAAAATTCCGATGTTCATCATTCACAAGAAAGGATTGGAGCTAAACGGGAAAAATCCGACCTGGCTTTACGCCTACGGCGGGTTTAACATTAGCCTCACGCCGGGATTCAGTCCGTCGCGGATTGTGTGGCTGGAAAATGGAGGTGTTTACGCGCAACCCAATCTTCGCGGTGGTGGCGAGTATGGCGAAAAATGGCATGAAGCTGGAACGAAGATGAAAAAGCAAAATGTGTTTGATGATTTCATCGCCGCCGGCGAATACCTGATTGCCGAAAAATATACTTCGAGTCCTTACCTCGCCATCAGCGGTGGCTCGAACGGCGGTTTACTGGTCGGGGCTACGATGACGCAACGACCAGACCTGGCGAAGGTTGCTTTCCCGGCCGTGGGTGTTATGGACATGCTCCGCTATCACAAGTTCACAATTGGAGCCGCCTGGGCTTCCGATTATGGAACATCCGAAGACTCAAAAGAGATGTTCGAATACCTGAAAGGATACTCACCGCTTCACGCACTGAAGCCCGGAACAGCGTACCCGGCAACACTGGTGACCACCGCAGACCACGATGATCGCGTGTTGCCTGCACATTCATTCAAGTTTGCAGCCACACTGCAGGAATACCACGTCGGCGACAATCCGGTTCTGATACGCATCGATTCAAAATCCGGACACGGATCCTCCAACTTGAAGAAAGCACTCCAAGTGGTGGCCGATCAGTATTCCTTTGCCTGGTACAATATGGGGGTGGTGCCTCCGGTTGCCGAAAAGAATATGTAGGCGAATGATGGTGAAGACCTCTCAAGCTGTGGCCTCGCTGGTTTTTTGATCTATGAGCACGGTTACCATACGTGAAGGGCGAAAGGAAGACCTCCCAATGGCGCTGGAGCTTGTGAAAGAGTTAGCCCTTTACGAAAAGGCGCCGCATGAGGTCACGAACACGGTGAGCCTTATGGAGGAGGATGGATTTGGTCCCAACCCCGTTTATGGGTTCTTTGTCGCGGAGAAAGGACAGCGAATCGTCGGACTTTCGCTGTACTATTGGCGCTACTCCACGTGGAAGGGGAAACGGCTGTACCTGGAGGATATAATCGTTACTGAACGCGAACGTGGAAATGGTATCGGCAAGCTGTTATTTGACCGAACGATGAGAAAAACGCTGGAGGCGAACTGCACAGGAATGATGTGGCAGGTGCTGGACTGGAATGAGCCTGCCATTAACTTCTACAGGAAGTACGGGGCCCGGCTTGACAGCGAATGGCTCAACTGCCATCTGGAGTCATCACAAATTGAAGCGATCCTGAGCAATCCGATCGACGACGCTAAACTTCCTCCAGCAGGGTCCTGAATGCCACGTGCTTGTTTGCAAACCGTCGACGGTGGGCGTCAATCAATGGAGGCGCGAAATGTTCCAGGTAGCTGTTGACGTCTTCGATGGTTTCTGCAAAGTATTGAATGCTGTACGAAACGGTTCCCTCATCCTCGTCCTGCAAGACCTTGTACATCTTATGCGAAGCGAACATGCCGGTCCCCAACACATTGGGAATGTGTTCTTCTTTCATCCACTTCAACCATTCGTCTTCGACGTCGCGATCAATCCCGATGGTAACGTTGTACAGGAACATATTCGAAAGTTACAGGTTTTGTCCAGTCGGGACATCACAACTTAAGCTGGACGCCGCGTTTGCCAAGAAAGCCTGCGATAAATACGCATAACAGAGCAAAGGCAAAGGACTTGATAAGCCCCACGCCTCCAGTCAGCATGAAGTCAGGCCAATGGATGCCCGTGAACCGGACAAACGCATAAACGAAATAGGGGACCAGGTACGTGAGCAGTGTATTATTCCCTGCCGGTCTGATGAAATTAAACCATCTGGCCCAGCCCCTGATATCCGCCAGCCAGTACACCAGGATAAACGCCGCAGCAGTGATTCCGCTGCAGATCAACACCCATGGTGGCGTGGCGCCGAGCTTGGCAATTATCCAAAAGCGGTTTGTGTAAAATCCCGCCGCAAACATCGCAACCGAAAACACCGCCATAAAACCCACCATTTTTGCATTCTGGTCCCGGTATCTCAAATAAACTGAAGACATCAATATCCCGCCCATGGTTAGAAAGGCGAGCGATCCATTGCTCAATGGCTCCATCACAAATTCAAGAAAGCCGAATGAAATCATGTCGGCCATCGCCGCCATAGACAGCGAAATCATCATGACCCAGGTTACGACAATTCCCACCAGGCTGTGGCCGACAAGAACAAAAAGCAGAGAGCCTACCAGGTAGCACCAACCAATCAAGCCGAGTATCCCCCACCAGTATGTCGTGAATCTCAGTTCCTCTTCGCCGCGAACCTGGAAAGCCAGGCTCACAAGGATGATCGCCCCTACTGCTCTCAACGTCCACAGGATCGCCGGTTTAATAGTCTTAGGGTAAGCATTCCAGATCAGGACAAACGCTGCACAGACCAGGGTGTAGTAAAGCGATCGCGACATGCCCGTCGCCTCGGCGTTGAGCTTTTCACCATTCACCAGGAATACGCCCATGAGGAGCAGGGCTGCGCTTCGCAAAATGATGTGCCAAACCAACAGGCCCCGGCTATTTCCTTTCTTGCGCCTGCTGTTGACCGCAAATGGTATCGACATGCCGACGATAAAAAGAAAAGCGGGAAATATGGCATCAGATAGTCCCATGCCATCCTGGTCTTTCGTCGTGTGCAAAAGCCATACGGGGATGTTTGTCAAAGACCACAGGTCATTGACGAAGATCATTAAGACCATGGTAATGGCGCGCAAAATATCAATGGATGCGATTCGCCCTGTTGTGGCGGAGGCGACTGGTTGTTCAGCGAGGGATGTGCTAATCATGGATAGGAAAGACGGTCACCCAAGTTACGAAACGTAATGATTTCGCCTGCGAATTATGACATACCGTTGAATTATTCCATCCCTTGCGGCCTGTCAGATACACGGATCAATTTACGACTCAACAGCTGTCGCGTAATCCTGGAGATAGTCAAAATGCCGCGTTAGTACTCCTGCTTTCGCAATCGTAGCTCGTTCGATCACCTTTTCCTTATCGGGCCCAATCAGCATAGGCAGGATACGATCGATCAGGTCGCGGCCGAATTCTTCTGAAGCACTGCGCGGCAGTTCGCACGGCAGGTTGTCAACCGCCATCACGGTAACGCGGTCTTTATCGCTAAACGGCGGATAAACATTATTGTCACCGGCGTCATAGTCATAAAAGGGGTCGACTATGGTGCTTGCCTTTTTTGTACTCGGGACTGAACCGTTGATATCACAAGTGATATCGGCGATCACTTTCGTTCTGAATCCCGGTGAAAGCATGTCCTCCCGGGTGAACAGCACCGGGGCTTTTGGATTCCAAAAGGCACCGGCGAGCAGCAGATCGGCTGACTTTACGAAATCAATAAAGAACGAATCATATCGTTCGGGGTGATTGTGAAACTCATCCCGGTTGAAATGTCCTCCTTCCTTGCGTCGATGATAGTCTGCACTGCTCAGTTGCACATACACAGGCTCATCGAACGTTCTGTTGAGAAAATCGTGGACAGTAACCTTCCGGATGCCCGCGCTGTCGAGCGTCTCCATCGCGCCTTTTCCGACGCGACCCGCGCCGGTGAGCACAATACGAATCGGCGACAGCTTGACCTTTCGAAGTTCAAGCTTGAGGTCGTTAATATCATGACATTCAAACGCCCGTCGCAATTGGTAAAGGTTAAATCGTTTTCCCCAGGTGAGCAAGCCGTTATATGCACCGACAATACCCGCAAAACGTCCGAAAGCCACCAATCTGTTGCCGTGTCGATCTTTGAGCGCCTCGTAATCGATCAGTGTGATATTTTTTTGCATGACCGCTTGCAAAAGCTTCCGGTTATGCGGTTGCTTTTTTAAGGTGTGAGAGAAGAATAAATAGGTCTTGCCGTTGATCAGATTGTTAATTGGGACTTCCTTAATTCCCATCAGGATTTGACAATGACTCAAGTCCTTCGAGACTTCGATGTCAAGGTCAGAATACTCGTGATCCTTGTAGCACCGGATTTCACTTTCCTGAACCGACATCTTCACATTCGGATAGCGCTGTTCGATTTCTTCACACTGGGCCGGCGTGAACGGCACACGTTTGTCGGGTGGAACTTTACCTTCGCGAATCAAACCTATTCTGACAGTTTTCATCAATGCGGGTGTTTTGTGCATGAGGTCATGCCCTCTCGAGCAATGATCCCAGCAGCGAGCCTCCTTCTTTTCCGCGATTTCCCCCATAAGGGGCAAGAGCCTGGATCAGTTTTCGGATAGGCATCGACTGCAGCCATACCTTGCCGCTGCCGCGCAACGTTGCCAGAAATATTCCCTCACCCCCAAAGATCATCGAACGAAGGCCTCCCGATGTCTGCACATCGAAATCAATCTGCGATTCGAACGCAACAACACATCCCGTATCGACACGGAGCGTCTCGTTGTGTAGCGTACGTTCGATAACGTAGCCCCCGGCATGAACGAATGCTTTGCCGTCGCCCTGGAGTTTTTGCAGGATGAATCCTTCGCCGCCCACCAAGCCGGCACCCAGGCGCCGGTTGAAGGTGATGGAGACTTTTGTTCCTAATGCCGCGCAGAGAAATCCATCTTTCTGAACGATCAACTCATTACCCGGACATTGCGAAAGATCAACGGGAATAACAGTGCCCGGATACGGGGCAGAGAAACCGACGCGCGCCTTCTTGTTGCCACGATTCGTGAAATGAGTCATAAAAATGGATTCGCCGGTGAGTACGCGGCTGCCCACCGACAACAGTTTATCGAACAGCCCTTGACTAGGATTCGACCCATCGCCCATCCTGGCCTCAAACGCAATTCCGTCTTCCATGAATAACATGGCGCCCGCTTCGGCGATTACGGTTTCCATCGGGTCCAGTTCTACCTCAACAATCTGAATACTTTCACCCCGGATTTGATAATCGATGATATGTGATTTGCTCATGACACGTTGCCTTTATTACTAGCCGGAGAGGAAGATACAAGTTCTCAGGACGGTTGGCCAACATCATTGGCGTCAGCTGAGACGTCCACGTCAATAATACTTGAAAATGGGATACTCGCCTGCTCCGGGTGCAAAATAATCATCAAAAAAATTCCAGGTGACAAGCCCGTCATCGGATTGCGGCTCCAGTATGTAGAAAATCAGGTTTGCCAACGGCTGCGCGAGGTCAACAACGTAGTCGCCCTTTCGGAATTTGCGCGCCGCAGGTGAAAAGCTTCCATCGACCGTTGCCATGAAATGGCCCTCAAATGACCGCTGCGATTTCTTATACGCCGAAACATTGAAGACCTCGCCTGAAAACGACTTCGATTTTTCAAGTTGTGCAACCATTACGCCCTGTCGCTTCAAAAGTTCGATAACGGAAGTGAATTTCGCAGGAATCACATAACCGCGCGGTAGCGTGCTTTCCACAACCGGGACGAACCTGGCGTGATAAGTCACGCTGTCGAGCAACACGATCTTTCCCGTCCTGGCCCAACGGGTTCTGCCGACGGAATCCTGATAGCCCACGTAGTCATAGGTGCGAAACTCATTAAACACCCGGTCGGGTTTCATCTCAAACCGAACCCCTTTCCGTGCTTTGCCAGCATGATTGAGAACATTGGATATGGCCAGTTGCTCCGACTGATTGTTAATCGCCCTGATCTCACTTCCATGGGCATTTGCAAACGTGAGGATTTCAGTGACAAACGCGTAGGTCGAGTTGATGCGTTGATAAAAACGTTCGTGCGAAAAAGCCTCGCTGAGTATCGCCATCCGATTGCGCAGTCCAAACTGATTGACGAGGTAGCGCGGATGGTGATTATAGGTGTAGAAATTCTTTACCGGCCACCCCTCGCGCAGGTTGTAGTCACCGTAGGGACTAAGGTAAAGGCCGTATTTCTGCTCGACCACCCGTGTCACCTCGTTGAGCATTACATCGTTCGTATACTCCGATGTTATTGCCTCACCGGCATAATGATACGACGGCGCCCAGGTAAGGGAATATGCGTGCCAAGTACCATTCGTTGTATGCAGGTCGACAAACAGCTGCGGATCCCATGGCCCTATAACATTTGTGATCAGGCCCTGTGTTTCAAGCGTCTCCATCTTTATCCCATCGCGATTGAGATCAAGCCCATCGCCGTTTGCACGCGTGCCGACTTCAAGCGGGCTGTCTTCCTGCGAGGGCCTGCGCCCTTTCTCCATCTTGTCATTGCCATCAGTGTTGTAGATTGGCGCGAATAAGATGATTTGGTTGTCAAGCAAATTCTGCTTGTCGCCAAGGAGTATATCGCGCATCAAAATCAATAGCGCTTCCTTACCCTCGACCTCGCCGCCGTGGATATTGCCCTGAACATACACGACCAATTTACCTGATGCTTTTGCTTCCGCGGCTGTCCGCACTGCCGGACGCGCCAGCACGGCCACCGGGATGTCGCGTCCTTCCCGGCTCTTCCCCATCGAAATTACATGTACGTTGTCGGAGAGCTCCTGTATCTTTTCAAGAAAATCCATCACCTCCTGATGGCTCGACGTCTTGGCAAAAAACGTCTTCTCCGGAGTAATCAACAGAGCCTCAGGCCAGGATTGCGCCCGGCAAAAAAAAGAAAAGCCCGACAACGCGAGCAATGCAATAAAGTGCCTTATGTGAATAGATCTCATCACCGGAAAAATATGCGGCTATTTCTTCTTTTTTTTCTTGCCCTTCATCTCCTCATAATCTTCGCGTTCCGCGAGCTTCTTGTCGTCAACGTTCTCATTCAGGAATCGATTTATTTTTTCGATATCCATGTTTGACTTGATCTCCCCAAAACTGTCAATCGAAATGTCGAAACCCTGCAGGTCCTTATGAACCTTTGGCTTGCCTTTCTGTTTTTTTGGATGCTCTTGCCTGGACATATTCTCGAATGTTAACTAACCTTCACCTTTAACGTTTTTATGGCGTGATCAATTCTCCTCGCCGTCTCTTTTGGTCCAAGTATCTCCATGATGACCATGAGATCGGGCCCGTTTCCCGTGCCTGTCAACGATAGGCGCAGGGGTTGTAAAATTCGTCCTGTTGCAACGTTAAGCGAGGTAGCAACTTTTTCAAGCACGCCCTTTAATGAGTCGGCATCAGCATTTATCACGCTGGAGATTTCATCGCGGAAGGCTGCCAGGACCCTAACCACTTCCTCATTCCATCGTTTGGCAACAATAGCTTCATCGAACACTTCCGGCGGTTGAAAGAAAAACCTGCCTTGCTCCCAAAAATCCCTCGGGAAGGTCACCCTCTCCCGCATCGCAGCGACAATCTTGCGAGCCTTCTCGTCACCACACTCAACACCCTGGCTTCGGAGTTCATCCAGAAGAAATTGTGCCAGTTCCCCGTCGGGCTTACTTTTCAGATACTGTTGGTTGAACCATTGGGCCTTCTGAATATCGAATTTCGCACCCGCTTTGCCGATGCGCTCGATTGAAAATGCCTCAACCATCTCGTCGAATGAAAAGACTTCCTGTGTTGTTCCAGGATTCCACCCGAGAAGAAGAAGGAAATTCAGCAGTGCCTCGGGCAGATAACCTGCTTCGCGGTAGCCGATGGAGACCTCTCCGGTCTGCGGGTCCTTCCACGAAAGTGGAAAGATCGGAAATCCCATGCGATCAGCGTCGCGCTTGCTAAGCTTGCCGTTGCCATCCGGTTTCAGCAGCAAAGGAAGATGGGCAAATTGCGGCATCACCTTTTCCCATCCCAAAAATCTGTATAACAACACGTGCAGCGGGGCGGACGGAAGCCACTCTTCGCCGCGAATGACGTGGGTGATTTTCATGAGGTAGTCATCCACCACATTTGCCAGGTGGTACGTAGGCATGCCATCGGACTTCATAAGCACCTTGTCGTCGATTTGCGAAGAGTGAACGGTCACCCAACCGCGGATCAAGTCGTTTAGACGTATATCTTCCTTGCGCGGTACCTTTAATCGTATCACGGCGGGCGTTCCCGATGCCAGCAGTTCCCTCGTTTCTTCTTCGCCAAGCGTCAGTGAGTTACGCATTTGCATGCGCGTGATGCTGTTGTACTGCGGCGTGTCTACTCCGGTCACCTTTAAATCTTCCCGCATTTTTTCCAATTCGGCGGGCGTATCAAAGGCGTAATACGCATGGCCGGCATCCACCAACTGGCGGGCGTATTGCCTGTAGATCTCGCCGCGCTCAGATTGGCGGTAGGGCGCATACGGCCCTCCCACTCCAATGCCTTCATCGATCTTGATGCCCACCCATTCAAGCGACTGCAAGATGTACTCTTCGGCCCCGGGCACAAACCGGTTTTGGTCCGTGTCTTCGATCCGCAGGATCATCGTGCCCTTCTTCTGACGGGCCAGCAAAAAGTTGTAGAGGGCGGTTCTTATACCGCCGATGTGTAAGGCACCTGTAGGACTCGGGGCAAATCGGACGCGTACTTCACTCATCACATTAACGTGTGAGTGCAAAGGTAGAATTGATTTCGAATATTGACACGTTTAGGCCGCCAATATCACGCTCGCACGGCAACGCAGGAGATTTCCACGCTGACATCGCGCGGCAGGCGACTAACCTCAACGGTCTCCCGCGCTGGCGGCTGTTGCTGGAAAAATTCTCCATAGATGGCATTCACTTTCGGAAAATCATCCATGTTCTTGAGAAAAATGGTGCACTTGGCGACGTGTTTAAAGTCGAGACCAGCAGCACTCAATACTTCAGCCAGGTTTTGCATTACCTGACGCGTTTCGCGTTCGATATCACCGGTCGCGAGCTTCCCTGTGGCTTTCTCAATGGCAATTTGCCCGCTGACAAACACCAGATTTCCAGCTTCGATGGCCTGACTATAAGGCCCAATTGGTTCCGGCGCGTTGGCAGAATAGATCACTTTCCTGGACATATAAACTGGTTAATTCAATTCGAGAACCAATGCTTTTTGAGGATGTATTTCGTAAAAGTAAATATTCTGTTATAATTAATATTTGCATTTATTTGCGATGGATGATCTTGGTCTGTAACAAGCAATAAAGGCTTTCGCGCTGGCAGATGAAAATACTGGTAATTGGCACTTCCCGCGATTTTGAGGAATGTAAACAGAAACTTTCCGGCGGTCACGATTATTCGTGGGTCGGTGAACACCGCGAGGCAGAAAAGTTTCTCGACAGCAATGAACTGGTAATCGATTTTATCATCGACGAGTCTCCTGCCGAGTTTGAAATCTACGCAAGCCGACCACTCACAGTGCTGCTTAATACGTGCACGATTACCCTGGCGGAGCTGTCACACATCGTCAACCACAACCTGCGCTGCACGGTATTTGGTTTTAATGGTCTCCCAGGTTTTTTCAGCAACGCATTGCTCGAAGTCTCACTGCTTAATGGCCGGAATGCCGATCGGTTGAAGGCCATTTGCCAGTCACTCCAGTCTGACTACCGCATTGTCGACGATCGGGTGGGCCTCGTCACGCCCCGTGTCGTGTGCATGATTATCAACGAAGCTTATTACACCGTGCTGGAAGGAACAGCAACCCGCGCCGATATCGACAGGGCAATGAAGCTGGGCACCAACTATCCATTTGGTCCATTCGAATGGTGTCAGCGGATCGGGGTAAAACACGTATACGAAGTACTCGAGGCTGTCTACGAGGACACAAAAGATCAACGGTACATGATTTGCCCGTTGCTGAAGAAAGAATATCTCAGCCTGCCGGCGTAAATCGCAAATGCCCAGGCCGGTCGTTGCTGTGCGCATCCGAACGCCGCCTCTCCGAAAAGGAACATCTCATACGTCAGATTGGTACCTTTGAACCGCTCTGTCAGGTTTTTACCGCTTTGGCATGGTTGTGTGTAACCCCTTCGTGTCAAAAACATTCGGTGTTATGCTTAGCAATTATCTCAAAGTGGCACTCAGGAGCATGTCGAACGCGGCTTCGTATGCAGTTATCAACATCAGCGGTCTGACACTGGGCATCACGTGTGCGGTATTAATCTTTGCCCTCGTCAGTCACCATCTCAGCTTTGAGAACTTCCATGTCGCCTCAGACCGGGTATACCGCCTTGTCACCGAGGAGCACCGTGAGCAGATTAACTACAACAGCAGCACACCACCCGCGCTAGGCAAAGCATTCCGCCGCGACTATGCGTACAGCGAGTACGTTGCGCAACTATTTACACGACAGGAGGC
This sequence comes from uncultured Roseivirgaceae bacterium, assembly GCA_964563295.1. Lineage (GTDB taxonomy): Bacteria > Bacteroidota > Bacteroidia > Cytophagales > Cyclobacteriaceae > Chryseosolibacter. Next base: position 6,264 of record CAZLWX010000081.1, on the reverse strand, counting down.
ATTGATTAGTTTCCAGAAGGGCGCGGAGATCATGAAATTCAAAGAGCTGGCGTCATTCGCCGAGCCGGAGTTTTTTGAGATCTTCAACTTCCCTTTGGTTGCCGGAACCCGATCAGCTATCGCGGAACCGGGGGCTGCCTTTGTCACAGAAAAGATTGCCCGAAAGTATTTCGGCGATGACTCGCCACTCGACAAAGTCATACGTCTCGAAAATGAAATCGACTTCCGGATCGTCGGTGTGCTGCGGGACATTCCTGATAATACCGACTTTCGCTCCGAGATCTATTTCTCCTATCCTTCGCTGAAGGAGTTTAGTCCATGGGCCGCCGCTGACGATTCGTGGGGTGGGATCACATCGGAACTGCTCACGTTCACACGGCTCCTGCCCGGAGTTAGCCCTGCTGATGTGGAGGCAGCCCTCGCTACTTATCCCGCGAAATTCCGTCCGAACAGCCGAAATGTCCACCATTACAAGCTGCAACCGCTCAGTGAAGTGCATTTTGATCCACGCTATAGTCCCGCCATGAGCAAAGTGTCGCTGCTGGTTCTGAGTGCCATTGGATTTTTCCTTGTGCTTACGGCCTGCCTGAACTTCATCAATCTCGCAACGGCACAGGCGATCACCCGGGCACGGGAAGTAGGGATTCGGAAAACTCTTGGCAGCGCCCGCCTCCAGGTGTTCGCTCAATTCACGATCGAGACATTTGTTATCGTGCTCATATCCGGGGTGATCGGATTGGCGATTGCTTATTCCCTTATCCCTTTTGTGAATGAATTGCTCGATTCCCGCGTTCAGTTGAACCTGCTCTCCAATGTGCAGCTATGGATCTTCCTTCCGTTGTTGCTTCTCCTTGTGACGCTATTGGCCTCCGCGTATCCCGCACTGGTCTTGTCTGGCTACAAACCCGCGCTCGCATTGAAGGGGAAGACCATCGCAACATCCGGAAGTTTTAATCTGCGCCGAACCCTTATCACCATGCAGTTTGCAATCGCACAGGTGTTGCTGATCGGCCTGATCGTCGTGTTTTACCAGATCAGATATTTTCGAAACACCAATCTTGGATTCAACCAGGACGCCGTCGTCATGATTCCACTGGGATCGACCGACAATAAAATGCAGACTGTAAAGGAGCGGTTTGCTTCGCTGCCTCGTGTCGAAAACGTGTCAGTCTGTTTTTCGCCTCCCGCATCGGACATGGGGTGGAATACATCACTCCTTTTCGATCACCGGTCTGAGAATGAAATTTTTTCGGTAAGCCTGCGCGGCGCCGACGAAAACTATCTTGAGACCTTTGATATCCCCTTGCTGGCAGGCAGAAACCTGTTGCCTTCAGACTCGGTTCGGGAATTTCTCGTGAATGAAACATTTGCAAAGAAGCTTTTTTTGTCGCCGGAAGAGATCCTGGGCAAGTCCATGCGCGTTAACGGCCAGTGGGAGGGCCCTGTCGTCGGCGTGGTTAGCGATTTCCACGATCAGTCCTTACACTCCGAGATTAGTCCCATATTCATGACCACCGCGAAGGACGTTTATCACTACTATGCGGTGAAAATCAATATGCAGGATTCGCGGAACACCATTGAAGAACTGGACCGGATATGGAGCGAAACGTACCCTGAGCTGATGTTTGAATACGATTTCGTCGATGCCATGACTGCGGAATTCTATCAACGGGAAGAAACAATGTTTCGATTTGTCGAGGTGTTTTCCTTCATCGCCCTCTTTATCGGTTGCATGGGATTGTACGGCCTGGTTTCGTTCATGGCAGTTCAGAAAACAAAGGAGATTGGAATTCGGAAAGCGCTCGGTGGAAGCCTTTCCCATATCCTGTGGATTTTCGGAAAGGAGTTCTCTCTTCTCATAATCGTTGCCTTTGTTATCGCAGCCCCGATCGGCTGGTGGCTGATGAGTTCGTGGCTTGAAGATTACGCCTATCATATCGACGTCGATGCCTGGATTCTGGCCACTGAGTTCGCGATAATTTCGCTCATCGCCCTGGGTACCATCGGCTTTCGTTCGATGAAAGCGGCGCTCATGAACCCGGTAATTTCTCTCAGGACGGAGTGACCCGAATTTTTCAGCGACACCCCTATCAAGCTTATCCAAAGGGGGCACGCTGCGCCGAAGCATCCATTCAACCGCGATAAATCGGCTCGCCGGCGAACAAAATGGTTGTTCCCTGGCAAAAAAGTCCACGGCCATTGCAATTGTCGCAAACCGCCTTGCATATTGCCGTCATAGCCCCCCTGCCAAGACTGCGTGTTGTCATTATTTTTGTTCTAAATACTTAACGACAATGAAAAAGACAAAAATCATGTATTGGACCTTCACTGTTTTATTTGGCGGGTTCATGTTATTCTCGGCAATCCCTGACGTGCTTGTGGTGCCTGATGCGGTGGCCCTTGTGTCAAACCAACTGGGATATCCTGAGTACATCATTCCCTTTCTTGGTATAGCAAAAACGCTGGGTGTAATTGCCATTCTGATCCCCGGGTTTCCGCGAATTACTGAGTGGGCTTATGCGGGACTGTTTATCGACCTGATAGGAGCTACATATTCAGGTATCGCTGTTGGCGGCTTCCAACCGGCAATGCTTTTCATGATTGTACCCTTTGGATTAGGCGCCTTGTCGTACATCTACCATCATAAGCGAGTCAGCATAGCAGTGAGCGCCTAGGCAAGGCCGGGTCTGCGACTACTCCACGGTCACACTTTTGGCAAGATTTCGCGGTTGGTCTACGTTGCATCCGCGCATGACAGCGATATGGTAGGAAAGCAATTGCAGGGGTATCACGGAGACAAGAGGCATTAGCGACTCATGAACCGATGGTACTTCTATCGTGAACTCCGCCATCCGTGAAATGGTATTGTCGCCTTCGGTGACGATGGCTATGACCCGGCCCTTCCTGGCGCGGACTTCCTGGATATTGGAAACGATCTTCTCGTACGAGCTGTCCTGTGTGGCAATGAAAACGACTGGCATCTCTTCGTCAATCAGGGCGATCGGGCCATGCTTCATTTCGGCGGCGGGATACCCCTCCGCATGGATATAAGAGATTTCCTTCAGCTTCAGCGCTCCTTCCAAGGCCACCGGGAAATTGTAGCCGCGCCCGAGGTAAAGAAAGTTAGTGGCGTCCTTGAATTCGTATGAGATGCGTCGAATCTGGTCATTCAACTTCAAGGCTTTCTCAACCTTGTCAGGAATGGTTTCCATCTCGACGAGCAGTTCTTGCATTTTTTGCTCCGTGATCGTCCCCTTCTTCTGGGCTACGATAAGAGCGATCATGTTCAATACTGTCAGCTGGGCAGTGAACGCCTTCGTGCTGGCGACCCCGATCTCAGGCCCGGCATGGGTATAGGCACCGGCATGAGTGTGTCGCGGAATCGACGAGCCCACCACGTTGCAGACGCCGAAGATGATCGCTCCTTTCGACTTGGCGAGTTCAATGGCAGCCAGGGTGTCGGCTGTTTCCCCGGACTGCGAAATCGCGATCACAACGTCGCCTTCGCGAATCACGGGGTTGCGATAACGAAATTCCGACGCATACTCGACTTCAACGGGGATGCGACAAAACTCTTCGAAGAAATACTCGGCAACCAGACCGGCATGCCAGGAGGTCCCACAGGCGACAATAATTATCCGGTCGGCATTAACAAGCTTATTGACGTAGTCACGTAAACCTCCCAGCACCAGCCGCGCTTTCGATGAATCGAGGCGACCGCGCATACAATCGCTGATGGATCGCGGCTGCTCATAGATCTCCTTCAACATGAAATGCTCGAAGCCGCCCTTTTCAATCGCTTCGAGTTCAAGATCAATCGTCTGCACGTAAGGGGTCAGGGGCAGGTTCGCTGTATTTTTGATACCCAGCTGTCCATGGTTGATTATCGCGATCTCCTGATCGTTCAGGTATACAACTTCATTGGTATATTCCACGATCGGAGTGGCGTCGGAGGCAAGGAAATATTCTCCTTTTCCAATCCCTACTACCAGGGGACTTCCTTTCCTTGCTGCGACCAGAAGATTCGGCTCCTCCAGCGACATAATGACAATGGCATATGCACCGACCACCCTGGTCAGCGCAAGACGAACGGCCTCGTCAAGCGAGCATTGCTCGTTGTCTTTTATGTCTTCGATGAAGTGGATAAACACTTCGGTATCAGTCTCGCTTTCAAACGTGTGACCTTTCCGCATCAGCTCCTGCTTCAGCGCGCTGTAGTTTTCGATGATGCCGTTGTGAATGATTGCCAGCTTTTTTGTGGCCGAGTAGTGGGGGTGCGCGTTGACATCATTCGGTTCGCCATGTGTTGCCCAACGGGTGTGGCCAATGCCGACGTGACTGTCGAGTGTCTTTCCTTTCAGGTATTGCTCCAGTTCGGAAACTTTGCCCTTTTTCTTGTAAATATTCAGCCCGCCATTGAGCAATGCTATACCGGCACTGTCATACCCCCTGTACTCAAGTCTCTTAAGGCCTTTGATAATGATCTCACTCGCCTGACGGTGTCCAACATAGGCAACAATTCCGCACATGATAAATAAGGTTAAGGAGTTGACTCGGAAGGCCGGGTATAACGGATGCTTAGCGTGACATTATTCCCATCAAAGACAGTCCTGTTGACGGCAGTAAACACCGCGGGCGAATAGGGGTAGAGGGCCAGCCTTAACAACCTGTCAGGATTGATGACGTTGTCGCCTTTAACCCTGTTGATAAACAGATCCTGAACAAACATGGTAAGAAACACGCGCATTGTACCCGTCTCATCGTCGTACCGGAGTTGCGCGTAGGGTGGGTTTGCAGAGGGTTCATCTGAGCGCACGTAATAATGGTTACTGGGGATAAGATTATAATGAGCCAGGGCTATGCTGTCTGAACTGACGTTGGTGTTGGCAAAATCGTTACTCTGATTACTCATAGCCTTCATCACCAGGCTCGAGTGAGGTGGAAGTCCTGCGGGAGCTTCAACGCCTCCGATAACAAGTTCGGCTGAGTTGATGATCAGGTTCTTGTTTGAATCCTGATCGGCAAAAGCATAAAATTCACTAAGATCGATTTCAGAAATAATTGGCGTTCCACTTTGAACATAGCCTTGATTGGAGGCAGGCTGAATGGGTTGGTAATGTTGTGTAATTGCGGAGAGCTCTGTGCCGCCACGATCGGCTTCCATGTGGGTAAAGGCCGCCGATGAAAAGAGAAACTGGCGTTGCAGCGTATCCTTCACCGCGCCGTTTTCCAGCGTTCTATAGTAAATGGTAATCCGGCTCTGGCTGTTTTGGATGCCTATACCTAAAATGCCGTTCATGTCCTTGGGTATCAGAGCCAAACCCTTTATCGCGTAAAGGAAATCGTTGCGATCTTCCTTTTTCGAGTAATCGTGGGATTTAGCGTGGTTAAAGATTCTTGATGTAAAGGCGTCAGGCAACCTCGCGGCTACAAGCAAGGTATCCTGCCGCTCCGCCGCTACCGCGCCGAGCTTCTTGAGCGTGTCGTAGTTAACGGTGAGGGAGGCTTCAGTCAGGGGCGTCGGATCGTAGCCAAACTCATCGCTGTTCCAGTAACGTTTGCCGGGAGGGTTGGAAATACTCAGGGAGTCACTCGTAATTTCATGTATACCTACAACCTGAGTCTGCACTCCAGAAAATCCGTACGCATAAAAATTCAACCGGAATTGGACGGTCATTGAATCCAGCAATGCATCGGCGGGGATCATTCCGCCGGCGGGAAAAACCTGTACAAATCCCTCCGCGCGGATGTCGCCGAGCTTCGGATCGTTGTACTCGCCAAAGAGAAGATTGCCGATCGCCGATTTGTTGTCGGTGATAATTGAATCAATGGAGAACACCGAGTTTGCACTCAGTGCCAGATCGACGGCTGTAACATTGAATTTTGGACTTTTCCTGAATCCCAGGTAACTGGCTTCGTCTTCACAAGAGGAAAAAAAAAGGGCGACGGCAAGAAAAGCCAATCGCCCCAAACTCTTAACCCACAAGTTCATTATAGAGATTGTAGTAGGATTCGGTGTAATTTTCGTTTTGATCGATCGTTTCCACTTTCTTTTCCTTGATCTTCTTGAAGAGGCCTTCAAGTTTCTTATTATCACCGGCTACAATCACGGCATCTGAAAACTCAACACCCAGTTTGATGAAGCCTTCGAAGTCAGCAGTCTTCAGGTTGCCCAACATGTTGTCTTCGATATCCATCATCTTCACCTTATCGAGCTACGACGCCTTGAATTTATGGTTGAAGTGATTATTATAAATCGTGAAC
>CAZLWX010000080.1:0-18304 GCA_964563295.1 uncultured Roseivirgaceae bacterium | reverse complement strand
TACCTTCGTGGCGGAAACTTATTCGTTCCTCAGCATTGACTACCCCAGGTTCTATAAGATGGATAACCTGTCGAAGCTTGGATTTCTGGCTGTCGAGGTATTGCTGGCGGGCCGCAGGATTACGACGGAGTATCCATCTTCATCAATTGCGCTTGTCCTTTCGAATGCCCATTCCAGTCTTGATAGCGACATGCGGTTTGCGGATACGATGAAGGGGCTGCCCAGTCCGTCCCTGTTCGTTTACACTCTTCCCAACATCGTCGCTGGTGAGATTTGCATCCGCCATAAGATCACTGGGGAAAACGCGTTTTTCGTTTCCAGTCGGTTTGAGGCGGGTTGGATGGTGGATTATGTAAATTCGTTGATGAGTGCCAACTCTGATATCAAGGCCTGCATTGCGGGATGGATCGATGTCCTGGGTGAGCACCATGACGTTTTCTTATATTTGCTCGAAAGAAACAGGAACCCCGCGATGCCCCACACGGCAGAGCAATTAACATCGATATATGAGCAGTGAATTGGAACCTCTTATGGAGGCGCTGAAAGGGCAGATCATAGAGGCATTGAATCTTAAACATTTGAAACCGAAGGATATTGGCAGTGACCAGCCCCTTTTTGTGGAAGGGCTGGGACTTGATTCGATTGACGCCCTTGAGTTGATCGTGTTGCTCCAACAGCAGTACAATGTCCGGATAGCTAACCCACAGGATGGTCCTAAGATATTCCGGTCGGTAAGAACGATCGCCGAGTATATTCGTTCGCATCAAACGGCCTGATAACTCCTTGGAAAGTAAAGTCTATGTTGCTGGATATGGCGTAATTTCCGCTATTGGACATTCGCGATCGGAGACGCTTTCCTCGTTCGGGGCGCATTCTTCTGGGATCGGCCAAATTGAAATTTTGGAGACTGTTCACGCCCCCCGTTTACCAGTCGGCGAGGTGAAACTGGACGAGAAGGAGTTGAGAGCGCGTATTCAATTTAACGGTAGGGCCACACGCACGGCATTACTGGCTTTGCACGCCTGTCGTGAAGCGATCGAGAGCTCGGGCATCAACGATCTTTCGCGGTGGCGAACGGGCCTGATTTCGGCAACCACCGTCGCCGGCATGGACCGCACCGAAAATTTCTTTCGCGACTTTTCGGAGAATGTCCGAAAAGGCAGGCTCCGCGATGTTGTGAATCACGATTGCGGTCATACGACCGGGTTAGTCGCCGATGCGCTCGGTATCACGACGTTCATAACAACAATCAATACAGCGTGTTCTTCATCGGTAAACTCAATCATTTTCGGCACAAGGCTTATCAGGAACGGACTTCTCGACGTTGCCCTGGTGGGAGGCGCCGATGCCCTTACGCGATTTACGCTTAACGGCTTCAACAGCCTCATGATTCACGACACGGCACCCTGCCGGCCGTTCGACGCCTCCCGAAATGGACTTAACCTGGGAGAAGGGGCGGGCTTCCTGGTTCTGGCCTCGGACAACGTATTGCGAGCCGAAAACATCTCAGGCAACGTGGTCGTCTCCGGGTTCGGCAACACCAATGATGCTTTTCATCAGACGGCGTCATCACCAGAGGGTAGGGGTTCATTCGCGGCCATGCAACTAGCCCTGCAAACGTCGGGACTCGCCACCGATGATATCGACTACATTAATGTGCATGGAACTGGGACGGTGAATAACGATGAATCGGAGGGAACCGCAATCCGTCGCTTGTTTGGAGCAAATCCCCCGCGGCTCAGTTCGACCAAGTCGTTTACGGGCCATACGCTGGGAGCTTGTGGAGGACTAGAGGCCGCATTTTCAGTCATGGCAATCGACGAAGGTGTCGTTTTTCCAAGCCTTCGCTTTGAGAGGCCGATGCACGGCATCGACCTTGTTCCACAAACGAGTTTTGAAGCCGGCTTGCCCATTCGTCATGTCATGAGCAATTCGTTTGGTTTCGGTGGAAACTGTTCGTCAATAATTTTCAGCAAGGTATGAAGCTGTATATCCATGGGTCAGCCTGCATTTCACCGCAGCATACGCTGGATGGTTTTCCATGGGTGAACACCATGACCCCCAATGGAAGCAGGATGGCATGCGTGGAGCCGGACTACTCCGTTTTTTTCGACGTCAAGACACTTCGTCGTATGAGCAGGGTGATGAAGATGGGCGCCACGGCCGGGATGTGCGCGATGCGCAATGCCGCCCTCGATATGCCGGATGGAATTATTACGTCGACGGGATATGGATGCCTTGAAGATACAGGCGTATTCCTTTCAAAAATGGTTTCCACCAACGAGGGCGTTCTTAACCCTACACCCTTTATGCAATCCACGCATAATACCATCGGTTCGCAAATGGCAATGTTGTTGAACTGTATGGCGTATAATCAGACGTACAGTCATGGGGCTTTTTCATTTGAGAGCGCGCTGCTGGATGCTTCTATGCATGCCTCGGAGTCGCCGGAAAAGCGGTTGCTCGTCGGCGGTATCGATGAAATCACCGACACAAGTCACGTCATTCAATCCCGGTTTGGCATGTTCAAGTCAGGACGGAATGAATCAGCGGATCTTTTTGCTTCAGGGAGTCGTGGCACCATTAATGGTGAGGGATCATCGTTCTTCGTGCTGTCGGGCGAGCCATCGCCGAACGCGTTCAGCTGCATTCGGGAACTGATTACTTTGTACAAACCGGATGAGTCCACACTGGCGTCATCGGCGGCCAGTTTGTGCTCCACATTACAGGAGCCGATCGACCTCACTTTGTTGGGCATAAGCGGTTGGGCCAGTCAGGATGAACTGTTGATCCGTTTGACAGACCGCTATTTTCCCGAAAGCTCTGTGGGAGTATTCAAGAGCCTGTGCGGCGAATACCCTTCGGCGTCTGCGTTTGCCGTGTGGCTGGCGAATGCCATTATCCGGCGTGGTGCTGCGGCTCCCGGGGTTATCCGAAGGGATCGTGGGCGGGAGCTTCGGAATATTCTCATCTTTAATCACTATTTTAATACTCATTACTCGCTCATGCTCCTGACACCATGCTGAAAAGCCGATATGTAAATCTTACCTTCCTGACGCTGACAACAGGATTGGTCGTCGCGGGAATTTACACGTCGGTTCCACCGGCGATCTTCGGCGTCCTGGTTCTTGTGTATGCGGGTATTCAGGTCTACGGCTCAGTATATCTGCGCGCGCAATTCTTCGTGAATGTAAAATATCGTGGCGCAGCTGATAGCTATTCCGTTGCTCTGACATTCGATGACGGACCCATTGCCGGGCATACAGACAGGATCCTCGACATCCTAAAACTTCATCAGGTAAAGGCAGCTTTTTTCTGTATCGGCCACAAGGTCAGGGAGAACCCGGCGCTTGTTCGGCGGATGATGGACGAGGGACACCTGATCGCCAATCACAGTTACTGGCATGGGAAAACTTTCGACCTGCAATCTGGGAACAAGATCCATGACGAACTGGTGAGCACCAACAAGGTAATCAATGAAGTCGCAGGTGTTATGCCTAATTTTTTTCGCCCGCCCTACGGGGTCACCAATCCAATGGTGGCCTACGCGATAAAAAAGACTGGGCTTACCACCGTGGGTTGGACGATCCGGTCATTGGACACGGTCACCCGCAACGCATCGCGCCTGAAAAGGCGAGTCCTTCGGCTGTTACGCCCCGGCGGTATAATACTCTTTCACGACCACAGCCACGCCATGCTTGAGATACTCCCGTCGTTGATCGAGGACATATCGAAGCCTGGGTTCAAAATTGTGAGACTCGATGTGCTGATTAATGTAAGACCTTATGCCGGCTAGAATAGCTCTCCTGATCGTGATGACAACGTGTTGTGCCTGGGGCCAATTTCCGGGGTACAGTCCGGTGTCCGACGCCGAGGCATTCAAGCGCGCCTTTACGGCTCACTCGGACGGAATTACGACGATTACAGCCGAGTTCATGCAGGAAAAATCAATCAGCGCCCTGACTGAAAAGGTCTTATCGAAGGGAACGTTTACATATAAGAAGAGCGGGAAAGTCAGGATTGAATACTTCGAGCCGTATGATCACCTGATGATCATGAATGGCGACCGCGTCCTGTTGCGCGATGGAGATCGCCAGAATCGGATGAACATGAAGTCAAACAAGCTGCTTCGACAAGTCAATAGTATTATTGTCGAATGTATCCAGGGATCAGCCCTGACGAGCGGAGAGTTCATGTCGGGCGTGTGGGAGGATAAGGAGAGTTACCTTGTCCGGCTTGAACCTGTGGCGAAGTCGTTAAAGGAGTTCTTTGTGGACATTATCCTGGTCATTGAGAAAGAGGATTATTTAGCCCGCTCAATAATAATGCGCGAACCGGGGGGTGACACGACAACAATGATATTCACCGGCAAAAAGATCAACGAGCCGGTGCCCGACAGCATGTTTGCGCTTTGAATACATTCGACATAAAATTGGATTTTTCTGAAAATCCTCACCATGCTCCTCGATAATCTTTTCCTTATTCATAAGCTTGAAATAACAAGCGGATCCGTCCAGGCCGGGCTGACAGTCAATTGGGATCATGCTATTCTGCAGGGGCATTTTCCCGGCACGCCCATCGTGCCCGGTGTCTGCATGATGCAAGCCGTCAAGGAATTGGTTGAGCGTCACGAAAAGCAAAGCCTTATGTTTTCAAGCGTCGGACAAATGAAATTTCTGTCGGTCATGTCACCGGGCGGAAAGTCCTCCTTCGAAGCCAGGATATTGATCGTCTCAGAAAATGATGCGCTGCAGGTAACAGGGACGTTGTCCGATGGGCCCACGATATATTTCAAGATCAAGGCCGTGATGATTGAACGCTGATGGAAGAGATGAGCAGCAAACCTGGTGGCACCAAAGGAGTTTGTGTAATCATACCCGCCTACAACAACGCTGTCACGCTTCCATCGGTAATTGCGGGTGCGTTAAAGCGTTGTGATCGCGTTATCGTTGTTGATGATGGATCAACCGATGGCACGCACGAGATTGCAAAATCATTTCCATACGTCGCATGGATTCAATACCAGCCGAACAGGGGGAAGGGGATCGCCCTTCAGACCGGGTTTCGAAAAGCAGTTGAATCGGGTTACGACCATGCCATTACCATCGACGCTGATGGCCAGCACTTTCCCGACGACCTGCCTGCATTTATTGAAACCCTTGAGAATCACCCCCAGGCTGTCATTATTGGCCGGCGAAACATGGATCAGTCTTCGGTGCCCGGAAAGAGCACCTTCGGAATGCGTTTCTCGAATTTTTGGTTTTGGGTCGAGACCGGGCTGAGTCGAAAAGATACGCAGAGCGGATACCGGCTTTATCCTGTAAAGGCGCTGAGTACGATGCGGTTCTTTACATCGCGGTATGAGTTTGAAATTGAGGTTCTCGTCCGGGCGGCATGGTCGGGTATTGAAATCAAGGAGGTTCCAGTTCGCGTCTATTATGCTGAAAAAGAGAAACGCGTGTCACACTTCAGGCCGTTCGTCGACTTTACCCGAATCAGTCTGCTGAACACAGTCCTGGTCACTATCGCGCTTGTGTACATCAAGCCGCGTGACCTGATCCGAAAACTCAGGTCACGCCCATTCTGGAAAACATTGCAAGCGCTGGTGGTCAATCCCGCGGAGTCAGCGCGTGTAAAGGCTCTCTCGATCGGTCTGGGAGTTTTTATGGGAATAGCGCCGGTGTGGGGTTTTCAGATGATCATAGCTCTGGCGCTGGCGTTCGTCTTCAGGCTCAACAAGGCTTTGGTGCTGTTAGCTGCCAATATCAGTATCCCGCCAATGATACCGCTAATTATCTACTTAAGTCACCTGACGGGGAAGGTGTGGATGGGAAACGAGGCTCAGGATATTGCGTTCAGCAATGACATCAATCTCGAAACTATCCAGTCGCAATTCATTCAATATCTGTATGGTGCATTGACACTGGCGACAATCGCCGGTGCTGTCTTCGGCCTGGCTGTCTACGGACTTTTGCGGTTGCGCCCGGGAAAAAACAACTGACCGATTGATCGGTTTGCTTTCCGTTACCAAAAGAACAACTGCACCAGCTTGTCAATGTCGTTGAATTTGTAAAATTTGGTGCTCCCTGTGCAGTTATGAGGGAGCTAACAGCAACCTGGAGTCCTTGCGAAAAAGGTCCCCCTTGCCACCGTCAATGGAACACATCTTTTTGGTCATATATCGTTTCTTCCATCAGCGAAGGCCGCTGTTCTGGCTCTCGTTCCTCGGCATTACAGCTGTTATGGTCTTTTTTGCGTCCCGGCTGCGAATCGAAGAAGATATCTCGCGTTTTTTTCCCGATGACGAGGAGGTCGGCCAGCTGAACTACGTGTTCAGGAATTCGCGGTTTGCCGACCGGCTCGTTGTCATGATTTCCGTCGCCGACAGTGCCTGCCAACCACAGCCGGACAGCCTGATTGTGTACGCTGAGGAATTAGCATCTGAGATCAATGTTAAATTGCAGGATGTGGCACATCCAGTCGCAGCTCAGGTCGATGATCGCCAGTTCTTCGATCTAATAAACGTCATTCAAAATAACCTCCCTATTTTCCTCGAAGAATCTGACTACGCGCGTATTGACAGCCTATCCAGACCCGGGATCGTACGTGTCACACTGGAGAACAATTATCGTCAGCTGATCTCACCCTCGGGTATAGTTGTCAAACGGATTATCGCTTCCGATCCCTTAGGCTTTTCATTTCTTGCCTTTGCCAAACTTCGGAATCTTCAGGCTGATGGGAATATCTCCCTGTATGAGAACTACCTGGTTTCAGAGGACCGGCGTCATCTTGTCTTTTTTGTCCAGCCGGTTTTTCCGTCAAACAACACAGGTGAGAACAGTGCGCTGATTGATGGGATTGACCGGATCATCGACCAGGTGTCACCGCGTCATCCCGAACTAAAAGCTTCCTATTTCGGAGCCGCGGCCGTCGCAGTTGGTAATGCACAACAACTTCGAACCGACACGATTGTTACGATCAGTTTGTTGATTGTTTTGCTGGCCATCATTCTGTTCGGGTACTTCCGGAGGAAACGGGTTCCATTCCTCATCCTTATCCCGGTAATTTTCGGAGGGCTGTTTGCGTTATTCCTGGTCAACCTGGTTCAGCAGTCCATTTCCATCATCGCGATTGCGGCTGGATCAATTGTGCTGGGTATTGCCATCAACTATTCGTTGCATTTTCTTGTCCACCTGCGCCATGACGCACATGTTGAATCGGTTATCCGTTCGCTCGTGCGGCCAATGACCCTTGGAAGCGCTACAACCGTGCTGGCATTTTTTTCACTGCAATTCGTCAACGCGGCTGTTCTCCGCGATCTTGGACTGTTCGCGGGGTTCAGCCTCATCGGCGCAGCCCTATGTTCTTTGATTTTCCTCCCGCACCTGATTACTCCTTCAGTACTTTCAGGCTCAACACCTGCCGTTGTCGACGAAACCAGGATCGGACGAATAGCAACCAGTAAGCCACTCGTTTTCACCATCTTCCTGTTGACGCCAGTTTTCCTCTATTTCGCGAGCGACGTGACGTTCAACAGGGACATTAGTCAGCTCAATTATATGAGCGCCGGGATGAAAGAGGCGCAGGAAAGGCTTGAATCGATAAACCATGCGTCGTTGTCATCAGTCTATCTTCTTTCACAGGCACCTGACCTGGAGCAGGCTTTGCGCAAGAATGAACGGACATTGCAGGAGATGAAAGAGCATGCCAATGAAAATTATGTTCGGAAGATTGCCTCTGTCTCGGCTTTTATAGTGTCCGATTCGCTTCAGCGCATCCGGATTGACCGGTGGAACCGGTTTTGGACGACGAATAGGATTGCCACGCTGATGGCGGCTGTGAGGACCGAAGGCAGAGCGTTGAAGTTCTCCACCCGGGTTTTTGACGACTTTGAGTCATTTCTCACGCGCCAGTTTCTGCCGGACACCTCTGTCTGGCAGTCGTTTCGCCAGACACTATTTCGCGATTATATCATTGAAGAAGACGGAAAGACAACGGTTGTCAGCCTCATCAATGTTCCGGACCATAAACGTGCACAACTTTACGCCGACCTGGAGAATAAGCCATCACAGGCATTCGATCGACAGATGCTCGCGAACGTCTTCAGCGGCTATGTCCATGCAGACTTTAACTTCATCGTGACGTTCACATCCTTACTGGTTTTCTTCACGCTGCTGATATCGTATGGGCGAATAGAGATCACGCTGGTGACCTTCCTTCCCATGCTGATTACCTGGATCTGGATCCTGGGAATTATGGCCATTGCAGGAATTGAGTTCAACATCGTGAACGTGATGCTCTCTACCTTCATTTTCGGATTGGGTGATGATTACAGCATCTTCACTATGGATGGCCTTCAGCGGGAGTACAGGGTCGGCCATGGCAATCTCCAATCCATCAGGACATCCGTGTTGTTATCAGCGCTGACAACGATCTCTGGTCTTGGCGTACTCATCTTTGCGCAGCATCCCGCTCTGAGGTCCATTGCCGGAATTTCCATTATCGGTATCGGATGTGTTTTTATCATGTCGCAGACGGTAGAGCCGTTTTTGTTCCGCTGGCTGATCACAAATCGCACGTCTCGGGGGTTGTCGCCGATGACATTCTGGGGAATATTGAAAACCATTTTTACCTATGGCTTTTTTGTAACGGGTTCTGCAGTATTGACGATCTCCGGTTTGTTGTTTCGCGCTATCCCGGTAGGAAGAAAAAATATCAGATTGCTTTATCATCGCCTGCTGAGCTTTTTCACGCGCGCCCTTGTGACGTTGGCACCCAACCTGAGGGTAAAGGTTATTGGCATGGACGGTGTTTTCGACAGGCCCTCGATCATCATCGCAAACCACTCATCGTTCCTGGATATCCTCATCACGACAATGCTCCATCCGCGCCTCATTCTGTTGACGAACCGTTGGGTCTGGAATTCGCCCGTTTTTGGAGGCGTTGTGCGTCTCGCCGACTATTACCCGGTCATGCAAGGCGCTTCGGATAGCGTCGGAAAGATTGAAGAAAGGATACGAGAAGGATATTCTGTACTTGTCTTTCCTGAGGGCAAACGGTCGCCGGACGGCCGGATTAACCGTTTTCACAAAGGGGCGTTTTTCATGGCCGAGCAGCTCCATTTACCAATAACGCCTCTGCTCATCCACGGAGCATCGGAGTCGATCCCGAAAGGCACCATGTATCTCGGACCCGGCAGTATAACATTGAAGTTCTTACCGCACATTGAGCCTGGCGATCTGACGTACGGACCGGATTACTCAGCGCGCACCCGGTCGATCAGCCAGTACTTTAGAAATGAGTTTGAGAGGCTTTCAGTTGAGGTTCAAAATGGCCGGTATTTCGCCGCGCGACTCAGGGCGAACTACCTGTACAAGGGACCGGTGCTGGAATGGTATACCCGCATCAAGCTCAGACTGGAAAGGTACTATGAAACTTTCGATGAGTTGGTGCCCAAACACGCACGGATACTTGATCTCGGCTGCGGGTACGGATACCTGGCTTTGATGATGACATTTTTGTCGAGTGGGCGCCGGGTCACCGGAGTCGATTATGATGAAGAAAAAATTGAGACTGCGAGGCATTGTTTCTCCATGAACGAGCGGGTCGATTTTTCCTGCGCCGATATTCGTGACGTGAACTATGAGGGCTACGACGTCATTGTCATCGCCGACGTATTGCACTACCTGTTGCCGGAAGACCAGGAACGGGTCATAAGGCGCGCGTTGGGCGCTTTGCCCCAGGGAGGCAGGTTGATTATCCGCGAAGGCAATGCCGACCTGGGTGCCAGGCATCGCGGGACGCGGCTCTCTGAATTCTTTTCCGTGCAGTTGCTGAAGTTCAACAAGTCTGCAAACGCTCTTCATTTCATGTCGGGTCATACCATCGGGGCGCTGGCGGAAGAGCAGCAGTGTGCCCTGGAAATCGTCGACAACACAAAGTTGACGTCTAATGTTATTTTTGTCCTGAAACGCGAAGGCCAGTTGGTGCATGGAGTATGACGTAGCAATCGTTGGAAGCGGACTCGGTGGTCTGGCATGCGGCGCCATTCTCGCCAGAGAGGGATACAGCGTTTGCGTACTGGAGAAAAATAAACAGATCGGCGGAACACTCCAGACTTTTGTGCGCGACAAAATAATCTTTGACTCCGGTGTCCACTATGTCGGCGGACTGGACAAGGGTCAAAACCTGTATCAGCTTTTCAAATTCCTGGGTATCATTGACAAGTTAAAACTCAAACGCCTTGATCAGGATGGTTTTGATGCCGTGATGTTCGATGATGACCCGACCGTTTACAAGTATGCACAAGGTTACGAAAAGTTCATTCAAACGCTTTCGCGGGAATTTCCTGCAGAAGAAAAGGCTATTCGCCGATACTGCGACGAGATTAAGCTCGTATGCAGTCGATTTCCGTTGTACAACCTTCGAAGCGGTGATTACCTTGAAAAGGTTGGAGTGCTTGAGTTGGAGACTCAATCGTTCCTGGAGTCAATAACCAGGAACACAAAACTGCAAAGTGTGCTGGCCGGTACAAGCTTGCTGTACGCGGGTGTTCCCTATAAGACACCGTTTTATGTTCATGCCCTTGTACTCAACAGCTACATCGAGAGCGCCTGGCGTTTTGTTGATGGTGGCTCGCAGATCGCGCGCGCGCTCGCCAGGGAAATTACATCCCGCGGCGGCCGGATAATCAAGAATACAAAGATCACTGGCCTGGTCGAGCAAGGGGGTAGGCTGCGGTATGCCGTTACCGAAAACGACGACCGCGTCTATGCCCAAATGTTTATCTCGAATATTCACCCGTTGAAGACGATCGAGATGACAAAAAGCGACTTGATAAAAAGAGCGTTCAAGAATCGGCTGAGGAGCCTGGAAAACTCGATTTCGACGTTCTACATTAATGTGGTCCTTAAAAAGAACACCATTAAATATATCAACCACAACTATTATTATTTTGCGGGTGATAATGCCTGGAGTGCGCTGAATTACAACACCACCAATTGGCCTACCGGCTACGCCATGTTTTTTACTGCTTCATCGAAAACGAGTGAGTATGCCGAGGGCCTGACGTTGATGACCTATATGCGCTTCGAAGAAGTCAAGAAATGGGAAAATACCTTCAACACCGTTTCAAATGAACAAAGCCGGGGAGAGGACTATGAAGCTTTTAAGCGAGAGAAGGCCGAGCGCTTCTTCGACGTCGTCGAAAAGAAGTTTCCGGGGTTCAGGGACGGCATCCAGTCATACTATGCGGCCACTCCGCTTTCCGTACGCGACTACATTGGAACGGACGACGGCTCCCTTTATGGAGTAACCAAGGATTTTCGGGAACCGTTAAAGACTTTTATCTCTCCCCGGACGAAGATCCCGAATCTTTTCCTTACCGGCCAGAACCTGAACCTTCATGGCGTGCTCGGCGTCACCGTAAGCGCAGTGCTAACGACATCCGAAATATTGGGCAGTGAATACCTGTTGGCAAAAATCCGAAAAGCGTAATCGATGAGCAGGTTTGTCAAAATTCTGGCTTGGTTCTTAGCGATCCTGATCACCCTGTTTCTCGCCCTGGTGATTTATGTTCGACAGGCATCGAAAATAGAGGAGCCACAAATTTCACAATCGGCGGAGTATGTCGTTACTCAACCAGATACTGGATTATTCCGCTATGGAAACAACTGGTTTCGGCGAAGCGAGAGTGGACTCTACGAGCTTTATGTTACCGGTGACGCATTTTCGCGCGGGGTTGCAATTGGAAAACTTACCACCGATCTCATTCAATATCAGGAGAGGGTCTTCAATGAACAAATTCGAAGGCTGGTGCCATCGTCAAGTTATCTGAATATTTTGAAATACTTTGTCGGCTGGTTTAACCGGAATTTGAATGCGGAGGTGCCGGAGGAATACCGGTATGAAATTTACGGAGTTTCGTTAGCTGCGTCGCATGAGTTTGACGACATCGCGCCTCCCTATCAACGGATCCTGAACTACCACGCCGCCCACGATATCGGGCATGCGCTTCAGAACATGTCACTTGTGGGCTGCACCGCATTCGCGACCTGGGGTTCCCGGTCTGTCGACAGCACGCTCATTGTTGGGCGCAACTTTGATTTCTACGTGGGTGATGATTTTGCCAAAAACAAGATCGTCGCGTTTTATTCACCCGAGAAAGGTTATCCCTTCATGATGGTGACTTTTGGCGGGATGACTGGTGTGCTCTCCGGTATGAACACCACGGGCCTCACGGTGACCATCAATGCCGCTAAGTCTGAGATTCCCCAATCATCTGCCACGCCCGTCTCTCTCGTTGCGCGCGAAATCCTTCAATATGCCGCGACTATCGACGAGGCGTTCGCTATTGCCAGCAGGCAAAAAGTTTTTGTAGCGGAAGCGTTCCTCATCGCCTCCACTGCCGACAACGAAGCGGCGATTATCGAAAAGAACCCCGACGGGATTGACCTGTACAGGTCCGGTGCAGAATACATCATTGGCACAAACCATTTTCAGGGCGACGTGCTTGGAAAAACGCCGTTGAATCAGGAACACATGCACGATAGTCCTTCGGTTTACCGGCATCAACGGGTGAAGGAACTACTGGACAGCGTGCAAGTGAACTCGGTGACTTCTACAGCGTCAATTCTACGCAACCGCAAAGGTCTTGGTGGAAAGGAACTGGGACTAGGGCATGAGAAATCAATTAATCAACTAATCGCCCATCACGCGGTCATCTTCCAGCCATCCCGGGGACTCGCATGGATTTCCACAGCCCCGTATCAGTTGGGAAAGTTTGTCTGCTATGACCTGAAGAAAGTCCTTGGCTGGAACGCTGACAAGAATACGGAGATCTACGAGGAATCGCTGGCCATTCCAGCAGACAGCTTTCTGCTGACCGATGAGTTTGAAAATGCGGTCAAGTTCAACGCCTATCGTTTTCCTTTCCAGCCGCAGGACGGGTTTGATCCCGACAGTGTCATCAAGTGGAATCCGAGCTCTTACCTGTCATATTTGTTGGCTGGTGACTTCTACATGGATAAAGGTGATTTTTCCAGGGCGGAGAAGATGTACGAGGAAGCGCTCACTCGCGAGACCGCCACGGTGCAGGAACGTCGGCACCTGGAAGAAAACCTGGCGCGGTGCAAACAAAAAAATTGATCTTTACACGATGATTCTCGGAACCGGCATCGACATCATTGAGGTTTCTCGAATAACTGAAAAGGTGAGCAGGGACAATGGATTTGTCGACAAAGTGTTTTCCGCGCGCGAGATCGAACTGTGTCGCTCGCGAAGGGAAAAGGACCAGCACTTTGCGGCGCGCTTCGCTGCCAAGGAAGCGTTTCTGAAGGCGTGTGGCAGAGGCCTTACTGCGGGATTTGACCTTCGCCACGTCGAGGTTGTGAACGATGACCTGGGCAAGCCATTCATCGAGCTTCATGGAGGAATGAAATCGATGGCAGAACGCGAGCAATGGAGTAAGATTCACGTTTCATTGTCGCATATTCGCGAATTTGCCTGCGCGGTTGTAATCATTGAGTCATGAACGAAATTCCATCAATTGAGCAACAAGCTCCGGAACAGGTTGAAGCGTCACAACTTGAGAAGCTGAAGTCGTTGCTTCATTATGTTAAACGTCATTCACCGTTCTACCGGAACCTGGAACCATTTGCGACGCTGCAGGCTGACGCCATGTCGTGGGACGATTTCAGGAGACTGCCGACCACGTCGAAGGATGACTTGCAGCGCCAGAACTGGGATTTCCTTTGTGTTCCCCGGGATCGCATTGCCGAGTACACCAGCACGTCAGGCACGTTGGGCAGACCCGTGACGATTGCGCTTACCGAGGGAGACCTGAAGCGCCTCACGTATAACGAGGCTATTTCATTTGCTTGTGCGGATGGGAGTGCTCAAGACCTTTACCAACTCATGCTGACGCTTGACAGGCAATTTATGGCTGGCATCGCCTACTACCAGGGCATCCGGCAGCTCGGCGCAGGCCTCGTTCGCGTCGGACCAGGTCTGCCATCTTTCCAGTGGGAAACCATTGAACGGCTAAGGCCTACAGCCCTGGTTGCCGTGCCGTCATTCCTTGTGAAGCTCGTCGAGTACGCCGTTGCCAATCGGATTGACCTGAATCAATCGTCAGTGCGCAAAGCGATTTGTATTGGTGAGAGTCTGCGTACGCGCGAATTGGAACCGAATGAGCTGACCCGAAGGATTAATGAAAGCTGGAACATCCGTTTGTATGGAACGTATGCCTCAACGGAGATGCAAACGGCGTTCACTGAATGTAAGGAGGGCAGGGGAGGGCACGTGCATCCTGAACTAATCATTGTTGAGGTACTGGACGACCAGGGGAACCCTGTTCCGGATGGCCAACCCGGTGAAGTCACCATCACCACCCTGGGTGTGGAGGCCATGCCCCTGATCCGGTACAAGACCGGTGACATTGCGGCGATCAACTCCGCACCGTGTTCGTGCGGAAGAAAGACCTGGCGATTGGGCCCGGTACTTGGACGAAAACAGCAGATGATCAAGCTGAAAGGGACCACTATTTACCCTCCTGGGATTTTTGACATCCTTCAGCTGGCCGATGGAATCGACGACTACGTGGTTGAGATCTTTGACGGAGACTTGGGCACGGACGAAGTAAAACTTCACCTTCTGGTGCAAAAGCATGAACAGGCAAGCTGTAAAAGTAGTCTTCAGTCGCTCTTTCAATCGAGGTTGCGGATCGTTCCGGAAATCGTATTTGCATCCGCAGGTGAAATTGAAAAATTGCAATTGGGCGGTGTGGGGCGGAAGGCCAGGCGGTTTGTTGACAATAGACGCAGCGAAAAATAAAAAAAGGCACCCCGGGAGGCCGGGATGCCAGTTTTCGGTTATTCATGGACTAACCGAGGTCTTTCTCGAGTTGCTGCACTTTAGCTTGCGCCTCTGCCATCCCCAGGGAAAGAGCCATTCTATAGAGCTCAAGCGCTTCGCGCTGAGTCGCTTTCTTCTTTTTGGGTGCAAATTTGGTTCGGTCTGCCGCGACCTCCAGTGCCTCGGCTTGCTTGTAGTAGGCTTGCGCCTGGTCAGTCTTTGCCTGGAGGTTTATCTCCTGCATACGCGACTCGAGTTCCGCAAGGCTTTGCTCGCCCAACCGAATTGTTTCGGAATTCACATTGATGACTGAGTCGCGCTGCGAAACAGTCTGCGACAACGAGCGGTTCTCGGAACGGACGCGAGTAACTTCCGATTCCAGTGCGGCGATCTGCTTCATTCGCGTGTCGAGATCTTTTCTCAGTCGGCGGATGGTGCTGGCATAGATCGCGGAGTTCTTCGCGGATTTCTCCAACTCATCGATCCGAGCCTGCGTCTCCTTGACATACTGGTTAATGCCCGCCAAACGCTCCTTGTAATCGGTGTACGACGTTCCTTCCACCATGTCTGTTCTCAACAGCTGACGGTTGGCATCGATCGAATCGATCATCACGCCAATCTCCTGCATTTGCTGCGCCGTCTCCTGACTCGACTGCAGTTCGGTCTGGAGAGAATCGATCTGCGCCTGGAGTGCATGTTCTTTTTCCTTATCGCTGCAGGCAAACAGCACCCCTACGGCAAAACCCAAAATCAATTTCCTGGTCATATCATTCATTCACGTTTGTTCACCCGGTACTCATCAAAATCAGTGTCAGGACTGCCGGTGAATGGCCGTTCTCCGTCAAATGGTTGCCAGGTGTGGTTAAACGGTCAATATGAAAGTCCGTCGGTAGGCATGTTGCCGCTTCTTTTTGCTGCAACCTGGGCCCTGCTGAATTTTTCTACAACCTGTAGACAGAAACACCAGCGCGGAAACCGCCCAAGGTCTATATTAATGTTCTTTCCAGGTATTGGACTGATTTGAGAATAGAACTACTATTGTATTTGTTGAGATTGCCCCAGCTATGCGACAACTCTTTTTTAGCCTGATCGTAGTGGCGACGAATTTCGGAACGGCCGTTGGCCAGTTTAAGAATATTAAGCTTGACGAGTCCGACGGGAATGATTACGTCTGCGAACCTACGATTGCGATCAATCCCCGTTACCCCGACAACATCGTAGCCGCATCGGTTTTGAACAATATTTATTTTACCAAAGACGGGGGTGCGACGTGGCAAAAACGAGAGGTGGAGTCGCCCTTCGGGGTCTACGGCGATCCCGCACTGATCGCCGACCAACACGGCAACTTTTACTTTTTTCACCTCTCCGACCCGACGCATGGCAAGGGTGGTTATGACAGCGAGAAGCTTGATCGCATCGTCGTTCAGTTTTCCGACGACGGCGGAGACACCTGGACCAGCGGTGAATCCATCGGATTCAATCATCCGAAAGACCAGGACAAACATTGGCCGGCCATCGACGCAAAAGGTAATCTCTACCTAACATGGACCCAGTTTGACAAGTATGGCGATAAGGACCCCAATTGCCAGTCTAACATCATGTTCTCATACTCCAGGAATGGAAAGAAATGGTCCGATCCGGTTCAAATCTCGCAAACCCCCGGAGACTGTCTTGACGACGACAACACCGCGGAAGGCGCAGTACCAACCGTTACCTGGGATGGGAAATTGTTTGTGGCCTGGTCAAACCAAGGGGTAATCTTTCTTGACCGGTCCTTTGACGGAGGGACCCTTTGGCTGCGCAACGACATTGCGATCACGAATCAGCCGGGCGGGTGGAACATGGAGGTGCCGGGACATGACCGCTGCAACGGCATGCCCGTGCTGACGACAGACAAAAGTAAATCGCCCTTCCGCGGAAGCCTTTACATCGTCTGGGCCGATCAGCGCAACGGCGCCGATGATACCGATATATGGTTTACGCGCTCCATGAACTACGGCGACAACTGGAGTCAGCCGCTGAGAGTAAATAACGATGAGGCCGGGAAACATCAATACCTCCCCTGGATGGCTGTGGACCAAACAACAGGTTTCATTTACATCGTCTATTACGATCGCCGGGCCTATGCCGACAATCAAACGGATGTTTACCTGGCATGGTCCGAGGATGGTGGCATCAAGTTCAAAAATGCCAAGATCAGTGAAACGCCATTTACTCCTACCGAGACGAGTTTCTTCGGTGATTACACCAACATCGCCGCGCACAACGGTACAATCGTTCCCATCTGGGCGCGTATGGATGACGGCAAAACAAGCGTGTGGACCGCGATTATCAAGCATGCGGATTTGAAAAAGCCGTAAACAGGTTGCAAGTCACAAAGCTGCTTTTGGCCTTTAGCCCCTGGCCTTTAGCCTTTAGCCTTTGCCCTTTGGCCTTGCCCCGCTTCTTCGAAGGCTTTCACAAACACCTCGCTCGGCTGCGCACCGGATAATCCGTATTTGTTGTCGATGATATAGAATGGAACCCCGGTGATGCCGAGTTGTTGAAGCTGGCGTTCCATGCCCTCCACCTCCGCTGCGCCCTCGTCGCTGTTGAGGAGATTTTCGACTTGCTGTGGGTCCACACCCGCATCGCTGGCAATGGCGATGAGGTTTTCTTGTTTCGAAAGGTCTATCCCATCAGTGAAGTGCGCTTTGAAAAACGCTTCCACGACGGCGAGTTGCTTACCTTCTGCTTTCGCCAGTTGAATGAGGCGGTGGGCGCGACGGGTGTTGGGCGATACCTTCTGCCGTTCATAGTCGAATGTCAGTCCCTCCTGCGAAGCAATGTTCGTTACATGCTTCGTGAGCTGTTCGTATCGGTTTTCTCCGCCGAATTTATCGGTCAGGTAACTTTTCTGCTCCAGACCTGACTCGGGGATCTGAGGATTCAGTTCAAACGGGAGATACTCAATGTCAAAATCAAATTTGTCCCTAAGCTGATCAACAGCGCGTTCCAACCGGCGCTTACCGATGTAACACCAGGGACAAACGACGTCAGAAACTACGGAAACGCGAATGGTGGTTTTGCTCATTACTGGTTTTTTGAATGCTGAACGGCCTTCGCGGTTCGTAAGTTCCCAATCGGCGTGCTGTTGTGCTATTGTGCTATTGTGCTATTGTGCTATTGTTAAATTCGCAATTCGTAATTTGTAATCCTCCGGCTCTGGTAGACGCGCGTGTAGTCGCCGGTCACCAGTCACCGGGTCTAGTTTGAAGTTCGTAGTAGTTTGTAGTTTGTAGTGAGGTGAGTGTCGCCAGTCACCGGACTTCTTTACAAGCCATTCCCTCACAGCAGTGACCCTCCTCGCAACTCCATTCTGCCATGGACTATGGACTATGGACCATGGACTTTTCCCCACCAGACATTCCCTCGCAGCAATCACTCTCCTCACAACTCCACTCTGCCATGG
>CAZLWX010000079.1:1482-18545 GCA_964563295.1 uncultured Roseivirgaceae bacterium | reverse complement strand
ACTCGCGACCCTCACCTTGGCAAGGTGATGCTCTACCAACTGAGCTACTCCCGCAAAATTTCATCACAAAGCCGCATACCAGCCTTGAATGGACTGCAAATTTAAAGGTCTATCCCCAATTTCCAAATGCAGAAAAAAGCTTCTAATGCTGTGCAGGCGCATTCTCCTGGCTGCAAATTTTTACAAACAACTTGTGCTGTTTGGCTGAGCCATTGCTGCCGCCCGGTTGAAAGAAATGTCCATGGGATTTCGGGGCGCGAGAAGAAATTCAAATCGCCCATTAACGGATAAATTACGTCCACAGCCGGGCACGACGGGAGTTCAACAGGGCTCAGCATGTGGAATTTTCCATTAACGGTTTTTGGCAACTCATTTGCCAACAGGCACCCATATGCCAATGTCATGCTTACCAACTACGTAAAGATTGCCCTCCGGAGCCTGTTGAGAAACCGGATATTTTCTTTTATCAACATCGCGGGATTCGGAGCCGGGTTGTCGTGTTGCCTGGTGATCGCTTTGTTTGTGATGGACGAACTCCAATACGACAAATTTCATTCAAAGTCCGACCGGATATTCCGCGTCGTCTCTGAGTTGGAGTCCAACGGTCTGCCTGCGTCACTTGCCGTAACACCAGCTCCCTGGGCGCCATTGCTTGAGGCCGATTACCCGCAGGTCGAGAACTCGGTGAGGCTGTTGAAGGACGACAGGAGCCTGGTTGGCCGCGAAGGGCAAGAGCAGAACTATCAACGGGTTTTTTTCTCTGACGCAGCAATCTTTCAGGTTTTCGACTTCGGCCTGACAAAAGGGAATAGCAAGAACGCGTTGGAGGAACCCAATTCGGCGGTGCTGACGGCGAGCGCGGCAAGAAGGTATTTCGGCGATCAGGATCCCATAGGCAAGACTTTGAAGATCGCCACCAACATTGGCCGGGAGTTCACGGTCACAATCACAGGCATGACGGCTGACGTGCCCAGCCAATCACACTTTCATTTCGATATACTGGTGTCGATGAGTTCGCTCGATGATCTCAGCGAGCTTTGGGCATTCCATATGTTTCACACCTATCTTCTATTGAGAGATGCAGCTGACAAAACTTCCCTCGAGGCCATGCTGCCCGACTTTGCCGGGAACTACATCAACAACAATCCCAAGGCGGATGGCCGGGCAAGTCTTTCGCTTCAACCCCTTGGCGACATCCATCTCCGGTCAAACCGGGTAGGGGAGCTTGAATCGAACGGCA
Organism: uncultured Roseivirgaceae bacterium; assembly: GCA_964563295.1. Classification (GTDB taxonomy): domain Bacteria; phylum Bacteroidota; class Bacteroidia; order Cytophagales; family Cyclobacteriaceae; genus Chryseosolibacter. Next base: position 17,305 of record CAZLWX010000079.1, on the reverse strand, counting down.
GCATGGTCTACATCTATGTGCTGAGTAGCATCGCGCTGTTTATACTCGCCCTCGCCTGTTTCAACTTTATGAATCTTTCCACTGTTCGCGCCCTCGAAAGGGGCAAGGAGGTCGGTCTAAGGAAGGCCGCCGGGGCGCGACAAGGACAATTGGTTTTTCAATTCCTGGGAGAAGCGATGCTTTTGGTGCTGATTGCTTCCGTGATGGCTTTAATTTTTACCAGCGCCGCCCTGCCGTTTCTTAATTCAGTGGCTGGAAAAGAGCTGGACATCAGTGTGCTCGTCAGTCCATTTGGCGTTGCTGCAACGCTGGCATTCTTGCTTGTGGTGGCGGTGATGACAGGACTTTATCCATCGTTCGTGCTGACGGCGTTTAAACCTGTCGAAGTGCTGAAGGGCAAGTTTCAGAAAAGTGTCCGCGGGACCAGGCTGCGCAAGACACTCGTGACAATACAGTCTGCCATTTCGATCATGCTGATTGCTTCAACGCTGATGCTGTACAGGCAACTCGACTTCCTGAAAACAAAAGACCTTGGCTTCGACAAGGCTCACACACTGGCAATTTCGTTGCCGCGAGGGGTGTACGGAGAAAGGGTCGCTGCATTCGAGAACGGGCTTCGAAGTCATACCTCCGTGGCCGCGCTCTCAGCGTCGTCTTCGATTCCTTCGCTGCAAATTCCAGTGAACCAGGTCCGGCCGGAAGGCCTCCCCGATACTGAAAGCCGATCGGTCGAGATGCTCTTCGTGGCCAACGACTTTGTCAATACCGCCGGCATGAAGTTGATCGCTGGCCGGGATTTCTCCCAAGACCGCAGGTCAGATGTCGAGGACGCGTTTGTCATAAACGAGCAGGCAGTCCATGACTTCGGATGGAGGTCGGCGCAAGAGGCCCTGGGCAAAAAGATTGATTGGGTCCTGCCTGATGCGGTGATCAAATCTGGCAAAGTGATAGGCGTGATCCAGGATATTAATTTCAAGCCGCTGAATTATAAAGTGCAGCCTTTGGTGATTCATATGCAACCGAACCGGCTGCGATACATCTATGTGAAATTGCGACCTGGGGCGGTTGACGAGGCAATTGCCACTGTCGAAAATCAATACAGGGCCGCATTTCCCTATCAGCCTTTCGAGTTCACATTTCTTGATCAGGCGGTCCAACGGCTTTACCATAATGAGCAGCGTTTGGGAAAAATATTCATCTATGCCTCCATGTTGACGGTCGTTATCGCAGCGCTGGGAATCTTTGCGCTGTCGCTGTACAACGCGCGGCTGCGCGTGAAGGAGGTGGGGATCAGAAAGGTATTGGGCGCAACCGTCGGCGACATTCTACGCGCTTCCTCGAAAGATTTTGCCGGCCTGGTACTCTTGTCCAACCTGCTGGCGTGGCCAGTGGCGTGGTACGCCATCGACAAAGGGCTGGAGACCTACGCGTACAGGGTTGAAATCAGTTGGTTGGCGTTTGCTTGCGCTGGGCTAATAGTCTTCATTACAGCCATTATGGCTTCTGCCTGGGAGACCATCAGGAGCGCGCTGGCTAATCCGGCGGAGTCGCTGAGGAGTGAATAATTCATGATTCAAGATCTATTCAAGATGCTTCAACTTGGCCACTAGGTTCGTGCAGTCCCCGGGACGGTGGGGGCACGCGGGACTGGGAACCATTCTGGTTTCAGTTCGAACTTTGTAACCCCAGCGCCGTGTCCGCCGTGTACCGCTGTGTTCGCCGTGACCTTGGATTTGAAGAATTTTCAATTTAACCTTTGCTCCCGGTAATGATCATGCTGCACGTAAACGGCGACCAAACCAAAAAAAATTGCTGATTTTCCGGGTGATAATTGGCCTGGATTTTCCACTTTACAGTAAAACCAATGGAAGCGGTATCCACCATAGCGGCTGTTAATGGCAATCGGGTGCGGCTCTTCGAGGAGCTGTATACTAAGGCATTTCCCGCAGTAGCGAGATTCGTCAGCTCCAGGCATGGAACGTATGACGATGCAAAGGACATTTTTCAGGATGCCCTGGTCGTGTTCCACGAGAAGCTGATTCAGGAGGGCGTTGAAATTACTGTGAGCGACGAGGCATACATTCTCGGCATTGCCAAACATCTGTGGCTTAGGAAATACAAGCACGACCGCACGAAAGTCCAACTCAGCCTGGTGGAGTCGCTTTTTTCAATACCCGACGACTTCTACGAAAACGTGCAAACGTCGAGATTACTTAACCTTTTGGAACGCGCTGGAAGAAAATGCCTTGAGTTGTTGCAGGCGTTCTACTATCGGAAATCGTCGATGAACGAGATCGGCGACGCCTTCGGATTCGCGAGCGAGCACTCCGCCGCCGTTCAAAAATATAAATGTCTGGAGAAGGTCAGAGATATTGTGAAAGAAAAATCGCTGCAATATGAAGACTTCACCGAATAATGTCTTTGAAATCGAGCAGTACCTGTTCCATCGGATGAATCCATCCGAAAAAGCGGAATTCAAAGCTCGGATCCTCCGGGAGCCCATATTGCGGGCGAACGTCGCTGCACAACGATTGGTCTATTCGTTGATTCGATCTTACGGCAGACGCAAGACGAAAGTGGAAGTCAAAGCCGCATACCATAGTTTCATGACTAATCCTCTGACAGCGGCGTCCCGCCGGGAGGTTAGCAACCTGTTTACAAATCAATAGCGATGAATAAAACCGCCAGCGTAATACCCATGGTCATCGACAGCGATGGCCGTGGTGAAAGAGCGTATGATATTTACAGCCTGCTGCTTAAGGAAAGGATTATCTTCCTGGGCACATCAGTCACGGACGCCTCCGCTAACCTGGTAGTGGCACAATTGCTCTACCTGAACAGCGTCGATCAGAAGAAGGACATCAACCTCTACATCAACAGTCCCGGTGGTAACGTGTATGCCGGCCTCGCCATCTACGATGCCATGCAAATGATTACGGCGCCGGTGTGTACGTTTGCGGTGGGTGTGACTGCCAGCATGGGAACTGCACTGCTTGCCAGTGGCCGAAAGGGGCGGCGATATGCTTTGCCTCATGCTACGATCCACATGCACCCCACCAGCGGAGGTGGCCAGGGATACACGGAAGATGTGCGCATCTCCACCCGAGAACAGGAACGGATACAAACTCAATTGTTTCACCTGATCGGCAAACACACCGGACATTCCTGGAAAGAAGTCGAGGAATATTTCATTCGCGACCGGTTCATGAATGCTCTCGAAGCTCAGCGGTTTGGACTGATCGATGAAGTACTTGGCGATCCCGGGGACATTGTCGTCTTAAACGAGCCCGAATTTGCGGTGTCACTGCTGACAGAGAAGAAGTTGCTTCGGTAGCCGTCCATGGTCGATGGCAGACTCGGTTACGAGGAGAGTGATTGCCGTGAGTCAATGGGATGTGGGAATGTCCACGGTCCAGGGCAGAGATATGACGCCAACGGCCAAAAGCCAACAGCCAACAATAGCACAATAGCCACAACAGCACAATAGCACAACAGCACAATAGCACAACAGCACAATAGCACTCCGACAAGCAAAAGTATCTATCTTTGGGATGTGACGACAACACCATGAAATCCCCCATTGCGTACGTATTGTTGCTCGCACTCGGCGGATGTCTTACTACTCCCGAGAAAAGCGCCGACAAAACGCTTGTGATCTTCGATACAGACACAAACAACGAACTTGACGACCAACACGCACTCGCCTATCTGTTGTTCAATGGGGGTACGTTCGACGTCGCGGGCATCACCGTCAACGCTACCCGCAGCGGCGGGGACATCGACAGCCAATATGCGGAAGCAGAGCGCGTGATGCGCCTTTGTGGGTACCATTCGAAACTTTCTTTATTCAAAGGCGCCAACGGCAATTTTGACTCGATCCAGTTCGATATTGACAAGCCGCACTTCGATGGCCATGAGGCGGTGAACTTCATTATCGGAGCAGCCAAGGAGTCCACGGATAGGGAACTCACGGTGATTGCGGTGGGTAAGCTGACGAATGTAGCCTTAGCGCTGAAAAAGAGCCCGGCAATCGCCGAACGTCTCCGGATCGTGTGGCTGGGAGGAAATTATCCGGCGTCAGGCGAGTACAACCTTGAAAATGACACGGCTTCGGTGAACTATGTACTAAAGACCAATGTACCGTTTGAGATGGCAACCGTTCGCTACGGAGAATCGTCGGGTACCGCCGCAGTGACGGTCACGCAAAGTGAAATCAACGATCGGATGCCGGGAAAAGGACCCGAAGTCATCATTCCGGTAACGGGCAGGCATGGCGACGAGTTCAGGACGTTTGGCGATTATTCCGTCAATTTGTTTGAGCACATCCATTATGATGGCGACCCTCCATCACGAGCACTGTTCGACATGGCGGCGGTGGCGATCGTTAAAAATCCGCGGTGGGCGAAACCGCGTGAAATTGGTGCTCCGCTGTACATCAACAACGGCTGGGTTGATAACCCCAGGAACGATCGAAGAATAACCGTCTGGGAAAACTTCAACAGGAAGGAAATTATTGACGACTTTTATTACACCATTGACAACTATGTCCTTGTCGACTTTGACTAAGGGCGCAAAAGAACGCAACGCATCATGAAAATTGCAGAGATCCACACGAAGAAAGGTGTTATGAAAATAAAATTCTTCGAAGAGGACGCACCCAACACGGTGAAGAATTTTGTTTCCCTTGCCGAAAAAAAATTCTATGATGGTCTGACCTTCCACCGCGTGATTCCAAATTTTGTCGTACAAGGTGGTTGTCCGAATGGTACCGGCACGGGCGGCCCGGGTTATAGGATCGATTGCGAGTTAGATGGCAATAACCAGTATCACGACCGGGGTGTGCTTTCCATGGCCCATGCGGGGCGGAATACTGGCGGATCGCAATTCTTCATATGTCATAGCCGCGATAACACTGCGCACCTTGACCGCAAGCATACCGTGTTTGGTAAAGTCTACGAAGGTCTGGAAGTGATCGATGCCATCCGCCAGGGAGATGTAATGGAACGGGTGGTGATCCTGGAGGTCGCCGACATTTGATCGCATGTTCGATCAGTTTGATTTGGTTTCAAGCGCGCCATCCGCGAGGATTTCGATGATCTGATTATTCGGATTGAAGTGGTCGATGTAGCGGGTGTATTTTCTTCCGCCGATAAAAGCCTGCAGTTCCTTTTCAGCGAGATTTCGATTGGTGCCCACGAACTTCACTTTGAACACTCCTTTACCAGGTTCGGTGATCACAATATTTTCCATGGACATACCTTGTAGTTGCGAAAGCTAATGAATCTTTCACCGATCGCTCGGCTTTGAGGGAACTTATTTCCATGCTATATTTATCCAGAACCAAAATCGCAAAGCTGTGAAAACAAAGTCGTATTCCATGATCACGGGCATCGTCGTGGTGGCGTCGCTCGTGTCAATCTTCTCATGTAATAAACCTGCCAGTGACTCTGAAGACACTGCTTCTACGCAGGGCCCGAACATGTTGACAGAGGCTGAGAAGTCCGAAGGTTGGGAACTGCTTTTCGATGGTGTGACATTGGAAGGCTGGAAGCGGTTTAACCACGATACGATTGGCCCATTATGGAGCGTTCAGGATGGAGCCATTGTCTGCGATGGGAAAGGCTTGACGGAAGGCACGGAAGGCGTTGGAGGGTCTCTTGTCACCACTCGCGAATTTGGAAACTTCGAGCTGGTTGCTGACTGGAAGGTTTCGCCGGGTGGAAATTCCGGGATACTCTATCACGTTGTGGAAAAACCCGGATATGATTATGATTATGTGACAGGGCCCGAATACCAGGTTCTCGACGATGGCGGCTGGACCGGCGGCGAACTCACCGACGCTCAGCTCGCAGGAAGCAACTATGATATGTATCCGGCGAAAGCCGACAAGAAGCTCAATCCTGTCGGCGAATGGAATACCGCGAAAATCGTTTATAACAATGGTCATGTTGAACACTGGCTCAACGGCGAAAAAGTAGTCGAGTTCGAGGAAGGCAGCGACGATTTCCAGCAGCGCTACGAAAAGAGCAAATGGACCGGGTACCCTGACTGGAACAAGTCAAAGCGTGGAGCAATCTCGCTGCAGGATCACGGCGCGCCGGTCTATTACAGAAATATCAAGATCCGTGAGCTGTAAACGTCAGGTTCGGCAACTATACAAGATCACTCAATACTGGTAGCGCTTTTTGATACCTCGCCATTCTTTAATACTTCGCTAGGCGTCGCATTGAATTTCTCTCTAAAGCATTTTGAGAAATAGGAGAGGTTAACGAAGCCCACCTGGAAAGCTATTTCAGCTACGTTTCCGCCACGTTGCTTCAGTAGACTTTCGGCCCGGTCAAGGCGCATGTTTCTGATAAGATCATTGGGAGTTTGATTGGTCAGAGCTTTAAGCTTCCTGTAGACCTGCACCGAACTCATGGCCATTTCAGACGCCAGGGTTTCGACCGAGAAACCACTGTCTGACAAATGACTTTCCACGCACTGCACAACTTTTTGGATGAATCGTTCTTCAAGGGATGATACCTGGATGGCTGCTGGCTGCAAAGAGAAATTCTTGACCAGTTTCCGCTGCAGCCTGATCCGATTTTCAATGAGGTTTTCGACGCGGGCATGAAGCTCTTGGGCTGAAAAGGGTTTTGGTATATAGGCGTCGGCCCCGACCCCGTAGCCTTCTATCCTGAAATCTACACCAACGCGGGCGGTTAGAAGGATGATCGGAATGTGGCTTGTCTTTTCATCGGTCTTCACCGCATGACAGAGCTGCATGCCATCCGTGCCTGGCATCATCACATCCGTGACAATCAAGTCAGGCACTTCGCTGATCGCTAATGCAATTCCCTCATCGCCATCTGCCGCTTCGACAATCGCATATTTGCCCGCGAGGCACTCGCGGAGGTAAAGTCTCATGTCAGCGTTGTCGTCGACGAGAAGAACTTTGGCCATTGCTTCATTTGGGGGCGGTTGGCTGAGCACAGGTTCGTTGACAGCGTGTTGATCAAACATGAAGTCTTCTTCAACAATAGCTGGATCAGTTGCTGGTACTTCCATTTCACGTTGCAGGGGTAATTGTATGGTGAAGCAGCTGCCCTGGTCGACGCTACTGCTTACCATTATTCTTCCACCGTGGAGTTCGACAAGTTCCTTGGAAAGTGCCAAACCGATACCCGAACCTTCCATCTGGCGGGCCGTTGCATGGTCAACCTGATAAAACCGGTCGAAGACCATTGGCAGCTGCTCTTTCGGAATCCCGATACCGGTATCGGCCACCTGTATCTCTGCATATCCATTCGCGAAGGTGCTGTTGGCTTCACCTTTGCGGATCAACATGGTGATTGTACCGCCGTCAGCGGTGAACTTGAAGGCATTGCTGAGTAAATTGTTAAACACTTTCGTTAGCATCTCACGGTCGGCGTGCAGGTGGATGATGTCAGTGAAATGAGTACTGAAGTGAACGCGCTTACTTTCGGCCAGTGATTGGAAATGTCCCGATACGGTGGTCAGCACCTGGCCCAGATCAATGGCCGTGGGTTTTATTTTTATTGAGCCAGCATCGAGCCGCGCCAGGTCGAGCAATTGGTTTACAAGGTTGAGCAGTCTAAGTGCGTTTCGCTTCATCACGAAAAAATCGTCGGTGTTCTCGCCAGCCCGCGCTTCGGAGATCCTTTTTTCGAGTGGGCCCAGAATCAGGGTCAACGGTGTGCGAAACTCATGCGATATGTTGGCGAAGAAGTTGGTCTTTAGTTTATCCAGCTCAATAATTTTCTCTGCCTGCGCCCTCAACTCTTCTTTTTGGTTTGATATTTCAAGCGTACGGCGTTGTACATTCCTTTCCAGTTCGAGGTTTTGTGCTTCGAGGATCTTTCGCGTGGCGATCTCTTGTTCATACTTCTCGCGGGTGAGACGCTCATTCATGATCAGCTCACGGGTTAGCTTCTTCGCGACAACGGCAAGGTCTTTTGACAAATAAGCAGAGTATGTAAGGAATGGAACGGAATATCCAATCAGAATCAACGTTGTGCGCAGGGGCGGGTAAGGATTCGACGGATGCCATATTCCAAACACGTCAACTCCTGCAAATGCTTCGGTTACCAGGAGTAAGAGCGTAGTAACTACAATCAAGTGAAAATAAGGCAAGCGCTCCAGTAAGCCGAGGATACAGATCGCAAGTGTGCTCAAGTACACAATACCGCGCAATGTCTGCGCTACATAATCGAGGTAGGCCGTCTCCGGCGACAGTGACGCCAGGACAAAAAGAGCGATGATGTAAAACCCGGCGAAGAATTTAAGAACCCGTTGAAGCAAAGGAACGAGCGAGGCGAAAACATAATAGCTGACAAAGTACAGCAAAATGCCATTGGTGGCGGAACTGATTAAAACGTTGGCTTTATACGTACTCGAGTTGAATTCCGGGTCTGTCGCCAGATCAACCATGGTAAAGTTCAGGAAGACCATGACGAGTCCAATGCCGTAATAGAGGTTGGCTTTCTTGTGCCGGTTAAAAAAGAACAGCACCAGGTGAAAGCAGCCCATCGCCAGGTTAAAGCCACCAAGGAATAGGAAGGTGTCTTCGGGGGTTAGCATAGTGTTTACTCAATTTAAGTTTTAATAGGGGACTTTCAAAACTGGTCTTTTGACCGTTCGACTGCGTTAATAAAGTTCGTTACAGCCGCGCTGAATTTTTCTGGCTGGTCGAAGAAGAGCATGTGAGCCGCCTGGGGCATTAAATGCAACCTCTTCGACGTATCAGGGGTGCCAAGCAATGAGTATGCTTCAGTGGCGAGCGCGTCCGGAATTACACCGTCATCTTTTCCCCAAATGATGAGCGTTGGCAGTGTGAGTTCGGCCAAGACCGATGAGAGGTCAATTTCGGAAATGATGAAACGGTTGAGGGTCCGTTTATAATTGACGTAATATCTGATCACCTTTCGGGGCGTCCGCACAAAATCCCAAAAAGAATAACCGGGCGCATCTCCTTTTGGAGTGATCGAATAACCATGAGCTTTCTTGACAAAGCGATAGTGCTTGATCTCCTCGGAGGTAAAATCCGGATGCCGGCTATACCATTTCAGGGCGCGCCTCCATCGCGATCGTCTTTGATGAGCAGCGATCATGTTTTCTGAGTGCTGGATGATCCATTCCGCGGACAGACTATCGCCCCGTGGATTGTTGTACGCGCCGGCGGCGTTTATCCAACCTGCGATTTTGGCTGCCCTGTTGGCGTCAGCCAGGTAGGCCGTTGCGAGGCATCCGCCCCAGCTGTGACCCAACAGGAACAAGCTTTTGCCTGGATAACGGATCATGAGTTCATCAACGAGCCCATCGAGATCTTGCACGTACTGCGTAAGGTTCATGAAACGACGATTAACACCACCGCGCGATTCACCAGACCCTCGTTGATCCCAATAGACCACCTCGTACAGACTCTCGAGCTGATTGAATGCTTCAAGGCCGATCTTAAGTTGTGCCGAGCCACCGGGGCCGCCGTGGAGAAAAAGCACCAGCACTTTTGACCCCACATTACCCCGGACGACCACGGGCATGGTGGCCTCCGCATGGACGTAATTAAATCGCACAGCATTCGGAGAGGGGCTTGCACCATAGAAAGTGGTCAGCGTCGACAGTATGATCGCCACGTTCATCATGAGTTAGTTGTTTTGTACGTTGATTGCCTTGCGATTTTTCGTCGCCCTGGTAATCGACTGTTGCTGTTGCATGACTTTTTGTAAAAAGAGTGTATACACGTCGGCACCCAAGTCGAGACTTTCTATTGGCAGATGCTCGTTGACATTGTGGACCGACTCGAGCAGCTCCAAAGGAAGGAAGACCGGGTTGATGCCGTAAACCGGAATATCGTGTTTCCTGAACCAATTGTTGTCGGTATAGGCAGGGAAAAGTATGGGAAGCACCTTGGCACCCGGGTAAACGTCCATGAGGGAGGACTTGAACTCGTGGAAAAACGGATTGGTGACGGGCGACGGTTTGGCATTGATAGTCTCATGCTCGATCAGTACCGTGTGCGGTATTCCCCTGAAGCACTTGTTCAGGACGCCCATGAATTTGGCGCGATCTGTTTCCGGCATCAAGCGGCAATCCAGGCTGGCTGTTACTTCTTGGGCAATTTGATTAGTGGCTGTGGTCTCATTCGAGAGATTGGTTAGCGTAATGGTATTTGAGACGGTCGCCAGGATCTTGGGATCTTTGCGAATGGTAGGTGTCACGATCGGGACCATCCAGGAAATATTCCGGAGTACAACCCCCATAGGTCCCTTTTCCATATTGCCGAGCGCAGTGAACATGGGCTTGTTGGCTTCCGTGATTTCGATCTTACTTTTTTTCTTCATCAAGCGCGACAGTCCTTTCACCATTAATTTATTCGCATACTCGGAAGGTGGCACAGAACCATGTCCGCTGGTTGGAATTTTCACGCTGACTTTCAACCAGAGGGCTTGCTTGTCGGTCGTCGAGACAGCAAAAACCATTTGGTCGGGGTTCGATTGCACCAGGCCATCGAGACCGGCGCCACCTTCGCCAAATACGACCGCGGGGTTTAGCCGATCCAGATGTTCAGCCACTACACGCTCGGCGCCTCTTGAACCATCTCCTTCCTCACCAGAAACACACAACATGGTGACATTAAACGGGAGGTCTTCATTCCTGGCATTCTCAAGCATGCGGGTCAGGGCCGTGAGCTGCATGACAGCCATTCCTTTCATATCAATTGTTCCCCGGCCCCAGACTGCGCCTTCGGCAATCGCGCCGGAAAATGGTGCATAATTCCAGGCCGATTCATTGCCAGGCGGGACAACATCAATATGATTAAGGAGAATGATGTTCGGCCTTCCGTCGGATAATGGATACAATGAGGCGGCGAAATTGTAGCTGTTGATTTCGTCGCTAAAAACTTCGACGTGCAGTCCTCTTTCACTGCATACTGTGGACAGGTATCGACCCGCCTCCTGTTCATTACCAGTAACGGAGGCGTACTGTACATAGAGACTCAACAGCCGTGCAGCATCGGAGATGTTGCCGTTGTCGATCTCCTGTTGTGCAAGAATTTTTGCTGGCGCAGTCACTATTAGTGCGGCGGCCAGGAGTGAGGTTAGTGTTGCTTTCATAGGGCTTTGTTTTTAAGTGTCCTACAAAAGTATCGTCGACCACCAGGCAAGCGTTATCCCGGAAATTTCAAATGCTGTAGATCTTTTGACGCGGCTTGAAAAGCAATTAACACGAATCCGTCATTTCCAAACAGTAATCTTTCAAACCTTCGAAATCGTAACTGGATTCAGTGATATGCGCGCCATGAGCGCTAATTAATGATTGACAAGAAAACACGTGAGCCGCCGTCACTGGATTTCGTTCAAAGTTGTTGAAGTCGCAGGCTTCTGAACTCCACCTCAGACCCTTCCGCCTGCACGGCGATGTTGCCGCGCGTGGCCGTGCACTCGAAACCTTCGTTGACCAGATCGCCATTTACCCAAACGCGGACCGTATCCATTTTACACTCGATTACCATAGCGTTCCATTCGCCCAATGGCTTCTCAGATCCATCAGTGAGGTTGAGAATCCGCCGTTCCTTGCCTTCAACAATCCCCCAGTTTTCTTTCGGTCCCCTGCGCGACTCCATGTTGTCAACTTTGATGTCTTCGACGATGCACCAAAAGTCACCAGCATTCTCGTGCATCATCTGAACCTCAAGCGATTTAGGAAACATCTTGTACAGCGCACGCGGTGTAGACGCATGCACTAGTATTCCGCAGTTTCCGGGAGCCCCCGGAAAACGATACTCGACCTCTAGTCTATAGTTTTCGTATTCGGCGTCAGTGATCAGGTGACCCGGAGGAGTACCAAGACTTACCAGCATGCCATCCCGCACAATGAATGGGCTCTGGACATTCGAAGTATCCAGTGCAGGAACATCCACATGCCAGCCCTCGAGATTAACACCATTGAAAAGGGAGATCGAATTTTGAGACCGGCACGACCATCCAAGTATGATTAGTAGAAAGACTGCAATCTTGTTCATACGGAAATATAAAAGTTTTCTTCCACCATCCGGCATTGGCAAGTTCTGGATTACGAAGGCCGGTTCCGGAATTTCCAGGTTTTTGTTATCTTTTCTTATCCAAACCTTAACCTCGCTACCTATGAACAAGATCAATCACCTTGCCGTTTGGGTATCCATTATCCTGATGCATGCCCTTGGATTTCTCTGGTACGACGTGCTGTTCAATGAACAATGGATGACCTTAGTCGGGCTTGACCAGGACACGATGGAGCCCGAATCCGTGAGCGCTGGAGCTTGGATCCTTAATACGGTTGCGATTGTGGCATCCGTCTACATGATTGCCTGGTTGCTTTCGAAACTAAATGTGACTTCAGGGGTCCGGGGAGCCACACTTGCTATCGCGATTGCATTCTGCATTCACCATCTTCCCTTGATGAATACGAACATGTTTGCAGGAGAGCCATATGGCCTCGCGTGGATAACTGGCGGCTACGTTATGGCGGGCCTTGGCATTGCGGGATTTATAGTTGGCGCGTGGGTCAAAAGGAGCTAGCGGTTGGCTTTTGGCCTTTATCTTTTGGCCTTTTGATCCGTGGACTGTGGACCGTCGGCCGTCGACTCCTCCTCACCATCCCGGGCTAAGGTTGATTCCAAATACCCCTTTCTCAAAATGGTCGCCTCTCCAGGGGAAAGCGTAGTACGGCTCGAGGACCATGTATCCGAAGAGGTTAACCCTTAAAGAGATGCCACCGCTTAAGAAGGGCACGCGGTCGTATGGAGATTCGGGGTTCCACTGCAGCTTAGGCCTCTGAACAGACGTCCAGGCGAGCCCTGCATCCGTAAAAAGCGCCAGTTCTGTGAAAAGAAACTTCGACTTGATAGGGGTCAGGCGTTCTGGTCCGGTAAGGGGAATGCGCCATTCAAGGTTGGTGACTAGCAATCGGCTACCGTATACCTGATTTATAGAATAAGGTTGTCCCTCTTCGGAAGCATATCCCTCGATGTTGTCGAAGCTGTTACCGCGCGTCAGCGTCGGATAAGCAAAGCTGAGGGGGTATAGTCTACCGCTTTCCGCATCGCTGCCGAACCGCGATACCTGCAGAAACCGGAAGGCGAGCGCAGTTGGGTTGAGAAACGCGTACTGTCTGAAGTCGAGCATCGCGGACTGGTAGTTCAATGCGTCGTACGTCGTTTGTAGTTCGAGCCGGTAGCGCCGCCCGCGCATGGGCGAGGCGATGCCAAAGTATGAGTTATCGAAAACATAGGCGGCGTAGGTGTTACCCATGTTGTATCCAGGGGGCGCCTCGAGCTTTTCGCGATCTTCGGCGACGTAATAACCTTGATAGTAATGGTTGTTATAGCGGTCGTGCCGGAAGGAGTAGAACGAGTAACCGGTTCCAAACTCGAGCCGACGGGTAGCGGAGAACGGCAGGTAGAGAAAGCCCATGACATTTTTTTCAAATGCACGGAATACGTCAAGTACAACATTAGTCGTGAGCAGTGTGTCGGTGCTGGTTATCAGAGTGTCGGGGCGAAAGCCCATCACCGCCGACCGGTATGGAATGTGTGAAACAGCAAAGCCGTAATTCAGCCGACGTTTTTGATTGAGGTAGGCGACCTGCCCTCCGAAGTCATAGATTTCGCCATTGAGTGCCAATGTTGTGAAGATCCGATGATAGCCCATCATGTCGCCGAAGATCGCGTCAACACCGCCTGCCATGCCCGTACCGGAGTACGCCCCTGTTGAGACACCCACCGCTACCTGGTTGCCGATGTACTCCAATCCGAGCTTGGGCTTATAGGGCACATCTTCGCCTTCGATGCTGGTGGCGCGTACAAACTCGACCTTGGCAAGGTTGGCGGTGACGTGATCAAAACGCCGGCCGGGAGGAAGTACTCCGCCCGACATATCAACATCGGAGAGGCTGACCTGGCGTGCGCTAAACTCTTCGGGCCTCGCGAGGTAAATGGAGTACTTATTATCCGAGTAGTAACTGTATGCAACCTCGCCCGTTTTTGCGGCGACGCTAACGGCGGGTGAATAGGCCGTAATCCCACTGATGCCAGTAAGATAATCCGTAAGTTGATTCACCTCTCGCTCACCGAAACTGTATCGATATAGGTTTCGAAACCCATCGCGGTCAGACAGGAAATAAAAGGACCGTCCGTCAGGAGTGAAGGATGGATTGACGTTCTCCGCCCCCGGAAAGATGTCAAGCACGGTAATCCCTTTTTCAACCCGGTCGAGTAGACAAATTTGAAGTGATTTTGACTTGTACAGCCTGCCTTTGGCGGGGCGGTCTGAAGCGAAGATCAGAAACCTGCCGTCGGGAGACCATTGTGGATGAATGTCAGAATACCAGTCATCCGTGAGTTGTGTTACTTTCTTCGTTCTCAGGTTGTACAGGTAGAGGTCGCCCTGACCATCCACCATTCCAGTGAACGCGATTTCTTCGCCATTGGGTGACCAGGTGGGATTGCTGAAATACGACACACCCGGGATTTCGATGATGGCGCTTTTTCTGCCAGCGTTCATGTCGACGATTTCGAGAACGCTGCCGCCCTGGCTGAACCCTACAAAGGCGAAGCGATCGCTGTGAGGCGACCAGCTTCCTGTCGATTCCAGGAAACTGAATTCATCAATGTGACTCTGCCGCGCGGTCGAGGCCAACGTTCGCAGAATTTTTCCCGTGCGTGCATCGGCGAGGAATAGATCTATGCTGAAGAAATTCTTTTCTGAAAGGAATGCCACATAATTACCGTTCGGACTGACTACAGGGGCAATGTTCAATCGCCCGATTTTTTCGCCAATAAGCTGCCTTCCGGCAAGCGAGTCGGCCTCAAGCGAATGATATTGACTGTAGTAATCCCTGAGATTTTTCTTCCAGGCCTCTGAGAACGCTTTTTCATCGAGGGCGGTCAGACTTTTCAACGCCTCGTTGTATCCGTACTTGGCCGTTTCCCGAAACAACGGGTAGATAATGGTGTCACCAAACACTCCTGAAACAAAAGACCAGAAGGCTTGACCGTACCGGTACGGGAAGTACTCGCTGTTTCTCGTCATATCTTTCAACGTCGGGAACTTGTCCTCTCGCAAGGCATCTCGCATCCACATAGCAGTCTGGGGATCGATGTGACCGATGGAGAGAAATTCGGCGAGGCCTTCCACCATCCAAAGCGGAAGGTTTTGCAGGTTGTTAAGCGAAAGGGAATCTTTCGGGTTTTGAACCAGCAGGTATTGGAAGGCATGAACCAGTTCATGCCCCATCACATGGTTGGTCTGTGAATTCAGCTCCATGACCGGCAGTACCACTCTGTTCCTCAGGGCTTCGGTTACTCCGCCTGTTCCGATTCCTACACTACCGAGAATCGCATTCGTTTGCCAGAAATCAGCGTGATTGGAATATAAGATGAGCGGATTACGCTCAGGGAACGTGTCGCGAAAGATCACCTGGTGGTTGCGATACCAGCGCTCGCTGGCGTTGGAAAGCGTTGCTACTAACGAGTCATCTTTGAGGTAATGGTAGAGCTTAAAGTTTGGACTCGTGTGAATTTGGAAGTTAAATTTCTCGTAGTTGGGTTTGTTTCTTCCAAATTGCTGCGCCAACGCACAGTCGATGCTGGACAAAATGGCCAGCAACAATAATGTTTTGAGCAGGAAGCGTCTCATAATCCAAAGTGCGTCTAATTGGAACCCAATTACCAGATCAAAAGTTGTTCCGAAACCGGTGGAGCGGCAACGACCTCAGTAGCCGTTGGACCTGATTTTTATCGCGATGGTTTAGGCAGGCAAAAAAAAGACGAGCGTCAATACGC
>CAZLWX010000079.1:0-1382 GCA_964563295.1 uncultured Roseivirgaceae bacterium | reverse complement strand
GAATTCCAATAAAGTAACCGGCGATAATCCGGGATCCGACTGGACTTCTGACTTAGCCTTTCATACGCTGGACTGTAAAACTCCCGAAGATTTTCCAATCCCTGATAATTGACGGAGAACAAGCGCGGGTCGAGCTCGAAGCCGCTGAGGTCGCCACGGTAGGTGCTGAAGCTGACGATGCCTGATGCTTTGAGCGCACCCAGATAATACCGGCGGGCAACAACGTCGAGCTTGCGCACATTGAGCGGGTCGACTTTCATGATTTGTGTGGCCGTGCACGGCACGCCGTCGATTAAGACCAAAGGATCGTCTCGGAACAGGGTCTCGTTGACGAGGTCAGTTACGATAAACCGGAATTCATCACGCGATCGACGAACACGTACCTTGGGGACATATTCGCGCAACACTTCTTCCATTACCGGGAAGCGAGTATAGTCGTCGAGAAGGTAACTGTCATCGGCCTTTCCGTAGAATGGTAACGTGTCGGATAACGTGCGAGCCAGGCCGGGAACGGCGCCGTAAACATGCCTGACTTGCATCGCCAGGCTTCGCGCCTGCAGTTCTTCCTCGAATTCGCTGTTAAGCGCCAGGTCATAATTGGGCCTGTCGCTGAAATCGGAGGAAAAGGGAGAGTCAAGGGTAAACGAATATTGCAGTGGGTCTTGCGTTTGGATGATTATTTTACCGGCTCCGATGAGGTCCTTGGTCTGAAATTGAACTTCTCCGTTCACATTGCTACGCGCGACAAATAGCCGCGGAGGCTTGCCGGGTGCTGATAGGTAGGTGAGGACACCTGGAACAGGACTTCCCGATGGGTCGAGAACTTTTCCCGCAACGAGATGGCCATAATGTTCCGGAAGAAATTTTAGTGGGGACACTTCGCCGAGCACGTGATCCCAGTTGAAACGCCTCCAGCCCTGAGTGAGCATGAGGTTTTCGGCCGCCTGGCGCGCCTCCGGGTGATCGGAAAAATAGAACTCGGGTTGCTCGATAAATCCTTTCAGATCGGAGCTGAGCCAAAAGTATTCATGAATGCCCTGGTCGGATGCTGGACCGAGCTCATCCTCAAGATAGACGGCAATTGCATAGTCGCCCGAAGTGGCCTTGCCGTCCACCTCAGGTGTCACGCGGAGTTCCACTTTCTCACGCGTTCTGAAAATCGTGTCATGTGCAACCTCGAAGTTCAGCTCTCTCGTGGGCCGTTGAAACCACAACCGTTCGCATCGTGGCGTTAATGTTTCGTCGAATACTGTAAAATGACTGATGCCATCGGGTAGATCGGCTTTCGATATTCTGAACACAGCCTTTTCCACGCCTGGTGTCTCGTCGTATCCTACATTGAGCTTTTCATACGAGACTTTGACGGTAGTGTTTCTCGCATG
>CAZLWX010000078.1:0-18901 GCA_964563295.1 uncultured Roseivirgaceae bacterium | reverse complement strand
GATGTCACCGGCGGGCAGTCTGTAGGAAATACAGGCAACGACCTCCGTGCTGTTGTCAGGCGCGTCTTTGAATTTAACTTCTCCGGCGTTATCGACCGTCGATCCTGGCAGTGAAGACCAGCTGATGTGTTCATCGCGAATGTCCTCAACGATTTCGGCTTCCCATGAAACCGTTCCAAGGTTGCCTGGAATCTTTTCAGCGCCGGGGATGCGGGCAGTCCACATGGATCGCTTGTCATCGAGTTCTTTCACCTCCTCCAGGTGTCTCATGAACCGGGGAAGGTTATCCAACTTCCGCCAGAAAGCATATACCTCACTGCGTGGTTTATTGATCGCAAATGTAGCCCTGGCCTCCATTGCTGAAGCCTTCCGTGGCGTTTCCGCTGTATTTCTCCCCAACACCTCATTCACAGCACAATACCCCGAGAATCCCCGAACGAGAAGATAGGCCCCGCTGAGTATCATTGTGACACCCGCGGCACTATTCAGATTCCGCAATCCCCAAACGGTCAGTGCCGATCCTCCAAGCACCGAGACCAGCCGTTCTGATGTACTCACATTAATATTAGAAGATCCTGTTGCCGGCGGCAATGCGCTGGCTACAGGCTCGCGATTTGACATCCATGATTCCATAAGTTGACGTTATTTCTTGCTTTATTTCCGGAATGGACAAAATGCATGCTTGAATGAAACTGATGGCTGCCCGCATTGAGCGGAAGATGTAAAAACCTGAAAGCAACCAGTTTAGCGTTACAGGACTTCTACCCTGAACAGTTGCGGACCGAAATGAAATGGGGACGTGCATACCCAAGATGCCTCTACCCTCTTCGATTTAACCTGGACACTATCCATACCACGACGATGACCACGAGAACGACGACCGCCAGCCCCGTATAAACACCGGCGCTGAAAATATTTCCAATTGCCTCGCAGCTCGACAGCATCAACAATGACAACACCAGGCATAGCGCGATTATGTTTTTCATATTCTCTTCGTTATCCACCTTCGCTTCATCCACTTTCACTTTTTGCCGGTAGACGGCCCGGTTTCCGGCTGAACCGGCTTATGAAACTCAAGCTGCCTGGCCTTTTTCCTGATTTTCATGTTAAGAATTTCAATGCCAAGGGCGAATGCCATGGAAAAATAGATGTACCCCTTGGGCACATGGACATGCAACCCCTCAACGACCAATACCAGACCAATCATCATTAAAAACGAAATCGCAAGCAGCTTCATGGCAGGGTGCTGGTTGATAAATTCGCTGATGCGGCGCGCAAATGTCAACATGACGGCGAGCGACAACACAATGGCGATGATAATAATGATTACGTGCTCGACCAATCCCACGGCAGTGAGGATAGAATCAAGTGAAAAGACAAGGTCGAGCAGAATAATTTGGACGATGGCAGCGCGCAAGGTTATGGCATTGGATCGGTGCGCGTCTTCCTCCTCTCCTTCCAGCTTTGCATGGATCTCCGACGTGCTTTTTGCAAGCAGGAAAAGTCCTCCAGCCATCAGGATAATGTCGCGGACACTAAGGTCGAAGTCGGCGATGGTGAGAAGGGGGTGCTTTAGTCCGATGATCCAGCTCACACCCAGTAAAAGCAGGATGCGGGCGAACAGGGCCAGTAATATCCCGATGTTTCTGGCTTTACCTTGATCCGACTCCGGCAGCCTTCCCGCAGTTATGGAGATGAAAACGATGTTGTCGATTCCAAGAACAATCTCAAGAAAAGTCAGGGTGAGCAGACTGACGATACCTTCGGTGGTGAGTAGCGCTTCCATCGAGTGGGACGAAATTTTAGCTATTGAATTAATAACATATCATGCCGCAGTGCTGTGGATGAACTTACTCAGCACCCGGCTCATTTTGAAAGGCACAAAATTGCTGGTTTACCCTGTATGATCAAAACGGAAGATCCCCTTTACGCCCGGTTAAGTCTAAACCTGCTGACGCTGGCGCTGCTCGCCACCGGTTTGTTCTTTGCACAGGGAATCCTGCTGCCGCTGTTCTTTTCGATTCTCCTGGCCATGTTGCTCCACCCCGTGGTAAATTTCCTGAATCGCCGTCACCTGGACCGCGTCGTTGCCATATTAGTAAGCATCATCATCTCGCTTTGCGTCATCGCGATTATTATCTATTTCCTTTCCAAGCAGGTCGGAACCTTCCTTGATGACATTCCAACGCTAAAGGTTCGGATGCAGCAACTGATTGCAGAAGCTAAGGTCTGGATCGAAGACACGTTCAACATAGGGATTCGGGAACAGAACCAATACCTCAGCGATACCAAAGAGAAGATGACGACCGATGGACCGGCGATGGTGCAACAGACGGTTCTTACGCTTACTGAAATCATTTCCTATTTTATTCTCCTGCCGGTTTACACCTTCCTGGTCCTGTATCACAAGGACACCATCAAGCGATTCCTGGCTGAACTTTTCAGACGAAGTGAAGAAGACAAGGTGACCGAGGTGCTGGACGAATCTCAGATCATTTGTCAACAATACCTTACGGGAATGTTTATTGAGCTGATGATCGTGTTCACACTAAACTCAATTGGCTTTTTGCTCATCGGTATAAAGTACCCGATTTTTCTTGCATTGACGGCGGCGTTACTGAATATCGTACCCTACATCGGCATGCTCATAGCGAATATATTTTGCATACTGGTGACGTTGGTCTCAACCGATGACTTCTCCAATATATTCTGGGTAGCGGGTGTTCTGGGAGCAGTTCAGATTGTAGACAACAACATGCTAATGCCGTTCATTGTTGGCAGCAAGATCAGGATCAACGCGCTCGCAATTATCCTCGGTGTTCTCGTCGGAGGCGCATTGTGCGGTGTGCCGGGAATGTTTCTCGCTATCCCCGGACTTGCGGTCATGAAAGTGGTCTTTGAACGGGTTGAGCCGCTGAAGCCCTGGGCCATTCTGTTGGGGGATGAAACCACAACCAGGCGCGAACACAAGAATCCGATCAAGTCAGTTTTTTCACGGATTGGGAAACGTAAGGTGCGGAAACCGGCCTAATCCTTTCGGGATGATGCCGATGACGCTGCCTCTTTTTCCTGTCGGCGTTCCTGGCGTCTGAAATAACCTCTGAATAGAAAGTTATGCTGTAGGGCTTCCATGTTTTCGTCCAGTTTTTGAGAGGCCAGTTCGGCATTCTCGACTGTATTCCTGAGCCGTGCGGCAACGTCCCGGTCGCTGAGCAGCACGCCCAGAGCATTATCGTCGTCGTTAAGTTTTCTGCTGAGGGCTTCGATCTCGCGAGATGCCTCACCGGCGGTGGCGCTGAACTCGCGAACGTTGTTGAGCGCCTCACGGAAGGTGTTGGCATAAGCCGTATCCGAGATCAGGGTTGGTAACAGCCCAGTGCCCGCTCGGAGCTCATAAATAAGCTGGTGCAACTCGGCAGAGGCTTGAGCTGTGTTTGCACCAGTGGCCTGCAAGCTTGATACCGTCAACCTCAACTCCCGGGCGAAGTCTCCATCATTGAGAAATTCACCCACTATTCCCTGCCCCTCATTGATTCGACGGGCAATGGTGCTGAGATCGTGCGTCAGCGAACGGGTGTTCTCTCCGACGTCCTTGGCAATATTGATCAGTTCCTGCGTATCGGGAGGCGAAAGCGTGTTGATCGTGTCTCGTTCAGCAATAACTTCCGGCGCCATCCCTGGTCTGACGACCACAATCTTGTTGCCTACCAGGCCATCCGATCCGATCGAAGCCGTCGCGTCTTTCTTGATAAACTGGTTCTGGTTATGACGGAGGTTTAGCGTCACAATGACTTTTCCCTCTGAGATGATCTCTACGTCCCCAACAGTTCCGATCTTGACACCCGACAACCACACGTTGTCGCCGTGTTTGAGTCCTTCCACATTCTTAAACTCGGCAGCCACCACGAAGGTGCGGCTGAAGATGTTATTCTCACTACCGATGAGAAAAACGGCGGCGAGGAACAACGCTATTCCGACCAGGACAAATGCTCCGAGCTTGATCTGTTGTGCGACTTCTTTCCTTTCCACGGGATTGCTTTTACTGTTAGTACTTAAAAAATGGTTCCAAATCAGGGTCACCTGCCTGCTTGAGTTCATCAAAGGTTCCCTGCAACTTGCTTTCGCCTTCAATGAGCGCAACGATCCGGTCCGACGTGTGTTTCGCGCTGCTGATATCGTGCGTGATGATGATCGACGAGGTGTGATATTTCTCCCGCACCGACAAGATCAACTCGTTGATCTCCATAGCCGTGATGGGATCAAGACCCGATGTTGGTTCGTCATACAGCATAATTGTCGGGTTCAGGATCAGGGTCCGGGCAATACCCACGCGCTTCTTCATCCCGCCGGACAGCTCCGAAGGCATTTGATTCATCGTATGGACCAGTCCAACATCTTCCAGTGCCGCGGCCACCAGATCATGAAGCTGATGACGGTCAAAGATGCCAAGGTTTCGCTTCAGCGGAAATTCGAGGTTCTCACGCACCGTCATGGAATCGTACAGCGCGCTGCCCTGAAACGAAAACCCTACTTCAAGCCGGAATTTATTCATTTCCTGCTGTGAAAGCTTCATCACCTCCCGCCCAAGGACATCGATACTTCCCGAGTCGGGTCGCATCAACCCAACCATGCATTTGATCAACACCGACTTGCCGGTTCCCGAGCGGCCGAGTATGACGAGATTCTCGCGTTCGTACAGATCGAGATTTACGCCCTTCAATACCGGCCGGTCGCCAAACGACTTATTGAGATTGCGGATGGAAACAACAACGCGTCTTCCTTGCGAGTCGACTGACTTTCCGTTTTGAACTGACGCCACCCCCCCCACCCGCATGATCATCGGAAAAGGTTAGTGAATTGAAGACTGAGGAGGTCAATTACGAAAATCAGGATCATCGAAATGACTACAGCAGCATTGGCAGCTTTGCCCACACCTGTCGTTCCCTTGTCAGAATGGTATCCCGCGTAGCTACCCACAACGCCGATCGCGAACCCGAAGAACGCCGACTTAATCAACGAAGAGAATACATCCAGGTAGGTCACGTTCGTGGCTACCTCGTTGAAATAAAGAGCGAAACTGGAATTATTGAAAAAGTTGACGGTTATGAATGACCCCATCAGCGCAACGACGTCGGCGTAAATGACCAGCAGTGGAAGCATTAGGGTGGTCGCCGTCACACGCGACACCACCAGGTAGGAAAAAGGTCGAGTGCCGGAAACCTCCATGGCATCTATCTGTTCGCTCACCTGCATGCTGCCCAACTCAGCGCCGATATTCGAGCCAAGCTTTCCAGCACATATAAGACCGGTAATCAGCGGACCCAGCGATCGCACGACCGCCTGCGATACCAGCGACGGCAACCAGGACTCCGCGCCGAAGGATGAAAGGGACGGACGCGACTGACGGGTAAAAACAATACCCGCCAGGAATGCGGTAAAGGTTATGAGAAAAAGTGACCGATTGCCCATCTCGAAACACTGCCGCAAAATCTCTTTCACTTCGTACGGCGGCGTGAAAAAGTGCTTCATCACTTTTATGACGAACCTAAAGATATTGGCAGTGCGTATCAGGAAACGTTTCAATCTCATCGGCAAGCAAAGGCTGACTCTCCCTTACAGAAACTATTAACATGCCATGCCTGCTTCACCGCCACCGTAAAAAGTTGAGAATGACTGGAGAAGGGCAAAGCACTGCTATCGAAAGACCAACCGTGTAGAAAAATATACTCAGACTGTAGATGGCAGCCTTTTCAAACCAGTTTCGAGGTCATTTCACCCGCACAACAGGCATAAGATTTTGAATCGCTCCCCTGATAGCCCCACGAGGAGTCATGCAGCGCACCACCCGAAAAATCTTCAAGCAAATACTGCGAGCGATGGCCTGGGCAATCGTTGGACTAATATCACTGATCCTGGTCGCGATTGCCATCATCCAGATTCCATCGGTGCAACAGCGCATCACGCAACGTGCAATTTCGTTTCTGGAAGAGAAGATCGGCACCGACGTCGAGCTTGCAAAGCTGTACATCGGTTTTCCAAAATCCGTCGTGCTCGAAGGGTTGTATCTGGAAGACCAGTCTGGAGATACGCTTTTATTCGCCGGACAGCTAACACTTGACACCGACCTGTGGGCGCTGTTCCAACAAGAGGTTCGAATCAATACCGCCCGGATTGAAAACACCAGTGGTTTCGTCCGTCGATCCGAAAACGACACACTGTTTAACTATAGCTACATTCTCAAGGCGTTCGCCGGCGACTCCACAGCAGTGCCGGACACGCTGGAGGAAAAGGGTTGGAATTTCGTCCTCCAGAAACTTCAGATATCGAACATGAGACTGTTGTACGATGACAGGCTAACGGGCAATGCGCTGGAAGCTTCATTCGGCGAACTCGGGCTATCGATGAGGACATTCGATCTTTACAATTATCGCTTTGCACTCGAAGACCTAACGATCAAGGACTCCCGCGCCAGCCTGGTCCAGTCCAAGCCACCAGAAGTCACGGTCGAAGTCGTTGAACAGAGCACCGATACCGTACAGCTCGACATCAGCTTTGATGAGATCCAGCTTGAGAATATTTCGCTGGGTTACCGGCAGCAGGCGCTTGGCCAAATCATCGAGGCTCAAATTGGCAAGACTGTCCTGGAAGCGAATGAGATCGACTTACGCAATCGACTTGTCGACCTTCAACGCGTTTCACTACAAAACACCGCGCTGAACATAAACCAGCTGGAACAAAAAACTGACCGCAATCGCGATGCGGCATCCAGCCAAGGCTCAGCTCCCGGGCGACCATCATCCGGAAACTCTCCAACGAGAGAAGCTCCGGGCTGGGATATACGGGTTCGCCAAGTTTCCTTTGAAAACAATCGTTTCCGTCTGTTTGATGCCACAAAGCCATCGCTGTCGCCAGAAACATTCGATCCGAATGACATTGCAATCACTGCTTTCAACCTCGGAGCGACGGATCTGCGTGCATCGGATAATTCGATCCACGGTGAGATCGACCATTTGTCATTTTCAGAACATAGCGGATTCGAGGTCAAGAGATTTCAGGGTCAGCTTGATATGTCGGATGACAGTGCGGCCGTGGAGCGATTGGCGTTGGAAACTGGTAACAGCCGGCTTAGCCTGCAAGCCCGCGCTCAGTATCCGTCGCTTCAAGATCTGGCAAGCAACCTGAAAGATCTAAGCATTTGGGCCAGCGTTGACGGAAGTCACCTGGGCATACGCGACCTGTTCTACTTCAACCCCTCCTTGCGCGACAGCCTGCCCCTAACGCTCTCGCCATCGATGAGAATACTTCTTGCCGGGTCGGTGAGCGGACCCATCCAGGAACTGAGGGTGCACAACCTTGGACTGAAAATGTTGTCAGACACGGAAGTAGACGCCAGCGGCACCGTTGCCGGGCTTCCGGAACTGGATCGACTTAGACTTGACCTGTCGGTCGACAAACTTTACACGACCCGTGCCGATATCAGCGCAATCGTGCCGGACTCTATACTCCCCGATTCCATCGCATTGCCGGAGTGGATCAACATGACGGGAGGTTATAAGGGTGATCTTGAGCGAGCCGATTTCACCACAACCCTTGCCAGCAACATCGGGTCAGTAACGGCGTCAGGGGAAATGAACCTCGATTCCATTTCCGCATTGCGCGGCTTCAAGGGAAAAGTTGATGTCGATGAATTCGACCTTGGTAGCCTGCTCATGCAGCCTCAGACCATTGGAAAGATCGACCTCCGCGCTGAAGTAAAAAGCCGGGGCATTACACCAGACGAGATGAATGCTGAACTTCTTGCCAGGGTTGCAAGCGTAGAGTACAATGGATATACTTATGAGAATCTCAACGTCTCGGCGACGGTGCGAAACGATAGTCTGAAGGGCAAGGCTTCCTACCGGGATAAGAACCTTGACTTCGCACTCGACGCGGGCGTGGCGTTTGGAGACGATATACCTCACTACGACTTAACCTTCGATTTGCGTCACGCCGACTTCAGGCAGCTGCAACTCACAGAGCGCCCCCTACGAGCACGAGGTACTCTTGACGTGGATATGGCCACAGCGGACCTTCGCGTGTTAAATGGTTCGCTCTCCCTTCGAAAGGTCGCCATATTCAACGGCGACAAACTTTATGCAGTTGACTCAATGCTATTTGCCTCCATTGACCAGGAGGGCCGGTCGGAAATCAAAATCGACTCCGATGTACTGGAGGGCCGGTTTGAAGGCTCCATTAACATCTTCACCATTCATGCTGTGGTCAGAGAATATTTCAACCACTACTACTCGCTTCACGACTCGGTTGAACAAAGCTATGAGGAACCCCAGCATTTCAACTTTCACCTTAATTTGAAAAAAACAGCCCTCCTGACGGATATTATTTTTCCGGAATTACACACGTTCAAACCCGGCGAGATCAACGGCTATTTCGACAGCCAGAACCAGAGTCTGCGCCTTCAATTCGGCATTTCGGAAATCCAATACTCCAATATCGGAGTGCATTCCTTTACCCTAAGCACGAACTCTGACTCCAGCGAACTGAACTTCAACTTCTTGTTCGATCAGGTGATGATTGACTCCATGCGAATTGATGGGCTGGAATTCAATGGTACCGTCGCCCATGACTCGATTCGCACTAATGTGGTTGTGCGCGATTCGCTGGACTACTACAAATACATCATTGGCGGCATCTTTTACAGCCGCGAGAATGAATTCGAGCTTCATCTGGACACAGCGGGCATTCGATTGAATTACCAGGAATGGACCGTACCGGCTGAGAATTTTATCAGGTTCGGAGGAAAAAGGTTACTCGCCAGAGATGTCAGGTTAACCCACGGAGACGAGCAGATAGTCGTTGACCGCGATGAAAAGGTTAACTCACCATTGTACATCGGCTTCCGACAGCTCAATCTCGAATATTTGTCGAGTATGATCGCCCAGGAGAAGCCGGTTTCGGGGCTGCTCGAAGGCGACATCAGATTGTTTGTTGATGAAGATCCCCTTCCCTTCACTACCGATATCGCCATACACAAACTCGCAGTATCCCAGGTCGACTGGGGCGACCTCAAGTTATCGGTTGAGCGGAAGCTGGAGAACCGTTTTGACGTCGACTTCTCTCTGGCAGGAGACAAGAACAATATGCAGGCACGAGGCTATTACGAAAGTGGAGATAAGTCAGCGGTCGACATCCGTGCAACCGTCGGGGCTTTTGATTTGAGTGTCCTTGGTCCTTTGCTCGGCAATTATGTCACCGGTCTCACAGGTCAACTCAATGGCTCCCTGCATGGCAGCGGTTCATTGGAAGAACCTGTCTTGACGGGACGACTCAATCTTAGCCAGGTCAGCCTTTATTCTATATTTCTCAAGACACCATTCAAGATTGGCAACGAGTCATTGGTGTTTAACAATCGCGGTATTACCCTGAATGAATTTGATTTGACCGACGCCAATAACAACAAGGCCACACTGGATGGAGAGGTAATTACCCGTGATTACCGCGACTTCTCCTTCAACCTCGACCTGACGACGAAGAAATTCCAATTACTGAATACTGCCGAAGGTGATAATGACCTCTTCTTTGGCACCTTAAATGTTAATGCTGAAGCCCGTATTCGCGGCACCATGGAAAATCCGGATGTCGACATGGAACTCAGCCTCACCGATGGCGACCACCTCACTTACATCGTCCCACAGGAGCAGGCGACCATTCTGGAGACACAAGGTATTGTTCGGTTTGTCGACAAAACCTTCAAGGGCGACCCGTTCATGAAAGCCATCCAACCTGAGTTAAGCGACACGGTGAAGAGCACCTTTCGCGGAATCGATTTGACAGCCAAGGTGGAATTAACAGATGATGAAGCGCTCACGATTATCATCGATCCGACCACAGAAGACCAGCTCACGGTGAAAGGGAATACCACCCTCACGCTCCAGATGGACCGAACCGGGGATGTCCAGTTATCGGGTCGATATGAGATTTCAGAAGGTACCTACAACCTGTCATTTTACAAGTTTGTCAAAAGGGAGTTCAGTATAGAGTCTGGGAGCACCATGGTGTGGACGGGAGACCCGTTAAACGCATCCATGGATATTCAGGCCGTGTACAGAGTTGAAACGTCGCCGGTAGAGCTGCTGTCTAACCAACTAGCCAGCCAGGAGGAGTTAAACCGATATCGCCAGCGGCTGCCGTTCCTTGTTTACCTGGTGATGAAGGGCGAGTTGTTAAAGCCGGAAATCAGCTTTCGCCTTGAAATGCCGATGGAGGAAAGAAATGCCCTGGGCGGAAATGTTTACGCGAGGCTGCAGGACATTAATACGCGCGAATCGGATCTTAACAAACAAGTTTTCGCGCTGATTATTCTTAAACGATTTATCGCCGATAATCCACTCGAAAACCGGGCGGGGGCGGGTTTTGAAGGTACGGCCAGAACAAGCGTAAGCAAGATACTCACGGAACAACTCAATCAACTATCAGAGAATATCAGAGGCGTTGAACTCAGCTTTGACGTGAAGTCATATGAGGATTACTCTACAGGAACAGCGCAGGGACAAACCGAACTTCAGCTAGGTTTATCCAAGCGGCTCCTGGATGACCGCCTTGTAGTCAAACTCTCAGGCAATGTCGACATCGAAGGCGAAACGACGAATCGCGAGGTTACGGATTATATCGGCGACCTGGCAATCGAGTACCTATTGACGGAAGACGGCAGGTTTCGGGTCACTGGTTTCAGAAACAGTAATTATGATATGATCGATGGCGAACTGATCGAAACCGGAGCCGGACTGATCTTTATCAAAGATTACGACGCTTTCCGCGAATTATTCAAAGCAGACACCGATAACCAGCGCGGGCATGATTAGAGCGCGATCAGTTCCGGCGAACACGATCTGGCTTCTGACTATGACAGTGCTAGTAGGGTGCAGTGCTATCAAGTATGTTCCGGAGAGTGAAGCGCTATATACGGGGTACGAAATCAGGCTGGAGCCACAGGGACGGGTCCGCGCCAAAAATCGGATCAAGGAACTGATGGACCAGAACGTTTCGCCACGTCCGAACACGACCATACTGGGAATGCGGCCGGGAGTATGGTTCTATTACATCGCCGGTCCGGCGGAAGCAAAAAAAAGCTTCCGCAGTTTCGTGAAAAATAAACTCGGCCAGGTGCCGGTGTACATGAGCGACGTCAACGCAGAACGCACGGCTAACCTGATACGGGGACACCTCGTCAACAATGGATACTTCCAGGCAGAAGTGCGATATCAGACGGAAGTCGAAGGCAAAAAGGGAAACGTCACCTACACGGCAACCGTGCATCGCCCCTACCGGTTGAGAAACATCGACTACCCTGAAGATACCAGGTTGTTTGCAAACATCGATTCGATAAAGCAGGAGTCGTATTTGAAAGAAAACCAGCGATACAACCTCGAGCGTCTTCAGGCCGAACAGGCCCGCATCGAAGAATCGCTTGAAAATTACGGCTATTTCTTTTTCGACGACCGGCACCTGGTCTTCGAAGCCGACAGCACCGTTGGTGATCGCAAGATCGACTTAAGCCTTTTGCTTGAGAACGGGGTGCCTTCCAAGGCCACTCGCATTTATCGGATCGGGAGCGTGACTATTTACCCGGACTATACCCTGATGGACGACTCGCTATTGTCGGTGGCTGACACGTTTAAGATCGATGGATACAATTACATCGACCGTCAGCGGAATTATCGGCCGCGCATCATCACCGATGTTGTGAATCTTAAGCAGGGGAATATTTATCGGCGGGTAGACCACGAATATACCTTATCACACCTGATGAGCCTGGGTTCCTTTAAGTTTGTCAATATTAAGTATGAGGAATCAGCATCGGACTCAGCCTTGCTTAATGCGAGGATCTATCTTACACCACAACAAAAGAAGTCCATTCGTTCGGAATTTCAATTGACCTCAAAGTCGAACAACTTTGTCGGACCAGGCTTGAACGTCAGCTTCACAAACCGGAATTTCCTCCGCGGGTCGGAACGGTTCCAGATTATGGTTAATACGGGATATGAAGTCCAGGTAAGCCGTAAAATCAAACAACCATTGAATGCGTTCGAACTGGGTGTTGAGTCAAGCCTGTCAGCACCTCGCTTTGTAACGCCGTTTAATATTTATTATCCCTCCCGAAAATACCTGCCGACCACCGACGTCAAGCTCGGTTTCCGGCTGCAGCAGCGGATCAGTTACTTCCGGCTGAACTCAGCCAACCTGGCTTACGGCTTCACGTGGCGTGAAAACACCCTAAAAAACCACGAGCTGTTTCCCGTAGACATTTCTTATATGAGGCTCAGTAAGACCTCGCCGGAATTCAGATCATCGATCCGCAACAACACATTTCTGAGGCGATCACTCGAAGATCAATTCATCATGGGAGCCCGCTACGCATTTACCCTGAACACCCAGGTCAACCAAGAGCGACAGGAGCGATTTCGGGAGCGCCGGTATGAGAAAAATCATTTCTACTTCAACGCCAAAGCTGAGTCCGCTGGAAATTTTGTCCAGCTGCTAAAGGGCGGCGATTTCAGGCAGAGTGCGGAAAGCGACTCCCTGGAAACAATATTTGGTTCAGCGTACTCCCAGTTTGTCAGAGGGGAAATCGATTTCCGCCATTACTATCAATTCGATGAACGAAATATGCTCGCCTCGCGACTGGTGGCAGGCGCGGGCCTGCCCTTTGGCAATTCGATCACGATGCCCTACATCCGTCAGTTTTCGGTCGGAGGATCAAACAGTGTCCGCGCGTTCCCGGCGCGCTCGATCGGGCCAGGGACGTATAATGTTCGCAGCGATCAGCAATCGGAAAACAATATCTTATTTCTCGACCAGCGTGGTGACCTGAAAATAGAGGGAAGCGTTGAATTCCGGTTTGACATAAACAAGCTGATGAAAGGAGCACTGTTCTTCGATGCGGGCAACATCTGGCTCTGGAGAGATGACACCCTTCGACCCGGCAGTAAATTCAATCGAAAGACATTCCTTGACGAGCTGGCGGCCGGAACCGGAGCAGGTCTTCGCTTTGACTTCAACTTTTTCATTCTGCGATTCGACGTCGCATTTCCGGTCCGCAAACCGTACCTGCCGGACGGGAGCAGATGGGTTTGGAACGAAATCGATCCCCGAAGCGCCGCATGGCGACGGGAGAACCTCATCCTCAACATCGCGATTGGATATCCATTCTGACGGGAGATTTTTCGGGGAATAATTTCCCTTATCAAGTCGGTCACTCGTCGAAATCCCAATGGTATAATCTTACTTAGGAATTAAGAAAATCAAAAAACAAATGAAAACCAGCTTGATCTTTCTATTGGGAGCAGCCATGGGAACTGCAATTGGAATCTTGATCGCTCCCGATGCCGGCAAGGTTACCCGCAGACGGATCAGGGACGAAGCTGACAAGATCGTTGACCGGGCAATGGCCAAACGCAAGATGAAGGCCCTGGAGAAGGAAATTGTCGAACCAGCCGATGCAGACGTGGTGGTTTTGGACGAGCACTAACAGCACCGTTATGACCGAATTATTTTACAGAGCCGCAGGCGCCATACTGGCACCGTTTCGATACGCCGAACGCGAAGTTCAGCACATGAAAGAAGTCGCAAAGGAGGATATGCAGGCATTGATCGGTAAGGCGATCAAGTTCGCATTGATGGGGCTGGTATCGTTGCTGTTTCTGATGTTCCTCAGCATAACAGTGGCTGCTGCCCTAAACGCAAGCATGAACAGCGCGTGGGCAGGATTTGCCATTGTGACGGCATTCTACCTTCTGGCTGGAATTGGTCTCTATATTTGGAAACTCGCCGTCGACAAGAAACGAAGTGAGAAAAAAGAGCGACAGGTCGCCCAGGCACGCACTGCCGCTTATAATGCACGCACAGCAGCGGCGTGACTTCTCGGGAACGGGTGGCCCCACCGTTGATCGGAATGCAGCCTCCGCTGACCGATGTAGGCGACCGCCATAATAATGTTCTTTCAAGGCACCGCCGCATTGCGTATCTTTTGGTACCTAAACCCCATACTCGTGCGTCGCATAATCTGGTCGCAGCTTCTCATCCCGCTGCTGTTGTTAGCCCTTACTCCCTCATTTTCTCAGAAGGTCTATTATCCCGATCCTGGCCCGTGGGAAAAGAAAGACCCGGCTTCGGTTGGGATGAATCCGACTCGTCTCAAAGAAGCAATCGAGTTTGCCATCGGTCACGAGTCAACGGCACCCCGTAATCTAAAAGAAGCATTTTACGAAAGTGCATTTGGCCGCGAACCATTTGGATACCCTATAGGTCCGTTAAAAGAGCGGGGTGAATCCACCGGGCTCGTCATTCGGAAGGGCTATGTGGTGGCGGAATGGGGAAGTCCGTGGCGCGTCGATCAGACGTTCAGCGTTGCAAAGAGTTTTCTGTCGACGCTAGCCGGCCTGGCCGTGCGCGACGAATTGATTCGTGACATCCATGACCAGGTGCACTCCTATATGGCGCCAGTGATCCCGTTCAATCCTTCGCCGAATGCAGGAAACAAAGCCGACGAACTCAAGTCGCCGGACGTCATTGAACTCTTCGACACCGGTCACAACAGGAAGATCACCTGGAACCATCTTCTGCGTCAGACCAGCGACTGGGAAGGAACACTTTGGGGAAAACCCGACTGGGCGGACCGCCCCGAAGGCCCCGCATCGGAATGGATGACCCGCCCGCGAAATGAACCGGGAACCGTGTACAAATACAACGACACCCGTGTGAACGTGTTGGCACTTGCCCTGCTAAATATCTGGAGAAAGCCATTGCCGGTAGTGCTGAAGGAAAAGGTGATGGATCCGATTGACGCCTCTCCTACCTGGAGGTGGACTGGTTATGAAAATTCGTGGATCGTGCTGGATGGTCAGGCCGTGCAATCGGTGAGCGGCGGATCACATTGGGGTGGCGGTATGTTCATCACAGCTTACGACCAGGCGCGGTTCGGTTACCTGACGCTCCGCCACGGAAAATGGAAAGATCGACAAGTGATTCCCGAGAGTTGGATCAGGCAATCGCGCACGCCGACACCAGCCAAAGACACTTATGGCTTCATGAACTATTTCCTAAATACAGGAAAGAAGCTTTTCCCCAGCGCGCCAGAAACGGCGTTCGCTCATATCGGCGCCGGCACCAACATGATTTATGTAGATGAGGACAATGATCTGGTGATTGTGGCGCGGTGGATTGATTATGACGCGATTGATGGGTTCCTCGGTCGCGTGCTCCAAAGTATTGAAACCAGGTAATTCAAATCAGCGACCCCTGCGACGCATATTGCGCCTGTCGCGCGAAAATCGCTTCTTCTTTTGTTGAACCCGTCTTTGGCCCGGCACCGGCCCTTCGCCGAGCTCAGGCGGTAACGGCAGCTTTTCGATCTCCCTCCCGATGAGCTTCTCAATCCTGGCAAATTTATGCTGGTCTTTTTCGTTGACAAACGTGACCGCCACACCTGTGCGCTCCGCCCGGGCTGTGCGTCCCACGCGATGAACATAGTCCTCAGCGTCGTGTGGCGTATCGTAATTGACGACCAGTCCGATCCCCTCAACATCAATTCCTCTGGAGAGTATGTCGGTACCGATAAGAATTCTCAGTTGGCGATTTCTGAACTGATTCAGGATTAATTCGCGCTCCTCTTGTTCCAGATCGGAGTGAAATGGTTGCACAGACATGCCGGCGCGGCGCAGCTCGTAACCCAACTTCTTGACATTCTCTTTGGAATTCGAGAAAACAATGATACTCTGATGATCATCCGTCTTCAGCAGTTTCTTCAACAGCGGCCCTTTCTGGTGATCATGGACCAGATAGGCGTGCTGTACTACACCTTCCGCAGGCTTTGAAATGGCAATGCTGATCTCTTCGGGATTGGTGAGGATCTTGTTGGCAAGGGTCCTGATCCGAGGCGGCATCGTTGCAGAAAACAAAAGCGTTTGCCGGTTCGTCGGCAAATAGCTGATGATCTTGATGATGTCATCGAAAAAACCCATATCCAGCATTCGATCGGCTTCGTCGAGCACCAGGTGCTGGAGATGAGTAAAATCGATGGTTCCAGCCGCAAGGAGTGCGATGAGTCGTCCGGGTGTGGCGATGATGATATCCGCGCCCTGCTCCAAGGCCTTTCGCTGCTGATCCCACGCTGCGCCGTCACCACCGCCATAAATTGGAATGGAGCTTATACCCAGGAAGTAAGCAAATCCTTCCACCTGTTGATCGATCTGCAGGGCTAACTCGCGTGTTGGAGCAATAACCAACGTATTCAAGTGACGCTTGTCTGTGTGTATGATCTTGTTGAGAATCGGCAAAATGTACGCTGCTGTCTTGCCCGTGCCCGTCTGGGCACATGCAATGACGTCGCGGTTCGCCAAAACAGCGGGGATGGTCAGCTCCTGGACCGGTGTGGGCTTCGTGTATCCCATCGAGTCCAGTCCGTCAAGCAGCCGGGAGTCGAAATTAAAGTCGTGGAAATTCAAGTTGGGTAGTTACTAAATCTAATATCGCCAAGGGCGTTTAGTGGTTGGAAAACAAAAAATGGAAATGCTACATCAGCTAAACCTTCTCGTCGGCAAAAAAGTTTGGAATGCCTCATACTCCACAGTACACATTAAATCCACCATCTACCGGAATGGTGACCCCCGTGACAAACCGCGAAGCGTCTGAGCAAAGCCATATCAAGGTGCCAATAAGCTCATCGGGCTCTCCAAAACGGCCAAAAGGGGTGTGCTGTATGGCAGCCTCACCTCTTGGCGTGTACCCACCCTCCTCGCGCGTAAGCAACGAACGGTTTTGTTCCGTGAGGAAAAAGCCAGGGGCAATGCCGTTTACGCGAATCCCTTCTCCGAATTTACGGGCCATTTCGATGGCCATCCATCCCGTGAAGTTAAGGATTGCAGCCTTAGCCGCGGAATAACCCACGACACGCGTGATCGGCCGGAATGACGACATCGAAGCAATGTTTATCACCACCCCTTGCTTCGCCTTCGCCATATGCTGGCAGAATATCTTGGTGGGAAGCACTGTCCCGGTCAGATTAAGATCGACGACCTTTTGAAACTCCGGCATCTCGAGATCGAAAAAAGTCTGCTCAGAATTGATTACGGCACCTGCCAGGTTTCCGCCCGCGGCGTTAACCAAGATATCAAGGCGACCATGCATTTTCAGCATGGCCTCATTTGCCTGCTCCAGTGATGTCACGTCGAGCACATCCGCCTTCACGAAGCTGGCTTCGTGGCCGCTGCGACGAATCTCTTCTACGATCTCCTCTCCCGCTGATGCTCTTCGCCCAAGCACAACTACTTTTACTCCCGCGGCAGCAAGGCCTTTAGCCATCGCGCCACCAAGCACACCGGTGCCGCCCGTGACAACAGCAACTCTCCCCCTGATATCAAATAAGTCCGTAAGGTGCATGGATGACAATTCGCGGAATTAATATTTGAAAATCTTGCCGTTCGCAATCACTTCCTGTGACTTTTCATCGAATGTTGCCTTGGCACCCGTTTGAGTTGCCGCCGTTGTCATGATACAAGCAACAGCATGAGCATAACCCGCCTCAACGGGAGCGTTTGGTTCTTTACGGCTGCGGACGCACTCCATCCAGTTGCGCATATGGTTTGATGTCGTGATATCGCCGCCGGTATTCGCGGTTGCCACCGTCCTCACACTAAGATCGGCAAGGTCCACCTCGGGGAGCAAATTCGGCTCCATGTTCATCGCTTTCGCGTGATACTCTGTCAGGCCTCCTGTAGGTGAAACCTTATTTGTCGCCAGGTTAAGCTCGCCACCATTAGAATAGTAGATTTCTTTTGGATGCTCCTCACCGTTGTGCATACGTGCAGCAAAGGTCACTTGAAATCCGTCGGCGGGGTTGTCGACCGGGCCGTAATCGAAGACGGCCGTGAGCGTGTCCCAGTTTTTCCTGCCGTCCTTCCAAACGTAGACTCCACCGTTTGCAACCACACTTCTCGGATGGCGAAGTCCTGTAAACCAGTGAACCGTGTCGATTTGGTGACTCATCCACTGACCGGGTAGTCCTGACGAGTACGGCCAGAACAATCGATACTCCAGGTGTTTGCGCGCGTCGAATGGCTCGAAAGGACGATTCATGATGAAGCGTTTCCAGTCCGTGTCATGCTCCTTCATCTGTGCGACCAAAGCGGGTCTCCGCCAGCGGCCCGGCTGATTGACATTCCAGGTTAGCTCAACCATCGTCACAGGGCCAAACTTGCCGCTCTTTATGAAATCCGCCGCGGCGTGGTAATTTGCTCCGCTTCGACGCTGCGATCCAATCTGAACAATCTTGTTCGACGATCGAACAGCGGCCAGGGCAGCGCGGTTGTCCTCCATCGTTTCCGCAAAAGGTTTTTCCACGTATGCGTCGCATCCCGCCTTCATGGCTTCCACCAGGTGAAGCGCATGAAGAAAATCGGGTGTACTGATTATGACGGCGTCGCATTCTTTTGAGTCGTACAGCTCTTCATTGTTGCGGAATGCTTTCACACTGTGACCCATTTTCGAAGATAGATGGGCTTGTCCCGCCTCGCGTCGGACACGCCAAATATCAGACACGGCAACAATATCAAAGTTGAGTTCCTCATTATGAAACTGAAACGCCGGCAGCAATGAGCTTCTGAAACGATCGGAGAAACCAACTACGCCGACACGGACTCTGTCGTTCGAGCCCATGATGTTTCCGTATGACCTGGCACTAAATCCAATGGCACCGGCAAATAAGCCACCGCTTGCTACTACCGATTTCCTCAGAAATTCTCTTCTTGATTTTTTTATCGACATCGTGTTAAAGTTTGTGTTCTACTTCAACTCCTTGATCTTAATGCTTCGGAAGGAAACGCGATCACCGTGATCCTGCAACAGCACA
>CAZLWX010000077.1:0-18955 GCA_964563295.1 uncultured Roseivirgaceae bacterium | reverse complement strand
CGATCGTTTACACAAAGCGGCTTTAGTTTGAGGTTCTGGGTTCCTGGTTCCGCGTTCCGGGTCTCGGGTCGGGACCGGGCAGCGGAGTCGAATTGTAGCCTGGTGCTATCCGATGCATTAATGGTTGGTGACCCCGCCTCTGGTCTTCGTCCATGAGACCGTTCCATCCATCAAACTGTACTTCGAAGTTCATGTCTCCGCCTCCCGGGGCGGCGGGCCCCCGACCGAATGGAATGGAACCCGAAATTCAATGAAAAGTCAGCACCGCAAGCACGACTATCGTCAGCCCCAGGAAGAAGTTGACCATGCCCCAGGGTTTTAACTTCATGAGCAGGGCTGGATTGTTCGTTTGCCTGGCCTTTCGGGCTACCAGGGTCATCACGGTGACGAGCACAAGCACAAGGACTACGCAGGTGAGCTTGGCCATGAGGGTCGGCATCTCTGAGAGCACCGACCAGTACGGCGTCATCAGGTAGAGCCCGGACAGGACGAGCAATCCCAAGCCTATTTGTCCCATGCGCACGACTACCATTGTCCGCGACATAAATGTGCCTCGTTCAGCCGGGTCGAGTTTAGCGGCCGCGCTCGCAAGAAAAAGGTTTGCAAATCCGGTGCCTACGGCCATCGAGAGGCCGATCAAGTGGAGGAAAAGAAATAGATCATGCATGAGGTTGAAATTTACTTGTGTAAAATAACCCCCCGGTGGCAAATTCCAAATCACAAGCACCAAATTCCAAGCACGGAATTACAAACTACAAACTTCGAACTAGACCGAACCCGGAACCAGGAACCCGGAACCAGGAACCTGGAACCCGGAACTAGGAACCTGGAACCCGGAACCCGGAACCTGGAACTTGCCTTCCAGAATTCAGTGATTGTTACGAGTGCGCATAGCCTTCCGTTGCACCGTTCAGGACATTTCTGTATCTTCCATATAAAGACCTCACCTACTGAAAGGCCTGATCGTTTTTTCACTTAAATGACTCCTCTATGCCTGAAATCACACCTACCCCCCGCTATGAAGTCGTTTCTTATCTCACCATGCGCAAAGCCATCGGATGGCTGGGCATGTTGCTGCCCTTCTTGTTGCTGGCGGGAAATTTCATTTTAAACAGCACCGGACTGTTCGACAACGAACTCTTCATCTGGAAATATGACCACTATGCCTACGTGGCGGAGAATTCGTTCAAGAGCTCCGTGAGTCACTATTACTACACGACGATGGGAGAAGTGTTTACCGGGACGTTGCTCACCGTAGCGCTGTTCATGATCTGCTACACGGGCCATCCTAAACGCCCGGGTGACAAAGGACTTTCAGACAACGCCATGACCAACCTGGCCGGACTCTTTGCGATCGGCGTGGTGGCATTTCCGACTGCATCGGACGTGGTCATGAAAGATAACCTCCGCACTTTCATCAGCAGCAAGACGATCGGCTGGGTGCACTATGGTTTCGCTGCCTCTTTTTTCATTGTGCTCGCCCTGATGTCGATGGTGAACTTTCGCCGCGCCCAGCGCCTGGAACTGTTCGGCACGGGTGACGACGACGCTTTCTTCCTGAGATGCGGCCAGGTAATGATTGCCTGTCTGGTGCTCGTTCCCATCCTGGGCGGCATCGAAGCGATCCAGGTCATTCGCCCGACCTTTGTGCTCGAAGCCATCGCACTCATCGCCTTCGGTCTCTCATGGCTGAAGAAAGGGAAAGCGGACTTTAACTATTTACCGAGAAAGATAATGCCTCAGCGGAGAAGAGCTGTGGTGCAGACCGAACGGGAGCCGGAGGAGGTTTCTAATTCCTAATTCCTAATAATTCCTAATTCCTGATTCCGGGTTCCTAATTCGTAATTTCGATAGCCAATGTTCAAATTTCAATAAAACACGAATCCGTTTTCGTTATTGAAAATTTGGGCCTTGTGATTTAATTGGTCCCGATCCCGATAGCTATCGGGACTATCGGGATTGGTGCTTCTCCTGGGCGTGCCCCTCGTTCCTCGGGTCGGGCTATCCGCTACAAGTCCTCGCGCTTTCACACGGGCCCCGCGGCTGCGGGCTTTTCGCTACTATCCCTCACGCGGATTCATTTCATATTTCCGACAGCGTCCAACCCAATTACGAATTAGGAATATTAGGAATCAGGAATTTTGAATTATTTTGAATTACAAATTTCGAACCAACACCTCCTTCTCCACAATCTTGACCTCCGTCACTCCATTCCCCAACGAGCGCGTCAGACCATTTCCCTTAGTGGGCATCTTTACTTTTGTCCTCCTTGAAATAATGAACCATGCCAACGGAACAACTCCGCCTACCACAAAGATTGATCCGCCGATGATGCGCAGCCAGGTCAACGCCTGGAACGCCGCGCTGTCGACAAAGTGACTGCTCCGCGCAAACCATAGTCCGCCTTCAACGACAGCAATAAACTGCAGTATACCGGCAGGGAACAGGTCAAGCACGACCATCAACAACAGGCCAACGTTTATGGACCAGAAGGCGGTCGTCACCAATTTCTTATTCCAGGCCGCCGGCTCAAACAACAGCTGACAACAAAACAGGACGCCCGCGAGCGACAGGTTGCCATACACTCCCATCAATGCCGCATGCCCGTGATTGACGGTGAGATACGTGCCATGCTCGTAATAGTTCGCGATTGGCAAATTGATGATGAACCCCATCACGCCTGCACCAAAGAAATTCCAGAAGTTGACGCCAAGGAGGAAAAGAAAGACTCCTGGAAAGCCGAAGGATAGTTCACCGCCATTCCCGTTTTCCAGTTGCCGCGGCAGTTTGCTGAAACGCCACGCCTCCAGGGTGAGCAAGATGAGCGGAACAACCTGTAAAGTGGAAAACACAGAGCCAAGCGCCATCGTAAACACGGGCTTTGCATTCCAATAAAAGTTATGAGATATGCCCAGCAGTCCAGAGCCAAGGAAAAGAAGACAAGCCAGATAGATGACGCGCGTGGCAGCACGCTGGCTCACCAGCCCCATCAACACCATGAAATATCCAATCAGCACGGTGGTGAAAACTTCAAAGAAGGCTTCCGCCCACATGTGGATAACCATCCATCGCCAGAAGTCTGCAATTACGAAATTTGTTTTCGGTGTGAACATCAAGCCGGAACACAACAGCACAAGAATGCTGAATGTTGTATACACAAGCCAGTTTGGTAGCGCCCACGGCTTCCTCAACGTCATGACCGGCCTCAGACCGCGATAAAGGATCAGTGCCCAAAATCCAAAGATGACATATAGCAGGCCCTGCCAAATCTTCCCGGGCTCGAGGTATTCCCATCCCTGGTGACCCACCAGGAACCAGGCATCACCACTAATTCCCTTCGGTCCGATGAACAACCCGGCCACTGCTCCTGCCACTAAAACAACGATCAATGCAAACATCGTGTTGATCAATCGGAGCTGCCCTGCTGGTTCCTTCGGCGAAAGCATCGGCATAACGAAGAAGGACGCCCCTATCCAGCACGCGGAAATCCATAACAGAGACAGTTGGACGTGCCAGCTTCTGGTAATAGTTATAGGGAGGGCTTCCGAGATATTAAAACCCCAAAAGTTGACGAAGCCGACAAAATCATGTACCGTCAAGACTCCCGCCAGTACCTGGACTACAAAAAGCACGATCGCCGCATAGAAAAATTTATAGGTAGCCCGCTGGGTGGCGGTGGGGACGAAACGGCTCACACCAGCGGAGGTCATCAAAGGCGCGGCCTTGTTGGTAAAAGCAGTGTCATCCAGTTTTTCAAGCTTGCCGTGGTAGTACAGCACAATACCCAGACCGATCACCAGGCCAAGAGAACCGATGATACTCCAAATGATCACTGCGGCGCTCGGCGAATTACCGGCAACCGGATCAAATGGCCAGTTATGGGTATAGCTGTACGATTTCCCCGGCCGTTCAACACCACATACCCAAGCCCCCCAAAAGAAAAAAGCACTGAGATCATGTATCTCATGCGCATCCGTAATATATCCCGAAGGCAAAAAAGCCTGGGGGTGTCGCGGGTCCAGAAACACTTGTTGATAATATCGAACTAATTCCGTCGCGGCATACGCCTGACCCTCGCACAGGATTACCGAGTTGTTCGATGCGTCATACCTGTTCGACTTGATTTCATTCCTAACCTTTTCGGCGATGCCCAACATTTTGATCTCCTTGTCTCCCTCCTCCGCGGCAAATGATCGCTGGTAGAATGCAGTCATGAACGCGGCGGTATAGTGCAAAGCTTCGGCGGAGTAGTCTGGGCCGCGGTAGGCGCCGTCACCAAACATGCTACCGTACTCCATCAGGGCGTACTTTTGAAACACCATCTGGCCATTTTGGATGTCGCTCTTGCTAAAAATGATCTTACCGTCGGCGGTCACATAATCCGGCATCGGAGGCGCTTCCGTGTAGGTGTGGAGCCCCGTCATAAAGACCCCCGTGATACTGATTATAAAGATTACCAGCAGAGGCAACCACCAGTTCCGGGGGTTAAGCAGGTACTCAACAAAACTTGTCGTTCTCATGGCGTTTGAGCATTAGATCATTAAAAATAAATAAAAGACTAACTACTCTTTTATTTTTTTGTAAAAAAGATTAGATTGTCCTTTACTTGGCCCGTAGAGTCTAATGGTTTCTGGATATAGCGCTATCCCACGTCAGGAGTACGCGGTTGGCGAGCATCTTGCCCGGACGGCCTATCTTTTCGCCATGATCGTTTTAAGGAAAGTCCTGCCCCGAGTGAGGTCATTGGCCAGGCTCTGAACGGTTGTTTCTTTCATCACCTTGCGAAGCCGCTCTTTGTAGACTTTAACCTCCCTGTGGATCGGACAGGGAAATTTGTCCGAGCATTGACTCAGCCCCAGGACACAGTCGTGCAGCACGTCCTCATTGCCGTCGATAGCTTTCACGATCGCATTCAGGGGAATGGGCTTCGCCTTAGGGTCAATATAAAAGCCACCGTTCGGTCCTTTGGCCGATGAAATGATCCCGGCCTTAACGAGGGCTTGCAGTATCTTCCCGGTAAAGGCCAGCGGAGCATCCACCTCTTTGGCGATTTCCGGAATACCGGGACGCGAGCCGTCAACACTCTTAGTGGAAATATAGAGGACTGCACGAATGGCGTATTCGCAGGCTTTGGAAAACATGGTTAATCATCAACGCATCGCAGGCTAATTACAAAAATTCGGGTGCCGGAACAACACGCAAGTCCTGGTGGCTGGTGACGAAGTTGTGGGCTCCGAACTCAGCATTCGTACACCCCGTCTAACGGTCATTATAACACAAAGACTGGCGACCGGTGCCTGGTGACTGGCGACTTTCACCTCACGATTTGGAGCTCAAACCCTGACCGCGGAACCAGGAACCGGGAACCTGCACTAGACTCCCCCCCAGTACTCCCTCCACCTCTTCCTCACCTCCTCTTCACTCGCGCCCGTATCGTAAACCGGTGACCATAGTGGTGACACCTGCTCTATTTCTACCAGCACAACGTGTTTGATCGTATACTTCTTCACACTATCTCCGTAGGAGGCAAGCACGTCGTCAAAAAGTTTCCCCTCCGACAAAACCTTTCCTTTCCCCTTAAACCGGTAACCCTTTCGGGTAAAGATGTCGACGATGTTGATTTCGACGGAAGGATTGCTCAACAAATTATTGATCGTTCCCGGTGATTGAATGTCGATAAACACGAGATGGTGCTCATCCCAAACAGTTGTTGTCCCTTTCGGTGAAAGGTTGGGTGTTCCATCCGGGCAAACCGTGGCGACAAAACCCAATTTCTGTGCCCGGACAAAGTCGATGATTTCTTGTGTTAGAAGCGCCGCCACTTGAGTGTAAATATCGACGAAAAAAAGTGGAAGGAAAAACACGTTTCACATTCGAAACTTAAGAGTTTAGTGTCCTGTGTTGTTCGACAACAGACCGTGCCAGCAACCCAGCCTGCCCTCCGAAGTCTAGCGTGGGCATGTGGGAGGGCAACGCAGGAGGGGCAGTCTGGCAGCCCGGTTAGGGCAGACTCAATTTTAGCCTTGCGCCAAACGGTTGTTGGTGGACGGTGACCAAGTTGCTGGTCTCCGAATTCAGCATTCGTGCAATCAGTCTTCCGGTCA
Organism: uncultured Roseivirgaceae bacterium; assembly: GCA_964563295.1. Classification (GTDB taxonomy): domain Bacteria; phylum Bacteroidota; class Bacteroidia; order Cytophagales; family Cyclobacteriaceae; genus Chryseosolibacter. Next base: position 12,851 of record CAZLWX010000077.1, on the reverse strand, counting down.
TTATAACAAAAGAGACCGGTGGCCGGACAGCCGGCGACTTTCACCTGACGATTTGGAGCTCAAACTCTGAACTCGGAACCAGGAACCCGGAACTATCTCTCCACCCCCACCACAAAATACGGTGTCTCCACCTCCGCATTTGGATAAATGCATCCGTTGCCATGCGCATCCAACGCCTCAAAGTAATACATCAGATCGTACTCGCTGGTGATGAACTTGCCAGGAATAGTGGCGACGTACTGTCCGTCCACCTTTTGCATGATCACGGGCGAGAAGTCCATCGTCGCGCGGGTGGGACGGTAATAGAGCACGACCTTCTGAACTGTCGCATTGTCCTTCACTTCCGCGACAATCTTGAGCGGTTGGCCCGGCTGCACAGGCTCCGCGACAACGGTGTGCTTGACGGTTGGAGGTAAGTTGTCGTTGGTGATGTCAAGTTTGAAGTACGGGTCCGGCTCGGTGTGTTTTGGCAACCGAATCACCTGACCAGTATCATCCTCGCCTTCCAAATAGTATTTGATCAATCCTTCTCGAACATCCGCGGCGGGAATCTGAGCACTGTATACCGGCCCTTCCGTTTTGGTCATGTCTATTTGCTTGATCGCATGGTCAGACCCTGTAGTATAATTCAACGACACACGTGTTATCCCATGGGGAACTCTCAGCGTCGAAATATTCGAGGTAATGATACCAAGGCTTGATGGAACATGAGTGTCATTCGCCAGCGGCGGGAGTGTAACACTTGCCGTAATTGTCACGGGCTGGCCCGGCAGGACTTTGGATGGCGGCAAATGTTTCACATGTGGCTCAATCCTGGTAAAGGTCAGGGCGCTGATAATAAAATCGGCACCGGCATCAGCCTTCAGCCCCAGCTTGAAGAAAACATAGCGATCACCAGTCATATTGAAATTGAACCGCTTGACAATCGTCTCACCAGCGGCGATGATCTTGCGATCAACAATAGGACGTGATTCGAACCGCTCCACTCCATACACTTCCATCGGTCCGTGTGCAGTTGGATTAGGACTCTTGTCTGAAATGATAACCGTTCCCTGGTAGTGTCCCTCGGGCAAATCCACGCGGAATACCGCATCCTCAGTACCCTTGATGTAATCACCAAGCAACGCTTCTTTGGGAATATTTTTCAATTCTTCCTTCGTGGCGGCGTACCAGGTATACCTCGTCGGATTTTCGGGCTGCTCTGCTTTCAGGTCTTCTCCGGAAACCCATCCATATCCCACCCGTGGATCGTATTTCGAAGATGGATATACCCCGACGAAACGTCTTTCGACCATGAAATCATTTACGTATGGCGTGTTGTAGGCCTCCGTGTTCCTGGTAAATGGCTCAGGACCAAAATCAAATGCGTAGTCCGCATCTTGAATCACATCAAAAAGCGCTTTCTGATAATTCAGTTGCTGGAGGTCGTGCTCCACGAAAGCGATGTTGTCCTTCCAGTGGCCGACGCTTCCGGGACCAAAAATGAGATTGTCCGAGTATATTTCATCAGCAACCTTTGACAGTTGTCGCCAGATCTCGAGTCCCGCCTCGCCGTGCTTGATCGCCAACTGAAGTTGACTTACATCACCGGTTTTGTAAAAGAAATTCAGCGCGACCGCCACTCTGATCTTGTGGCTAAAATATCTCGCCATACCCGACAGGATCCTGAAATCTTTTTCGGTAGCCCAAAACTCCTTATTGCCCTTGGGCACAAGTGGTTTTGCAACATCGGTAAACTGTTCTGTTTCTTGCGCAAGAGCTTCCAACTGATTGGCTAGCTGTTCAGGATTCGTTTTTCCTTTCGTCCTGCCCGCAAGAACATCGTCGACGTACTCCTGAAATCCACTGTAGATGGCCGGATCGAATGGCTTCAGCGTCATGTAATAGTTGATCAACCCTCCCATATCCTTTTCCGGCCATACATACATATTGATGTTTGCGATTGCCACCGCCAGGATCTTTGGAATAATCTTGCTGCCCGACTGATACATGCCGGCGATCGGTTTCGCTGCTTCTGCGCCGAACCGCTTCGCAAGCTCTCCTGTCCAAAAGTCATCAGACCCGTTGGCGTTATACGTCAACCTGCCGAACAAGCTGTAAAAGCTCCAGTACCGCTGAAACTCCCACCTATAGTATTCACGTGACTTATCCTCAAATATCCGAAACGCTCCCGTGTTGTTCCCAAATCCCTTCTGCGATAGAGGCGCGCATATTTCAAAACCAACCGCACCTTCAAAAGTAGTCGTGGGTGCGAACCGGCGAACAAATTCAGGGTCACCCCACTGAAGAACTCTGTGAGAACCTAAGCTCCACACCTGGTAGATGTGATCCGTCTCACGAGGATACTTAAGCCAGTCTGCGTACGTGTACGTATGCATGAACTTGGGGGGATGGTAGGGAAACATCAGATCCTCCGCCCAGTACTTGTGACTGACCCGCAGGGGCAGACCCGTCGCCATCGCGGCCTCCTGAGTTTCCCTCAACAAACCAATGTCGCGAAGCTCAATGAGCACGTGTCGTCCTGACTCTTTTGCAGCACGAAAAACGGCGTCGCTGAAAAATGCCGTCTGAAAGTCGAAATCCACACCAGACTCATAGTTCATCCTTAACTGAAGACCGGTAATGCCGGGGCATTCATTCAGTAGTTTCTTCAGCGCGTGATACGTGTAGTCCGTCATGTTCTCCACGGTATAACCGGAGACTGAATTCGTTTGAGAGTCACCGGCCACCGAGTGGGCGTTGGCCCAGGCGATCTGTTGCCACACGCTCAATGTGAAATCCAGTCCATACTCTTTGGCAGTAGAGGTGATGTACTTGAGCATATCGAGGTTTTTCTGGCGTTGCTCATCAGTGAGACCCTCCACTTTTACTTCCGGGTGACTTTCAACTGACACATGAAACGGATACATCGGTGCGAGGTATCCTGTTTGATGAGAAAAGACCAGGTTAAACGAATTCCACCTGTTAGCGGCAAGCATCTCAAAATAAGCCTTCCAGTAATCCTTTGAATAGTACCAATCTTTCTCGTCGGCCTCATTGTGAAGAAATACGATCATGCCACGTACAGGGACCTGAGAACTCTCTGACACCTCCGCCACGGCATTCGTAATCGCAGTGCCCTTGCCTGCCATTTCAACCTGCCGGGCCGCATCCGTCAACGCATACAAAAGTCCCCGGTCATCTGAACCAGCGATGACCAACATGTCTTTGCCCGCTCTTCTTATTTTCTTGATCGCCAGGCTTTCCTTCTTCTGAGCGAGATTTAGTTCCCCACTTTCTATCAGACCCTTTATGGTTTTATTTTGTGAGGTCCCGATCAAAAATGCTTGCGAGGTAGTAGCTTCCTCCAGCGACTTTACTGTTACAACCCGAATATTCGCCTTCTTAAGAGCATTCGTCAGAATTTCTATTCCATGCAATCCAGGTTTGCCTACATTTTCGTCCACAACCAGACTTAAGTTGCCGAAAGCTTTTTGACAATAACTGGTTGTGGGACGAGCGGCTAACCACACAGTCAGCGTTGTAATGAGGAGTAGTGTTGAAAGGCGTTTCATATTCCTAATCATTCTTAATTCCTAATCCTTATTTCGGCGTGCCCCTCGTTCCTCGGGTCGGGCTATCCGTTCCAAGTCCTCGCCCCACCACTCAATGCCGTCGCTCGCTGCGGGCTTTCCACTTCTATCCCTCACGCGCGTGAAACTTCATACCAGCAGATTGCTGTTTGGTAAAGTTGCCTAAAAAAAAATGGTGTGGGCGTCAAGAATATTAGCAATCCACTCAATCATTTTGTCGATGAATTGATCGCACTATTGCACTTCGCCGCCAAGAAGGGTGGAGATCCATCGAAGAGTGAAATAGAGAACCGAAGGACAAAGGAGGCATCCCAGTCCGGTATAAAACGTGGCAGTAATAGCACCATAAGGCACGAGCTTCGTGTCAATGGTAGCGAGACCTGCTGCAACCCCACTGGTTGTCCCGGCAAGTCCTCCGAAGATTATGGCGGCTTTGGGATTATCCAGCCCAATGAATCTTGCTGCAGGCGCGGTTCCGATTGACACAGCGATTGATTTTACCACTCCCGCCGCTATGCTGATGGCGATCACCTCCGAGTTCGCGCCGATGGCCGCACCGGTAATGGGTCCCACGATAAAACTGCAAGCCCCTGCTCCAATGGTGGTCATACTTTCCGCGTCCGAATATCCCATCAGCACGGCGATCAATGCGCCACTAAAAAAGGTCAATACGATACCGACAAGCAATGAGATGATTCCAGGAAGACCTGCCTTCCTGACTTCAGACAGTCTCGCGCCCATGGCGGTGGAGACGATTGTGAAGTCGCGGAACATCGATCCCCCTAAAAGCGCGAAGCCTGAAAAGATCGTGACGTCAGCGATGCCGTTGCTGCCATTTGTGGCCGATCCGCCGACGTAGGCAAGCAATAAGCCGATGCCAATGGCAATAGCGGCAGCGGGAATCCTTTTCCCGGTCAGATACCTTGATATCCAAGTCGAGGTGAGAACGATGACACCGGTCGTCAGCAGGGCAACGATGAAACCGTTTTGAATGAGGAGATCGTGTATCATTTCTTCGGGACAGTCAAGGTTAATGTCTTGTGCCCATCCGCATCAACAAAGGGAGCATTAATACGCATAACCCCACCGGTACCACTCCCGCCAGCACGGCGATCGCTCCTACCGAGGTTGTCGCTTTGACATTTTGTACCGCAGACATGGCTACGATGACCGGAATATACAGCTCGCTCCAAAACCAAATGCCTTTTTCCATTTCCACCGATGTCAATTTGAACTTGTTCATTCGCTCGTGGACAAGAATGAGAAGCAACATGGCAAAACCAACACCACCGACGTTGGCGTTGATGCCGAGCCATTGACCCAACCATTCGCCAATGGCTTGTCCAACCAGGTAACACGCTGCGAGTAAAGTAATCCCTCGTATTTGTACCACGCTAAAAGAGTTTTTTGACTTCGCCCTTAATGATTTTGCCCATGGCGTTTCGCGGCAATTCCGTAACAAACAGAAATTTGCGAGGTACCCGATACGAAGGCAATCGCTCTTTCAGCCAATGGGAAACGCTGGCTACGTCGGGGTTGGCTTCCGTCGAAGTAATGGCGGCCGCAACGATCTCACCCCATTCTTCGTCTTGCAAGCCGACAACCGCGCAATCTCTTACGATTGGATTCGTCCGCAATATCTCCTCGATCTCCAACGCTGAAATCTTGTATCCTCCAGACTTGATGATATCAACCGAGTTCCTTCCCAGGATCCGGTAATATCCATTCTCCACCACGGCGATATCGCCTGTCTTAAACCATCCATTATTTATGAATGACGCTCTCGTCGTCTCCGGTTTGTTCCAGTATTCAAGAAACACATTGTCGCCTTTCACTACTATTTCACCGGGGCCATCGCCGGCATCCTCATTGTCTTCATTGACGAGGCGTACGGAGACTCCTGGCAACGGCATACCGACGAAACCTGTCCTGCGATCTCCCTCATACGGATTACTAATGCCCATGCCGATCTCCGTCATGCCGTATCGCTCGAGCAGCACGTGACCACTAATCGCTTTCCACTTCTCCATGACTGTTGCCGGAAGGGCGGCAGAGCCGCTGACCATTAAGCGGAATGATCGCAGAGCCTCGGAAATAGCAGTCCTCTCGTCCTTCGGTGCTGTCTCCCAATAGGATATCAACTTATGGTAGATCGTCGGAACCGCCATGAATACATTGATGCGTCTTGTTAAAAAAATGTCGAAGACTTTCTTCGCATCAAAGTTGGGGAGGAAGTCGCAAGTAGCTCCTGCCCACAACGAACATGAGACAATATTGATCACGCCATGCACATGATGAAGGGGCAACACGCACAATATTCTGTCGCTGTTGCTCCACTTCCACGCGCTGATCAGCGCTACTATTTGCGCTTTGATATTCCTATGGGTAGTGACGACACCCTTTGGCAGGTTGGTGGTACCGCTGGTGTAGAGCATCAGCGCTCGTCTTTCGAGCGAGATTGAGGGAAAATCCTGCTGGGACGCATTACCCTTCACAGCCCGCAGCTCTACGATACGCAAAGACTTCATGTTCGTGAAAGGTGACAGAAAGGATTCGAATCCCGGACCCACAACCAGGATCGATGTCTCGGAGTCTTCGATCATGTGACGAATGATGGGCATGGGATGTCCAATTCCCAGCGGAACGGCGATGCCACCCGCTTGCCAAATGCCCCACAAAATTGAAACATAGTCGAATCCAGAAGTCGCCATAAACGAAACCCTGGCCTCGGCGAGATCGGTTCTACCTGCTAGCAGGACATGAGTAACAACATCCGCCGCTTTGACCAGTTGCCGATAAGTGAATGCAGCACCTTCAGCAACGATGGCGGTGGCATCTTCGTGTTGTCGTGCTTGCTCTATCGGCCCGATCACAAGTGTTTGAGATTACCTACGATTCTAGTCAAAAAGAGTCGATCACAATACATTCAATCTTGACCAGTACGTAGTCAAAATTAGTACTGAAGATTTAGTGTCCTGTGTTGTTCGAAAACAGAAAGTGAAGGTCGCCGGCTGCTCAGCCTGCCCTCCGAAGTCTAGCGAGGGCATGTGGGAGGACAACGCAGGAGGGGCAGTCTGGCAGCCCGGTTAGGGGAGACTCAATTTTAGTCTTGTTCAAACTCCGAACTCGGAACCAGGAACCCGGAACTATCTCTCCCCCACCCACGACTCGAAGATCCTCCCCTCCAGTGATGTCGGTTTTTCTTTCTTGGCAATCTTAAAAGAAGCCTCCGTTTTCGTTGCAAGTTCCACCTTGATCGTCTTGACCCCACCCTTACTGTAAACCCGCGCCTCCCATGAGTCGCCGGACTTCTGATCCGGTAACACCGGCTTTGCCGATTTGTTCTGAGACAAGATCGTCATCCCTCTCCGTACTCCCGCATTCCAGGCCGGGGACTGATACTCAACATCGGTAACTTTCAAGCTATCGTTCATCGATCGGGTGCTGATACCCAGCCACCCACCCGGGACAGGCCTGGGCTCGTTGTCTACATCCAATCCCGCATAACCGAAATACTTCTTGTAGTCGATCTCTTTTGTTGTCGACGCATACTCGAAAACCTCACCGAGATCCGCTCCGGCAACGGTTTCGCACACCTGACGAAATTCACCTTCCGTATATCCGCGCTTCTTGCCGAGGTAGAAATCATTATAGAGTTTCCGCATCGCATCGTCGAGCGATTTGGCATTGTTGGTGTGATGACGGATTGCGAAGTCGAGCAGGACTCCCAGCACTGCTCCTTTATCATATACCGAAATAGTTTTGTTGAACTCTTCATTTGCCCTCCCGAATGGCCCGTCGGACCAGGTGTTGTAGCTCGCCTGCGTGGCGGACTGAAAAAGACGGCCGGGTTTGTTTTCGTATCCCAGCATTCTGGACCGATATCCTTCCAGTAGGTCTTCGTCAGACATCAATCCCGCCCTTCGCGTGACCAGCAAGTCGTAGTAGACCGTTATCCCTTCTGCAACCCACAACATGTTGGTGCAGTTCTCCCTGTCGTAGTCGAAAGGCCCGAGCTCGATAGGCCGGATGCGTTTGACGTTGTAGTGGTGAAAGTACTCGTGCGCGAGAAAGCTGTACATGCGCTTTTTCCCTTCGGGAGTTGACAGTGATGAGCCCGAAAACCCGAAAGTCGTCGAGTTCAAATGTTCAATCCCTCCGCGTCCCGGTCCGATGGCGATAAACGTGTAATGCTTGTATGGGATGTCACCGATCACGGCAACCGCCTGCTCAACAACTTTCTTGAGATCACGCATAAATCCCTCGCGATCAAAGTCACCGAGGTTGTACCCGACAAAAAAGTGCGGCACCCCATCTACAGAAAACGGCTCCAACTCTTCCAACGGACCAAGTAATATTGGTGAATCGAAAAGTATATCGAAGTTAGAGGCGAGATAGCGACCCTGTTCCCCGGAGGATTCCAGGCCGGTGGTTGATTCCCAACCTTCGAATAAATCCAGAGCAACCGATGCTGGCAAAGCAATATGTCCATCGACATACATAAACACACCTGGCGGAGAAATATAGGCGCGGTGTTCGTCTGCATAAGGAGTCGCGACGAAGGGCCGCAATGTTTTTACGTCATACTCGAAAGTCATTTTCCCTTCTTTCGGAGCAGGTGTTTTCCAGCCGTTCCTTCCGGATTTGATGACCGCGAGAGATTTGACGCTGGCGGAATAAGCCTTGATACCCGAAACGTTGTCGGCAAAGTTCAGGAGTTGATAGTAGCCGGGTGTCCATGCCGGCATCTTGATAAATACAGTGTCGTTATCCAAATCCGGTACATCCATTCGAACATGAAATGAGTGATTGCTGGAGTCGACGCTGATTTGGAAGGAGACGAGTTTTTCTTGTGCTGAGGAGTCAATTGTTGTTGTGAGAAGGACAACGACAGAGGCAAGGAGGCGGACGTTTTTCATGACGAGGTTAATAGTTGCCATAAATATAGTTAGAACGATGGAATTCAATCAACCGACGAGCCTGCGATCTCTTAATGACGTAGCGTTTAGTGTGCTGTTGTTGTTCGACAACAGACCGAATTGGTCGCCGGCAACCCGGTCAATGCAGACTCAATTTAAATTTTGTGTCGCGTGCGTCATGGTGGTTAACGACGAAGTTGCCGCTCTCCGAATTCAACAATCGTACAACGGATCTAACGGTCGTTATAACACAAAGACTGGCGACGGGGTGCCTGGTGACTGGCGACTTTCACCTCACGATTTGGAGCTCAAACCCGGAACGCGGAACCAGGAACCCGGAACCCGGAACTGCCAACTCCAAACTTCGAACTTCAAAACTTCAAACTCCAAACTTCAAACACCTCAAACTTCAAACTCCAACCGAGACTCACTCTGGAACCAACTTCTTCAACTCGTCGACTCTCCCCTTCCGTCGCACGTGCAGCCTCGTATCCCGAAACGTCTCGTCCGTCCCTACGATTTTCCCTTCGAAGTCCATCTCGAAAGGAGTATGCTTCTTCTCAAACAACACCTGCCACGTCAGGCGCGGAAGATTATTTGTGTGGATGTCCATTTCGAGGGGAAGTTCAATCGTGGAACGCGCGGGAATGTCGATGACGTCGTCTACATGCCCGCTCATGCGGAAATCTTTACCGATCAATAACTTGTAATCGACGTCCTTTATCGCGATCGGGAATGAGTTGGGATTCTCCACCACCAACGACATACTCAGATCCGAATTGCGCAACCCGAATTTTTCGATGTCAACATCTTTCGTGTGCACCTCCAGCAACCGGAATGCTGGTCCTTTCTTGGCCTCATTCACTTTATATATCTTGTCACCAGCGACAGGTACTTCAAAATACAGTCTTGCCTTCAGGGTGTAGACGGCGCTGTCGGCGTTATCTTTTTTAAAACGATCCAATACCTGGACCACACTGTCTCGCAGTACTTCGATAGGCAGCGTTAGCATAACGCTGTCCAGCGACTTGATGGCGACATGTCTCTTAAATTCAGTTTGCATGACCAACACTGAATCTATCAACAGTTCATACTCAAGCTTGTCGGCCCGCAACTCGATCAATAACGGATTGCTGACCATGATCCTGGCCGTCATCGAAATCTTATCGGCGCCGATATCGTGGACGTGGATTTGTTTGACACTCAGATGAGGCTTGGAGCCACCGCGCTGGTTGTAGTTGAGGAGCAAATTCCGTTGCCACAGGAATATGATGACGAGAACAACGACCAAGATAGCGGCTGCTATTAACCAGCGCATTCGTTTCGTGGATCGGTTGCTTGGCATGGTGACTCGTCAGCAAGAGAACTCGGTGGAAAAAACCAGTGCCGCGGCCCGAAGGTAAGTTCCAAAGCAAAAGCCAAAAGTTGTTACTTTGCAGAGCCTCAAAAAATCCAAGGTCCCTCCTACGTTGCCATCACACAATCCAACGCAAACTTCGGAGGGCAGGCACGGCGAACACAGCGAACCACGGCGAACACGGCGCCATGGAACCCGGAACCGGGAACTCGGAACGAGCGCGGCAGTTCGCGCGCCGGGACTAAATAGATTTCAGATACTCAACGAGGTCGTTCTTCTCCGCGTCCGTTAAGTTCAGTCTCTTGAAATTGTTGTAGTGATTGACCACATCCAGCAGCGTCGCAAACCTTCCATCGTGATAAAATCCTCTTTTACGAATCCAGATACCTTTCAAACCTTGGGTGACATACGTTCGGTCAGGCGAGCGATTCGCCTGAAAATCGTCGATGCCGATTTCATCGGGTGTGTGCGTGTTCCAGCCGGGTTCGGTGAACAACGGGGGAACGTGGCACGTAGCGCACTGCGCCTTGTTGTTAAAAATTCCTTCACCGCGGACGGCGGCTTCGTCATTGAATGAACCTTTAGGCGCTTTCGGAGCAGGCATGGCCAGCTGGTAGAAATGCAGGGCGGCAAGCTTGTCACTGACCTTGTCATCTTTCGCGCGCTTATCTCCAAGGCGAGTTACGGCTGCTAGTGGATACTGCTTCTCATCCATCAACCGTTCGTCGTGAAAATTCCCCTGACCCATCATCTGAGTATTGGCGACATAGGCATTCCAATAGGTGACGCTTCCCCGACCTCCAGTCCATGTGTGGTTGTTATGGCCAAGATGACCAAACGCTTCCGGGATAATCGTCGCTGCCGGTTTTCCATCCGGACGAAATGCTTTTCCGTCGTAGTTGAGTTCGGCGTCGAACTTGCCAGGACCCCAGCTCATCAGGACTTTCTTTAAAGTCTCGACATCGGTATCCAGGGCCTCCGTCAATGGCAGCAGGTTCGGCGCCGTCGCGATGATAGCCCCTACGTTGAGGTCCTGGTTGGGCCAACCGTCGAGTCGTTTACCGATTCCGGTGTTGCTGTCAACGGTAGAGTGACAAAGAGCACATGTTAGTCCGATGGATGTTAAGTTATTGTTGTCAAATTTCGCGACAACACCTACAACCGCGTTCAGTTTCAGTAACGTCAGTGTAAAGTCGACGTCATCGAGAAGTTTGCCTTCCGCGACGGCCTCTTTTGCAAACTTTGGGAGTACATCGATGTCGACCTTTAACCCCGCAGCCAGCGCTGCTTTGGGAGACAATCCCTCCCCGATTCCGCCGGCGCCTTTATCGGCGATTGCTTTGTGGAGTTGTAGTTTGTCGGTCCAGAAAGCTTCGTCACCGAATGTTTCATAGCGAAACACGGCCCGGCCTTTTTCCAGCATGTCATCGGCATTTTGTCTGATGTCGGCGTTCCAGGTACTTTCTTTACCGGACTTATCCGTCTTTTCTCTGGCGGCTTGTCTTGGAGACTCGCATTGAGTAAGCAGCGATATGCCAATAGCAACGATGCACAACGCGCAAAGGAGTGCTTGATGTATTTTCATACTCATAAGTTTAAGATGAGGGCCAGGGCGGGCTTAATCCCGCCAAATCGAAAAAACTAATGCCGAGCGGTTTGCGGTGGCAACGAACGCGTTAGGTGGCAGTTGAGGGAACCGTTTTCCACACGAAAGCGGCGGGTTTCGGGGTTCCGGGGCTCTGATTTACAATACTGATTGGCGGTTTTTGATTTATTATCTACCAAACCTCAAAAAACAAAAATCGGCAACCTGCCTGCCGGTGGCAGGTCGACGATCGTAAATCATTCCAGTGACTTGTAGCTTTGGAGAGTCTCAAAAGGCATAACACAAAGCGCACAAAGAAATCACAACGGACACGATGTTTGCGGCGCCGTCAACGCGAAGGGTGATCACTACCGACAGAACTCCTCCGCGAAGACTTTCAGAATCCAGGTCCCTCCTACGTTTCGTCATACATGCCCCCCTCCTGCGCTGCCCTCCCACACGGCCTCGCTAATTTCGGAGGGCAGACTGGACTGCCGGTGACCTGCCGCGCGCTACTTGGAAGCCGAAACTTCAACTACAAACCAGAACGGAACCAGCGCGCTGCAAGGCGCTGGGAATTACAGCCCGTGTTCTTAATTTGCCCTTCCAAAAACTACATTTCAACTAAAACAAAGCAACCATGGCAAGCGTCAGCACCTACCTCAATTTCGAGCGCGACACCGAAGCCGCGTTCAACTTTTACAAATCCGTGTTCAGCGGAGAATTCGGCGGCAACGGAATCATGCGCATGGGCGACGTCCCACCACAAGAAGGCATGCCCCCAATACCCGAAGCCGACAAGAAACTCGTCATGCACGTCGACCTCACGATCCTCGGAGGACACCACCTTCTGGGCAGCGATGCTCCCTCAAGCATGGGCCATAAAGTTACCAAAGGAAACAACGTGCACATCACCCTGGCACCCGACACGCGCAAGGAGACGGAGCGATTGTTCAAAGCGCTCTCCGCAGGCGGGAAAGTTACCATGGAGCTACAGGATATGTTTTGGGGGGATTACTACGGGACGTGTATCGACAAGTTTGGAATTAGCTGGATGTTCAACTGTTCTGAGAAGAAATAGGGGACCTGAAAGCGAGTAAGCGGGGACCTCCAATTACATTCGGACTCGGAATAGTCCACAGTCGACGGTCAACAGTCGACTGCAGATTAGGTTGCGAGGAAAGAGTCGGCGTTACCGGGGAGTGGATGGTCGACCTGTCCGCCGAAGTTTAGCGTTTGCCTTGAGGGAAGCACAACGTAGGCGGATAGTCCATGGTAGCTTGGGGGGTAGCGATGGAGATTGGTGCTGATGAATGTCCACGGTCGACAGTCCACTGTCCACAGCAGATTGGGTTGCGATGACGAGTCGGCGTTACCGGGGAGTGGATGGTCGACCTGTCCGCCGAAGTTTAGCGTTT
>CAZLWX010000076.1:0-19025 GCA_964563295.1 uncultured Roseivirgaceae bacterium | reverse complement strand
TCAGGCAGTTTGATCTGTTTGCCGACCAGACCCCAAAGGGGGGAATCCTTGTTTACTGCGAGCAGGATTCGATGGCCCTGATTATCGGTATGAAGGAGCGAGTCGACGTCAGCAGTGTGGCTTACAAAAGCCATCCCCATACATCCGACGGCAACGGCCGTTTTTTTCTTAAAAAGGATAACCAAAAGTATCCGATCCGGATTTTCGGAAGCCACAATTTTCAAAACATCAGCGGCGCCAGGGAAGTGCTGAAGAAGATTGGAGTAACAAACGATCAGTTCTACGAAGCGATCGCCACGTTTGAAGGCGCGGCGGGCCGACTGGAGGTGGTGAAAGAAAACGGATCGACAACTATATATAAGGACTTCGCGCATGCGCCTTCCAAGGTAAGAGCCACGGTTGCTGCCGTTAAGGAACTCCACCCCGCTCGTGAGTTGCTCGCCTGCGTTGAACTCCATACCCTCAGCAGCCTTAACAAGCGCTTTCTTCCCCAGTACAAGGACAGTCTCAAAAGCGCCCAACAGGCTGTCGTATTCTTTAACCCCGAAAAGATACGCGCCAGAAAAATGGAGCCTTTGGCCGAGTCTGATATCAAGGCCGCATTTGCCAATCCGCATTTGAAAGTGTTTCAGGATACTGCTCAGTTGGAGGAATTCCTGATTAATCAGTCGTGGAAGAATAAGAACTTGCTTATGATGAGTTCAGGTACCTTCGGTGGCATCGATCTCGAGAACCTATCCCGACAGATTATTTCCTGAAAGGTCATCCAGGATATATGAAACTGAACTTGCGCAATCCCGTGTGTTTTTTTGACATTGAAAGCACAGGCGTGAACATTACACATGACCGGATCATCGAGATTGCCGTAATCAAGCTCATGCCTAATGGTGAAATATTGCGAAAAAAAAACCTGATTAATCCCGGCATACCTATTCCGCCGGAGAGTTCTATCTTTCACGGCATCTATGATGATGACGTCAAAGACAAACCTCCGTTCAAAGAGGTTGCGCGCGACTATGCCCGATTTATGGAGGGCGCCGACCTCTCAGGTTTCAGCATTTTGAAAATGGACGTACCTATGCTCGTGGAAGAATTTCTTCGGGCTGGCGTCGAGTTCGACTATCACCGCAAGCGGATCATCGATGCGCAGAAAATATTTCACCTGATGGAAAAGCGCACGTTGGCCGCAGCCTACCGGTTCTATTTAAATAAGGAACTTGAAGATTCTCATTCCGCGGAAGCGGATGCGGAGGCTTCGATGGAAGTGTTGCTCGCCCAGGTCGAAAAATACGATGGCCTGGATGTCGCTGATATCGCCGGACGCAAGATCGGCGAGATCCGCAATGATATGGACACTTTGGGCAATCTGGTGTCGGCGGATATGGTGGACCTCGCCGGGCGAATGATCAAAAATGAAAATGGAGAAGAGATATTCAATTTCGGAAAACATAAGAATAAAAAAGTGACTGCGGTATTCCGTGAAGAACCGGCGTACTACGATTGGATGATGAACGGCGATTTCCCCCAGGACACAAAACGCAAGCTTACGGAAATCAAGCTTCGCGGCTTCAAGAAGTGACTCTCAATGGTCTTTGTATTTCTTTTCTCCAGCCCTGATGGCCACCTTCAGGTCGTTGGCCTGTGGCGGAATGGGGCAAGAAAAGTTGGGATTGTAACTGCAATATGGGTTGTAGCACAAGTTGAAGTCGAGCGTGACAGTATCGGATGTTGGTATGCGCATTTCCAGATACCGCCCCACGTCATAAGTTTCCTCACCATTTGTTAAGTCCGTGAACGGGACGAACAAATAGTCCTCGTATCCGGGACGTTTCATGATCTCCGGGCTCTGATAGACTTCAAGCACGAGGTTTTGCCCATCGATACTAAAATGCACCTCCCCGAACTTGCGATATTCCGGCAGCCGATCAGTCGTCGTCTTCATTTGAAAAAGATCGGCATTTTCAGTTTTCACAAATGCAGCCTTCACCCTGTATCTCAGGTCAGCAGGATAATAGTTAAGCCCTTTAAAATGCCTGCGATCTTCAGGCAACAATGGTGACCGGTCCGGATTGCGGAACTCCCTGTGCTGCTTCTTGCGATGAACCTTAATTTCCTTCAACGCCATCGCGTCGTCCTGGGCCTTTGCGGAGAACCAAGCCAAAGCAATCAGTAGGCAGCAGGCTACCTTGAATGGATACGTGGGACTCACGGCAATGAGTCTATTTGTGATAGTACTTCATTGCTTCGGGGATGGCATCGTTCAGATCCTTGATACGCGTGGCGTGCGAAGGGTGAGTTGATAGCCATTCCGGAGGTTCTCCCCCACCCGATGACGACATTCGTTCCCAGAATTTAGGAGCCTCTTCGGGATTATAGCCAGCCATGGCCATAAAGATCAACCCGATGCGATCAGCTTCGGATTCGTGCTGCCGCGAAAACTTGAGCATCCCGACTTGCGCGCCTATCCCAACGGCCTGTAGCAGGAGTTGCTTTGTCAGCCCTGGATTTTGTCCCAGAGCCCCCGCAAATGTTCCCAGCAACCCGTTCGCCACCATCGCCTGACTCATTCGCTCGCGACCGTGATTGGCAATTGCGTGCGCCACCTCGTGACCCATCACCACGGCAACACCAGCCTCATCCTTACAAATAGGCATGATGCCCGTGTAGAAGGCGACCTTCCCACCAGGCATACACCAGGCATTGACCGTCTCCGGATCATCAATGAGGTTGAACTCCCATTCGAATCCCTCGAGTTCATCGGATGCGTTGTGCTGCGCCATGTACTGTTCGACCGCGTTTTGAATCTTTCTGCCCACCTCCCTCACCATGGCCGTCTGCTGTGCATCGCTTGACAGCCTCGAATTCTGGATGATCGAGTCGTATTGTTCGGCTACGATCGGGATGATCTCGGCATTAGATACCAGATTCAGCTGTTGCCTGCCGGTGATGGGCACCGAGGCACAGGCATACAGAATAAGCCCTGTGATAATAACGGATGCGGCGTATCGTATCATAAGTGTTATTTTTGAGGTTAATGTGCAAATCCTGGCAGGTTTTGTTTTACTAGATTTGTACCAGAATATTCAACAAAGTAAAGTATTCGATGAGAATTTTCGCAATCGGGCGGAATTATGTCGAGCACATAAAAGAGCTCAACAATGAACGGCCTGACGAGCCCGTAATTTTTACCAAGCCTGACACGGCCCTGTTGCGGAACAATTCGCCATTTTACTATCCTGCTTTTTCCAGGGATATCCATTATGAGGCTGAGCTGGTGTTGCGAATCAGTAAGGATGGAAAGAATATACAGGAAAAATTCAGCCATAAGTATTACGATGCCGTTGGCGTCGGAATTGACTTTACCGCCAGGGACCTTCAGCAAAAAGCCAAGGAAAAAGGCCTGCCGTGGGATATTGCCAAGGGGTTCAATGGCTCAGCTCCGGTATCGGACAAGTTCGTGCCGGTATCATCTTTTAGGGACTTGAAGGACATATCCTTCACATTGACCGTAAATAACGAAGTGAGGCAACGCGGCAACACAAGCCTTATGTTGTTCAGCTTCGATTTCATAATTTCGTATTTATCAGGATTTTTTACACTGCGTACCGGAGATTTGATTTTTACGGGAACGCCAAAAGGCGTTGGTCCCGTTAAGATTGGGGATACGCTAGCTGCCTTTATCGAAGATGAAAAATTACTGGAGTTTGAAGTTAAGTAGGGTTGTTACTTTTTTAGCGGCTTTTTGTCCATTTTTTTCCTCAGCACAGTTTAGCCCGCCGGAAGAAAGGTTCAAAGCTGAAGAAAGTTATTTGTACCCGATCAACCCTGGAGTTCAGGGATCGTTGGCGGGCACGATGGGTGAATTGCGCAGCACGCATTTCCACTCCGGCATCGATATCAGGACCAACAACGTGATCGGGATCCCCGTTCTGGCTTCGAAAAGCGGTTATGTCTTTCGCGCTGGCGTAAGCCCATCGGGATACGGAAATGTCATCTATCTGAAACATGCGGATGGATCGATGACTGTCTACGGCCACCTTGACCGGTTCAGAAGTCCGCTCGCCGAATATGTTGTGCGGGAGCAATATCGTCGGAAGGCCAGCTCAGTAAACTTGTTTTTTCGCGCAGACCAATTCAGGGTGAAGCGCGGAGATACCATCGGGTTTTCAGGAAATTCCGGATCGAGTGGTGGCCCGCACCTCCATTTTGAAGCGCGTGATCCAAACAACCAAGCCCTCAATCCATTGATGGTGGGCGAATTTTCGGAGATTGTCGACAACTCCCCGCCGACGGTAGAAAAGATCGCGCTGAAGACACTTGACGTCAATTCACGCATCAATGACCGGTTTGGACGATTTGAGTTCCATGCTTTGCGTGTAGGTGATGATTATATTTTTCCAACTCCCATACTTGCAACGGGAACAATTGGCGTGGAGATCCTCGCCAAAGACAAGCTGTCACCGCACAGTAGATTCTACGGAGGGGTCAACTACATCGAAATGGCCGTCGACAGCCAGATGGTCTTTCATCAATCGATCGATAAGATCAACTTCGCTGCCTCCCGTGCAATTCTTACGCTGATGGATTACGAGGCGTTGCGAAATAATGGGACGCGCTTCTATAAACTCTATCTCGATGACGGCAACAGCCTGAACTTTTATGAAGACTCACCTGGCGACGGCAAGATCAGCGTTCGTCCGGGCCAGAACCGGTCAGTGCGAATAACGATGACTGACAGCTACGGTAATTCGAGTAACTTGTCTTTCACCCTGCAACACGCCTCACCGACCCGGGAGGCAAAATTTCTGGAAACGCCGGATAAACCGATTGAGCACAACATGCTCGAAAATGTCATGATGGTTTCCGCGACTCCCTGCGAGGAATCGAATAATGCACTCGTGTACATGGGCAATAGTTCTTTTGATCTGGAGCCAGCCTATGCACATTCCGGGAGAGCCGTCTACCTCCTCGATCTTCGAAGGGCCATTCCCGATTCGATTGTGGTATGCGGCAATACCCTGACGCCGGACATCAAGGCGGCGGTGCCGTCCAATCGCGAATACAGCTACTACAGCGACCTGGTGGATATTCGCTTCCCGGCCAGCGCCCTGTATGACACCGTGTACCTTAATATCTCCCACAAAACAACCGAAACCGGCAATCAGGTCTACACTATCGGGCCCGAGAATATGCCGCTTAACCAGAGCATCAGTGTATTCCTAAGACCGTTGGATGTCAATCAATGGGACAGTAAGCTAGCCGTATATCACGTTGACGGCGCCTCGCAAACTTATCTCGGCGGCAGATGGGAAAACGGCGGTATTCATTTTTCGACACGTGAATTTGGAGATTTCATGATCATGCGCGACACGGTTGCTCCCGCCATCAGGCCATTAAGCGTCAATCGAACCGTGGCTCGTTTCCGGATCGGCGATGATCTCTCCGGAATTGCTAAATTTGAAGCCAATCTTAACGGCAAGTGGGTGCTCATGCTATACGATGGCAAGACGAATACGATTTGGTCTGAGAAACTTAATAAGGCGGAGCCCCTAAGGGGCAGTTTCACCCTCGAGGTAACCGACCTGGCCGGTAACAAATCCACATACACAACTGAAATACCTTGAAACTATGGCTACGCTTCAAGTCGGCGACAAAGCTCCCGATTTCAAAGTGAATGATCAGGACGGCAATCCCGTTCGCCTCTCTGACTTCAAGGGAAAGAAGGTAGTATTGTATTTCTATCCACGTGATATGACGCCCGGCTGCACTGCCGAGGCGTGCAATCTCCGCGATAATTACAAACTCCTGAAAAAACAAGGCTTCGAAGTCCTGGGCGTAAGCACCGACACAGAAAAAACGCATCGAAAGTTTATTGAGAAGGAAAGTCTTCCATTTCGTCTACTGGCGGATCCCGACAAGGTTGTACACCACGCGTATGGAACGTGGGTAGAAAAATCGATGTACGGAAGAAAATACATGGGCACCGCACGCACTACATTCGTAATCGACGAGAAAGGCAAAATCCAGGAGATTATTGAGAAGGTGGACACGCGAAACCACGCGGCGCAACTACTTGACCGCTGACCGCTGATTAACTGATTTCGCTGATTACTGATTTCGCTGATTACTGATTTCGCTGATTACTGATTTCGCTGATTATTTGGTTGCGCTGATTACTGCTCGCCTTCTTTGTGGATACTCTTGAATTTCCCAAAACGTTTCAGAGATGAGGGGTTGTAATTTTCTGAGTGATGAACGTCGTGTGGCGGCTGTTCGATGAAATAGTCCTTTATCCTGGTAAGTTCGAGAAACGCGCGCGCTGCCAATGCGTGGACGAGGATACCTTCCTTGTTCAGTGTGCGTGGAAGTGTCCAAACGTTCGCTGACCGGTCACGCACCTGTCTCACCTTACCCATCTGCATCAATGCGAAACACATCCGGCCGTCCTCGCCACGTATTTTCCGATGAATGAACCCAACTTTCAAACCCAACTCCCGAACGTAGCCCATACTCATACCCACTGCATTCAGATAGGGGCGCTTGATATGCCTCAATTCCGTCACGTAGTCGCGGAGAAACTCATAGATAAACAATTGCCACCGCGGCTTTTCGGCGGTCCCAAGAAACGAATACCGGCCATACACACAGGTGACGCCACTGTGCTGAAGGGCCGATGTCATCTTTTCAATCCATCGTTTCGGGTAAAAACAGTCGGCGTCAGCCATCAGGATATATTTTCCACGCGCTTGTTCCTGCCCAAGCTGCCGCGCCGGACCACAACCAGGTTTGCTTTGGTGAAGGGTTTTCACGTTCAGTCGCCCCAATACCTCCGCAGTGCGATCGGTTGAACCATTGTCCACCACGATAATCTCCACACCAAAGCTGGTTTCGTTAGCCGATAGGTAATAGAGTGTCCGAACGATGTTCAGTTCTTCATTCAGTGCGGGAATTACGACCGACACCAGTGGATTGTCGCTTTGCAGGCGCTTCAGATTTTCGTTGATCTTGTCAACGATTGAGGGTGGCAGTTCATCAAGGGAATTGACAGAAAGCAGCTGCTTATCTATCCAGTACGGATTTGAAAATACACCCATGGTTGAAACGCCAGATTTACGCACGCGGAACTACAAAAAATATTATTCCGCGAGGTATTCGGCCGCTTTCAGGGCCTGGGATCGCGTTTCCCTACAATTGTTACGATGCCTTACTTCATCTTCTTCGACTCCAATTCCTCAAACCAGAAATCATTGTTTGGAATATCAAAGGCCAGTCCTGTAACATTGTTGTTACTGTCAATCCTAAACTGGACGGTGGCGTATGGGAACCACATCATCATGTCTGGATTATCCCAAGTCATTTTCCACACATCATAATGCCAGTGCGTGAGCGTTGCGGTAAAGTCCGGCGTATGCTCAAAAGATATTTTCAGGTCATTACCTGTCTTTTTGATTGTGATCTGGCCATAGCTGTTCGCATGGTATTCACCCAGGTACTTATCAGGGTCCACAGAGGGCGTAGTGTTCAATACCCGGGCATTCATCCTTTCCTCGATCCGTGTATCCTTCCTGGCGTTCATTGTTTGCAACATCTCTGCCGACCAGTCCTTCATGGGTGCGTTGAGGAAGCGATCGATGGTATAGTTGGCGATTGGCGCGAAGAGGGGTTTCATTCCATTCGTTAACACGACAACTCCCAGATTTTCATCGGGAATGAGCATGATCGTCGAAAGCATCCCCGTATAGCCACCAGTATGGCCAACACGAAGTTTACCGTAGTAGTCACTCACACTCCAGCCAAGCGCGTAGCCCCTAAAATGGGCGGAATTATCCTGGTCAGTATGATCAATCATGAAGTTGTTATGCGGCGTCCACAGCATGTTTCGCGAAGCAGGGGTAAGAATCGTATCACCTTTCCAGACGCCATGATTGAGGTTGAAGATCATCCACTGGGCGAGATCTTTCACACTAGAAATAATCCCTCCCGTAGCGGCAACTGTTTGCCAGTCTTCCCATTCAATCGGCCGATGCTTGCCGTCGATTAGGCCATGGGGCGTCGCAGCGTTTCCCATTCGGGCAAGGTCCTTTGTCGTTGAAATGGAGCGTGTCATACCAAGCGGGTCAAAAAATCGCTCTTTGATAACCCGACCCCATTCTTTGCCGGTAACTTTCCGGATGACTTCACCTGCCGTAATGAACATTACGTTTGAGTACCCGTAGCCCGAGCGAAAATCATACGCGCGAGGCAGGTACTTGACCCTTCGGATGATCTCTTCGGCACTCAGTGTGGATCGATACCATATCAGGTCCCCACTGAATGTCCGGAGGCCCACGCGATGCGATAACAGGTCGCGGATTGTTGCTTCCTCGGAAACAAAAGGGTCATACAATTCAAAGTACGGCAGGTAATCGCGCACCTTGTCGTCCCACCCCATTTTGCCTTCCTGTACCAGCAGTGCAATGGCCGCTGTCGTAAACGCTTTTGAGTTGGAAGCAATTGCGAAGAGCGTATTCTCGTCGGGGGCGTCTGACTTGCCAATCTCCTTCAAGCCATAACCTTTACTGAACACGACCTTGCCATCCTTGACAATAGCCACGGCCATCCCCGGCACCTGCCAATCGCTCAATGCCCTGGAGTAATAAGCATCGAGTTTCCTGAGGTCGACCTGCGCCTGAGTCGCGACGAGCGTCTGAACAAGAACAAGTACAATTCCGATCCTTTTCATTAGTGTTCGGTTAGTGGATGCGGGAAGGTAAGAAAATTGGTGTAAGACAGCCAGCCTTTCGCGCTCCCGGCCCCGACCAGTGATGCTCTCCCGTTGCGAAGTAAAATGTTATTCATACGGCTTACCGCTTTGCAGGGTATTAAAAATTCTTCCATCTTCGCGACAAAACTTTCGATAGCCATGAACCAGCAGGCCGACTATGACAAGCTCAGGAAACTAGCGACGCAAATCCGTCGCGACATTGTCAGGATGGTGCATGCGTGCCAATCCGGGCACCCGGGTGGCTCGCTGGGCTGCACCGATTTTTTTGTCGCGCTGTACTTTCATGTGCTGAAGCACAATCCTGACTTCAACATGGACGGACAGGGTGAGGACATCTTTTTCCTGTCGAATGGACATATTTCCCCGGTCTGGTACGCAACGTTGGCGCGCTCAGGTTACTTTGATCTGAAAGAACTTTCCACTTTTCGAATGATCGACTCGCGCCTGCAGGGCCACCCGGCGACGCATGAACATTTGCCCGGTGTACGCGTCGCCTCCGGCTCTCTCGGACAGGGCCTGTCGGTAGCCATTGGAGCCGCGCAAGCCAAGAAACTCAACAAAGACGACCGTTTTGTATTTGTCCTGATGGGCGACGGCGAACAACAGGAAGGTCAGGTATGGGAAGCCGCGATGTATGCCCCGCACCATAAAGTTGATAACCTGATCGCCACGATCGACGTCAACGGCCAACAGATCGACGGGCCGGTTGACAAGATCATGGCCCTGCGCGATCTGAAAGCGAAGTGGGAGTCGTTCGGATGGCTCGTGCAATCCTTTAATGGGAATAAGATCGAGGAAGTCATAGCGGCACTCGCGAAGGCGAAGCAAATGGCAAAGAACGGTCAGCCGGTGCTGAACCTGATGAAAACCGAGATGGGATTCGGTGTCGATTATATGATGGGTACACATAAGTGGCACGGTGTTGCGCCAAACGATGAAGAGCTGAAAAAAGCGCTTGCGCAGCTGGAAGAAACAATTGGTGACTACTGATACCCATTGGACCATCGCGTCGTGAGAATATTACTCACGACTGCAGAATAATTCCACAATCCACGGCCTTTTCCACACAATCTAGTGCGGCGCGTTTTATCGCTGGTACCGCCACTTTCCCTGCCAAAGCGGCCATTCATCGTCAAAAGCCGCCCTATTGCTTCCGCCCGCTGCCGATTTCAGAGAACTGGGAATCAAAATGTTAGCAGTCCGGGTAAAAAAATCTATGCGTATGTTGAAATCATGGAGAATCAAGGTGTTGAAATCATGGAGAATCAAGGCGATCATTTCGTGTGTCCTCCTGCTGTTTGCGGCGTGCAATGATGACAGTGGACCACGCGGCACGGGTGAAGTTGACTTTGAGATCACCGACGCACCTGTCGACGACGCCGGTATCAAAAGTGTCGTCGTGACTGTCGCCGAAGTAAAGGTCGACGGCAAGTCCATATCAGGGTTCACCCGGCAAACCATTGATCTAAAGGCCTATCAGGATGGTCAGACTAAGTTGCTGGGAAGCACTGAACTCGACGCACGGACGTACTCCAATCTTTCCCTGGTGCTCGACCTGAACAAGGACGATCAGGGGAATGAGCCGGGGTGTTACGTGCAGGATGTGGACAACGCGAAGTTTGCGCTGAAATCCACGGCCTCAGGGATGCACGAAATTGTTGTCGCCCAGGCGTGGCAGACAATGGCGGACGCAAAAACGAATGTCGTCCTCGACTTTGACCTGAGAAAATCAATCCAGTACTCCGGTGAGTCCGGCGCTTCTTATGTTTTCGTCGCCGACAATAAGTTGAACAACGCGGTTCGCGTGACCACGCGACAAGCCTCAGGCACGGTCCGCGGCACCTACCAGGACGAAGCAAATGTCGATGCCGACATGATTGTCGTCTATGCGTACAAGAAAGGTAGCTTTGATGCTGCGACAGAAACGCAAGCACAGGGCGAAGGCGGCCTTCAGTTTGAAAATGCAGTGGCAAGTGCTGTTGTCAGGGAGGGGCTCACGGGCAGACATTTCACACTGGCCTATTTGCCTGTGGGCGAATATGAACTGCATTTCGCCGCTTACTCGCAGGACACGAGTTCTGGAGCGTTCACGCTCGAGGCCATGCTAGAATCGGAGACCACTGCAGGAGCATCGATAGCCAATATCATTAAGGTGGAAGCTTCTGCTGAAATCAATCTTACGACGCGAATAATGGGAATCATTTAGTCGGTTTAGTTGCTTTAATCCGAAAAATGCCCCGCCGGAATCTCCGGGGGGCATTTTTAATTCCAACCGCACGAAGCAATGATTTCCTGTTTTTTCTGTTATACTTGAGGCATGCGAACGAGTGCAATCATCACCGGATGTTTGACAATGTTGATGATGATCGCGGCAACTTCAAAAGGTCAGAACCGGGTCCAGCAAAAATTACCGCCGAAAACGCGTATACTTTTTGTGCTCGATGGATCCGGCAGCATGGAAGCGAAATGGACCGGCGGCGTATCGCGCATGCAAATTGCCAAGAACATTTTAACCAGGTTGGTGGACTCGCTCCGGGCAAATCCGGACGTTGAACTGGCACTGCGCGTCTATGGCCACCGCTTCAGCTATGCTGCCAATAACTGTGAAGACAGCAAGCTTGAGGTAGGCTTCGCCGCGGGAAACCACCAATCCATCATCAACAAAATAATGGAAATTCGGCCGAAAGGGACTACGCCGATCAGTTTTTCACTTCAGCAGGCTGCGAATGATTTTCCGTCAGACGCCGGCTATCGCAATATTCTGATATTGATTACCGATGGAATAGAATCCTGTGGGGGTGATCCCTGCGCGGTTTCCCTGGCCCTGCAACGACGAGGGGTCTTTTTAAAACCATTCATTATCGGACTCGGTGTTGAAGGCGCCAAAACGCTGGAGTGCATTGGCACCTATCTCAATTCTGAAAATCCGGGCAGCTTTCACCACTTGCTCAACGAAAGCATCGAAACGACATTTGCCAAAACGACCGTCAGCATTGAATTACTTAATGGGTCAGGCCGGCCAACCGAAACGAATGTGGACGTTAGTTTTATCAACAACGCAACCGGGATCGCTTCCTATGAATTTGTGCACTATCTCGACAGGAATGGAAAGCCGGACTCCGTCCAGATCGACCCTGTTCTTTCGTACGACCTGATCGTCAATACGGTCCCGCCGCTGATACGGAAGAACATTAACATTCAAAACGGGAAACACAACGTCCTCACCATTCCGGCGCCACAGGGAAATCTTATTATTAAGGCTGAGGCTCGCGGCCAATCATTTTATTCGATCGTCCGCGAAAAAGGCAAAACGCGTATCCTGCTGGAACAACAGGTCAATGCGCCATACCGGTACCTCGCGGGAGAATACGAAGTCGAGACCATGACGTTGCCGCGAAGGATCTTTACTGTGACCATTCAGGCCGACAAAACAGAAACGATCTCGGTGCCGGGAACTGGGCTTGTCAACGTCAACACGATTTCTCCCGGGATCGGCAGCCTGTTCGAGATCCTTGACAATGGCGAAACTGTCTGGGTGTGCCATCTGAACGAAAACATATCCCGGCACTCGTACAACCTTCTTCCCGGCAGGTATAAGATCGCTTTTCGAGTAAAGTATGCCGGCGGAAGTAAATACACGGCCATCAAGAACTTTGAAATCCACACGGGGCAAACCCTCAACCTGAATATGTTCAATTAGGACAAGATCTCTAGAGAAGCAAGATCCATGGGATAATGGCGATCAACACGCCGATCAGGAACCAGATCAGGAACTTCCGGTTGCGATTATTCATATGATTACAAACGGCTTGGGTATAACCTGAATACGCACATCCGGCCTTCGGGTTCCCGCCTAATTGGGGGATTTTTTCATTTTTAATATTTCCTGAGCAGATTGGCCCCCCTTCGCTGGCCGATCAAAATTATTTTCCGACTTTCGCCACAGCATTGCATGACGTTATGAATAAATACACGTTTACCGAGAAAAAGGATACCCGCTCTGGCTTCGGAGCTGGTCTGCATGAACTTGGAAAAAAGAACGACCAGGTTGTTGCGCTTTGTGCCGACCTCACGGGCTCGCTCAAGATGGATGCTTTTAAGAAAGAATTTCCCGAACGCTTCTTCCAGGTCGGTATTGCTGAGGCGAATATGATGGGCATCGCCGCTGGCCTCACCATTGGCGGTAAGATCCCGTTCACGGGCACATTCGCCAATTTTTCCACCGGCCGCGTTTATGACCAGATTCGCCAATCGATCGCATACTCGGGAAAAAATGTAAAGATCTGTGCTTCACACGCGGGCCTCACGCTTGGTGAAGACGGCGCAACGCACCAGATCCTCGAAGATATCGGACTGATGAAAATGTTGCCCGGCATGACGGTCATTGTTCCATGCGACTACAACCAAACGCGGCTCGCTACCCTCGCGCTCGGTGATCACGAAGGTCCCACATACCTGCGATTTGGGCGCCCAAGCTGGCCGATCTTTACGGAATCTGCCCGGCCATTCACGATCGGCAAAGCAGATCGAATGGTGGAGGGAAAAGATGTATCGATCTTCGCCTGCGGACACATGGTTTGGCAAGCACTGGAAGCGGAGGCTATTCTTGCGCGGAAAGGTATCCAGGCGGAAGTCATCAATATCCACACGATTAAGCCCCTAGACATAGAAGCCATCCTCGAATCTGTTTCCAAAACGAACTGTGCTGTTACGGCTGAAGAGCATCAAATAAACGGTGGCCTCGGCGACAGCATCGCCCAGGTTTTGGCAAGGTTTCGCCCCACTCCTCTTGAGATGGTAGCCGTAAATGACACGTTTGGTGAAAGTGGTGTTCCGACCCAGCTGCTCAAAAAATACGGGCTAACCCCGGAGAACATCGCCGCCGCCGCCGAAAAAGTTCTTAAGAGAAAGTAGAATCGTTGCCGGCACTCGCAGCCAGACGCCGGGCATTCAACGCAAAACGAAACTGCTGTCAGTCCTGATAGTTTGACGCCGTACTTTATTATTTTTGCGGCTTCAACTCCGGCCGATGAAACTGAATAAGTATCTCGTAATCGATTTCGATAGCACGTTTACTAAGGTCGAAGCCTTTGATGTTCTTGCCGACATCTCGCTGAAAGATCACCCCGAGAAAGAAAAACGAAAGAAAGAGATTATTGAAATCACCAATCAGGGCATGGATGGCACGATTTCCTTTCGGGAATCGCTGGAAAGGAGGTTGAATCTGCTGGCCCCTGCAAAGCACCATTTACCGGCTCTGATCAGCAGGCTAAAAGACAGTGTGTCGGAATCGATTAAGCGAAACCGTGAATTTTTCAGCAAGTATGCCGACAACGTGTATATCATCTCCAACGGCTTTCGCGAGTTCATTGAGCCGATCGTCACCGAGTTCGGTATCAAAGCTGAAAATGTGTTGGCCAATGAATTCAGGTTTGACCGCGACGGCAAAGTGATCGGGTTCGATGCTGACAACCCGCTATCGTCTAACGGGGGAAAAGTGGAACAGCTCAAACGGTTGAATCTTCCCGGCGACATCTATGTTATCGGAGACGGCTACACGGACTACGAGATCAAGCACGCCGGCCTGGCGAACAAATTCTACGCGTTTACCGAAAACGTAGAGCGCGAAAATGTGAAGAGCAAGGCTGATCATGTGACACCGAGTTTTGATGAGTTCCTTTATCTCAATAAGTTGAATACAGCCATTTCATATCCGAAGAACCGGATCAACATACTGCTGTTGGAGAATGTCCACCCGGTTGCGGTTTCGTTGTTAAAAGCTGAGGGCTTTAATGTCGAAACCTACCACGCGGCGATGACCGAGGATGAACTTTGTCAGCGCATCAAGAATGTCTCGGTTCTCGGTATCCGGTCCAAGACCCAGGTTACTGCCCGCGTGTTGGAGCATGCCTCGCGGCTGATGACGATTGGCGCATTTTGTATCGGGACGAACCAGATCGACCTGAAAGAAGCCACCCGCCGCGGTATTGCCGTTTTCAACGCCCCATTCAGCAACACGCGGTCAGTAGTGGAACTCGCCGTTGCCGAAATGATCCTGCTCATTCGCAATATCGTTGATAAGTCGACGAAAATGCACCAGGGCGTCTGGGACAAGTCGGCGAAGGGCAGCTTCGAAATCCGGGGCAAGAAACTCGGTCTGATCGGCTATGGCAATATCGGCACGCAGCTCTCCGTGATTGCTGAGTCGCTGGGCATGAAAGTATTTTATTTTGATACCGAGGAAAAACTTTCTCTTGGAAACGCCACGCGCTGCCGCTCCATGCGCGAAGTCCTCGAACAGGTTGATGTTGTTTCTCTTCACGTCGATGGACGAAAGTCGAACACCAATCTCATTGGCGCGCGAGAATTTGGCTGGATGAAAAAGGGCGTCATCTTTATCAACCTCAGCCGCGGACACGTGGTTGACATACAAGCTCTTCGCGAAAGCATTCTTAGCGGCAAAGTTGCCGGATGCGCGATCGATGTTTTTCCTCAAGAGCCGGTGAGCAACGACGAGGAATTCCAATCGGTGCTCCGTGGCCTGCCTAACACCATCCTTACTCCGCATATTGGAGGAAGCACACTGGAAGCACAGGAGAATATTGGAAACTTCGTGCCTGGCAAGTTTATGGAGTACATCAACACAGGAAGTACATCGAACAGCGTCAACTTTCCGAACCTAACGCTCCCAACCCTTGAAAACGCACACCGTCTGATCCACATTCACAACAATGTGCCGGGCATCCTGGCAAAGATCAACAAGGTTCTCGCTGACCATGGCATTAACATCGTGGGTCAATACCTTAAGACCAACGAAGATATCGGCTACGTCATCACCGATATAAATAAAGAGTATGATCGCGAAGTCATCTCAAGACTGAGAGCGATCGAGCAGACGATCAAATTCCGGGTGCTGTATTGAGGTGTATTATTACCCGATTCTGAATAAGCGGAAAAAAAGAAACCCACCGGATTTGGCGAGGTGTTTCTGAACCCCAAAAAGACAAGTTTTGGGCTGCCCGCAATCTCAACCTTCTTCTGTTAACCTGCTGTTTGGGCGAGGTCCCGACCATCGGCGGGATGAGGCCTGATTTCAATTGAAAGCTACACCCGGTATTGTTTAGAATGTTAGGTTCAGCAAACGTGTCCCAAATCCGAGTGGGAATTCATTGCCAACGTATGCAAAACTGGTTTACAGGTCAATGTTGAAAAAAAAGTATTTTTTCAGTAAGCAAATAATACTTTTGTAACCCGTTATGAAACACCATGTTAATTTTACGCCGGGGCCATCGCAACTGTATTTCACCGTTACAGACCATGCGCGTGAAGCGTTTCGCATCGGGATACCTTCAATCTCTCACCGAAGCAAGCAATTCGAAGAACTGTATTCGTCAACAACAGCGGGCCTGCGGCAATTGCTCAGCATACCGGGTGATTTCCATATCTTCTTCACCTCTTCCGCTACCGAGATCTGGGAACGACTGATTCAAAATTGTGTAGCGACGGATTGCTTCCACCTGGTGAACGGTTCTTTTTCGAGGCGGTTCTACGAAATTGCCAGACAGCTACAGAAACGCGCCGCTAAGTTGGAAGTTGCGGAAGGTAGTGGCTTCGACAACGTTCAGGTACCACAGGGCGCTGAATTCATCGGCATTGTCCAGAACGAAACGAGTACCGGTGTTTCCCTTCCAGATGCCGTTCTTGAATCTCTTAGAAAAAATAATCCAGACTCTATCATCGCCGTCGACGCGGTGTCGTCTCTTCCCTACCCATCGTTTGACTTCTCCAAACTGGATTCACTCTTCTTGTCGGTGCAAAAGGGATTCGGACTGCCCGCGGGTCTTGGTGTGTGGATAGTCAACGAGCGATGTATCACAAAGTCTGAAGAGCTGTTGAAGAATGGTGTTGCGATCGGGACTTACCACAATCTGCCAACACTCAAAGCACATGCGTTGAAAAATCAAACGCCTGAGACGCCTAATGTTCTGGCCATCTTTCTGCTGAATCGAGTGGTCGAGGATTTCCTGAGAAGGGGAATCGAGACGATCAGGCGCGAGACCGAATACAAGGCCGTCATTCTTTACCAGGCGTTAAGCCATCACCGCCTCATCAGGCCTTTTGTTTCGGAGAAGAAATTTCAGTCTCCGACAGTGATAGTGGCCGATTGCGGCGAGTACACTGCGGGGCTATCTGCGCATCTTAGGGCCAGAGGTCTGATGCCCGGTGCGGGCTACGGCGCGCAGAAGGATAAACAACTGCGTTTCGCCAATTTTCCGGCACATTCCAAAGAACAATTTGAGCTCCTGGTTGACGAACTGGGCGCATTTCCAACATAAAAGCATTGGAACCCACGTTAAACCATTTGCTTTTCGGATGGTCTAACGTCACAAACCAACCCCCTCCTTGGAGGAACGACTGCTTCTTGAGAAAATTAGAGATCCGCAGACGACACACTACGGATTCAATTTGTTGGTCAGGACTTTCCAGCAAAGAGTCTATTGGCATGTTCGAAAGATGGTAATCGATCATGATGATGCCGACGACATTACACAAGAGGTCTTTATCAAAGTCTACCGCAGCATTCACAACTTTCGTGAAGACTCCCAGCTATTCACGTGGATCTACCGGATCGCCACGAATGAATGCCTGAGTTTCCTTCAGCGAAAGAGACGACGGTTCGGTTTCATGCCGGCCGGCAATGTGTCCGGCGAACTGATGGCCAAGATTGACAATTCACCCTACATTGAAGGCGACGAGATACAACGAAAACTGCGCAAGGCCGTGCTCGTCCTTCCGGACAAGCAGAGGGCAGTCTTCAACATGAAATATTTCGACGACCTCTCGTATGAAGAAATCTCGGAGATTACCAACACAAGCGTTGGCGCCCTGAAGGCCAGCTTCCACCATGCCGTAAAAAAAATTGAAGAATTTTTGCTTCGCGATTAAACCCTGGAACGCCACTTTGATCCAATACCAAAATGAAAAAGCTTGAAGATATTCCGAAAAAAGAGATTTACAGGGTTCCTGAGAGCTATTTCGATAGCCTCCCCGGAAAGATTCAGGCTCGTATAGGGCACCGACAGGAGCAGCCGTCGGCATTTTATCGCTACCGCCTGCAGTGGGTCCTTCCCGCTATCGCGATGTTGGTGGTTGCGGTGATCTGGTTTAGCCCGACCGCTCCGGCGGATGTCGAAGCGATGCTGGCATCGGTTGAATCAGACCAGCTGATTGCCTTTCTCGGCGACGCCGATGTCACTACTGATGACCTGGTCGAGGACATCGCCTTCAGTGCTGAAGAGATTGAGAGCATCGAGGCCGAATCATACGGCTTGGGCCTGGAAGACGCGGACCTCGAAGACGTTGAACTTAATGAAATTGAATTTTAACACGATGCACACATGAAAACGATATTGACATTCGTGCTGATCCTGTGGACACTTCCCATGCTGGCGCAGGGCAAAGGAGGGGAAATACAGCGGGATCCAAAAGCCCAGGAAAAGATCAAAGCTGCCCAGGCGGCCTATATCACCGAACGCCTCGAGCTCACGCCAGAAGAAGCCGAAAGATTCTGGCCCGTTTACAGGGAATACTCCGAAAAGCGGCGAGCTATCCGGGAGCAGTTACGCGATGCTCGAAAAGATGGAAGAGATGAAAAGGAACTGCTGGACCTGGATCTCAAGGTCAAACAACAAGAACTCGACCTTGAGAAGGACTACCAGGGGCGCTTCCAAAACATCATTCCGGCTCAAAAGCTCGTCAACCTGAGGCAAGCGGAGATTGACTTTCGAAGACTGTTGCTGAGGCAACTTCAGCAGCGCCATGAGCAGGCGGAGCGCTTACAGCGGCAGCGCCAGCGATCCCAGGAGCGCCCGCGTCAGCGAAATTAGGTCATTACACCCTGATCTTCACTCCAGGGAAAAACGCTTTGCAAAATTAGCTTGTTTAGATATTTTGCAAACGAATGTTATCCCGTTGATCATGCGTCTACTGATTCTGCCTGCACTTTGCTTCTTATTGACTGCTCACACATCCACAGCGCAGGACCCTCGGTGGCAACAGCGTGTGGAGTACACGATGAGTGTCAAACTCGACGTCAACACGCATAAGCTGAAGGGGACACAAAAGCTGACGTATTTCAACAACTCGCCGGATACTCTGCGGAAGGTTTATTATCATCTCTTCTTCAATGCCTTTCAACCGGGCAGTATGATGGACGTTCGATCAAGAACGATAGCCGACCCTGACCCGCGTGTAGGCGACC
>CAZLWX010000075.1:458-19049 GCA_964563295.1 uncultured Roseivirgaceae bacterium | reverse complement strand
GTTCAGAAGCCTGTCGTCCTTGTCTTTTTCGAGACTGACCAACTTTCCTCCGCGGCTAAGGTTGAGGGCATGTGAAAGCGGGAAGACTTCACCGGAAGGGATTATGGCATTTAAGCGTTGGCCGTGCTTGATACTCATTTCCCTATAGCGGAGCGCTACTCGCGGGTCCCGGACCATCAGGTCGCGCAGGGTCGAGGTGCCGTCACCGGTCACGGCCAGGTATTCCTTTCGTACAAATCCGGTGATCGTTCCTTTGGGTCGGCCCGGCAATCTGTAATAGAAAATGCTGACCTCCGTGGGATAGCTGACGAAATCCTGCAGGAGGTAGTCGACTACCATTTGTTGATGATACCGTACCAGCTCGCCCATGGAATCGATCTTGCGGAACATGAGTCCCATCCGACCGATTGCCGGTTTTACAGCAACTGGGAATGCGAACCCAGCGGCCGAAAAAGCATCCCGGACGTTGTCGAAGGGAGATCGCGCTTTGATATAGCGGGTTTTGGGAAAGCTTCCAGGTGGTAGGAGGTCATACATCTCCATCTTGTTTTCTCCGTCAAAGCCTCCAAAGGTGAGATTGGGATTCGAAGCAGTGAAGAACCACAGGGATCGGCTGCGGAGGCAATACCCGATCCACGCGGGAAGGATGGGCACATACTTGACAAGCCAGGGCCAGCTCTCCCAACGCAGGACCCGGAACGCCACCCTTTTAAGCTGCACAATGAGGGTATCCCATGAGATCATCCCGGGTTTAGCAAGAAAATTATGCCAGCTGCTGCGGCCACAGTTTTGGGATTGCCACCCATGAGAGAGGGTGTCGTCCCTAACCGGCGGGAACAGTCACCTCACAATTGAAAGTGGAAGTCCGGACCATTGAGTCAATGCCATTGACAGGTGCAGAAGTCATGGGCTAATGGTCTGAAACGAGTGCCGGTGGAGTTCAATTTCCCCTATGAAAATGGGCGGGCTAACTATAAACCGGGGGGTATTAGGATAATTTGAATGGCACCTGTATTTTAGTAGCAGAAAATCAAACAACTCGCGAACAACTTAACTCTTAAATCAAAAAACGCTATGGCAAAAAAAGCGAAGAAGGCTGCAAAGAAAGCGGCCAAGAAGTCCCCTAAAAAGGCAGCAAAAAAATCCGCAAAGAAGTCCGCTAAAAAGGCTGCGAAGAAGAAGTCAGCCCGGAAACCAAACGCTGCCTTCATGGCACCTCTTACACCCAGCGCGACTCTAGCTGAGGTAATTGGCAGCAAGCCCGCTCCGAGGACCCAAATCATCAAGAAGATCTGGGATTATATCAAGAAGAACAAACTCCAGGACAGCAAGAACCGGAGGATGATCAACGCTGACGCCAAACTCCGTCCTGTGTTCGGCGGCAAGGGCCAGATATCCATGTTTGAGTTGGCCAAGGTAGTCAACAATCACGTGAAGTAATTTTGATCGTCGGCCCTGCGCTGACTTAACGTACCAAACCTGAGCACACCGTTCAGGTTTTTTTGTTTTTGGGCCCCGGACACGAAGTGGTATTATTTTGTTACTGTCCAGGGGCCGATTCTCTCATGGTGTTACGAGCATTCGAAAGCAGGAACTACCGCTTGTATTTTTCGGGGCAATCGGTGTCTCTCATCGGCACATGGATGCAGCGGACCGCGGTCTATTGGCTGGTATATGAGCAGACCCAATCTTCGGCCATGCTGGGGTTGGCAGTATTCGCCACCCAATTTCCCTCGTTTCTCTTTTCGATTTTCGGCGGCGTTCTGTCGGACCGGTATAGCCGATACACGATTCTGCTGACAACGCAAATTGCGTCACTGGTGCAAGCGCTCATCCTGACATGGATAGTTTTTGCGGTGCAGTATTCGGTCTGGCATATCATCGGGTTGAGTGTGGTGCTGGGCCTGATCAACGCCTTCGATGTGCCGGCGCGTCAGGCGCTCGTGTATGATATGGTCGACAAGAAGGAATACGTGCCCAATGCGATAGCCTTGAATTCTTCTATGGTGCATGCCGCGCGCCTTGCGGGACCAGCTGTCTCAGGCATTACGCTGGAGTACCTTGGAGCCGCCACCTGCTTCCTGGCCAATGCCTTCAGCTTTCTGGCCGTGATCATCTCGCTGCTGTTGATGAAAATGCCGCCATCGAGGCAGCACGCACACACAAGCAGTGCCTTTGGTGACCTTCGTCAGGGTTTCCGTTACCTGGTTGACACGCCTTCGTTGAGTAATGTCATGCTGATGCTGGCTTGCGTCAGTTTTTTTTCCCTTCCTTATATCACACTGCTTCCGGTGTTTGCTGATGATATATTTCAGGGGCAAGCGTCAACATTCGGGTATCTGAACAGCTTTATCGGCCTGGGGGCACTGACAGGGGCGTTGTTCCTGGCGTCCCTGCGAGCGGGAGCAAATCTGAAGAAAGTATTATTGATCAGCACCGTCCTTTTCGGAACTGGCCTGATCCTGTTTTCGCAGGTGGAGAACCTTCCCATCGCTTTTGCGATCTTGAGTGTGACCGGATTCGGCATGATGTCGCAAACTACGATAAGCAACACCCTGATCCAGACAACTGTCGCGCCGGTGATGCGCGGCCGTGTTATCAGTTACTATGCGATGGCTTTTTTCGGAATGCAACCACTCGGCGGCCTACTGGTCGGTGCGTTGTCGCATTATATCGGTGCGCAGCGCACACTGCTGGCAGAAGGAATCTATACCCTGTTGATTGCTTTGATCTTTCTTCCGTTCCTGCGTAGGAAAGAATTCACTGTAAAACAGAAGCTTAAGCTCGATCAGCTGGAAGAACGGACGATCGAAACCACTTGACCAAACACCCATTGACTGACCATTCGGCCTGTCAGCTTCGTTCCCGGCGGCACGGATTTTTTTGAATTATTGGATTTCTTCAACGTTGCCGGATTCCAAATTCTGGCAAAAGTAACCAGATGCGGCTCGCGTTTCATGGCGGTCATAACCCCCGGGCATACCTT
This sequence comes from uncultured Roseivirgaceae bacterium, assembly GCA_964563295.1. Classification (GTDB taxonomy): domain Bacteria; phylum Bacteroidota; class Bacteroidia; order Cytophagales; family Cyclobacteriaceae; genus Chryseosolibacter. The sequence goes on along the minus strand of CAZLWX010000075.1, from coordinate 16,063 downwards.
TTATTCAATATGATGTACACCGAATCCTGAACGTACTGTGATCCTTTTTTACGTGACAGCCAACACTGCAATCGAGGAGAATAGGATGAAACTGTCCGGACTCGGTGAAAAGATTTTTTCGTCTAAAACGAATTGCCGTCATGAAGAAGCTGTGTGTTGCCGTGATCATTTTTCTCTCCGGATATTCCGTCTTTGCACAATCACGGTTCCCCGCGTCAGAAATAGACCCTTCTCAAATCGATATCGTCCGTGATGCGTATGGTGTTCCACACATTTTTGCCAAAACCGACCCCGAGGTTGCCTACGGTCTGGCTTGGGCTCACGCCGAAGACGACTTCGAAACGATTCAAAAGTGTTTTCTGGCAGCCAAAGGGATGCTCGGGTTAACGCTGGGCAGGGAAGGGGCAACGGTGGACTATGTCGTCTACTTGTTGCGAATTCGTGAATTGGTCGAGCAGGGTTTTCAGGATGACATTTCTGACCAGTACAAATCGGTATTGCAAGGGTATTGCGACGGGTTTAATGCCTATGCCGAATCTCATCCAAAAGAGGTGCTTGAAAAAAAATCCTTTCCAATCACGCCGCAGGACGTCCTGACCTACTCTGTGCTACAGTTGGCAATGGGGTGCGGCGTCGAAAGCGCGTTGAAAGAGATACTCGACGGTACGGTTGAATTGGCGGAGTGGTCTCCAGCAGGCTCGAATGGCTTCGCGTTCAACTCCAAAAAGACTGCTGATGGAAACGTGTATCTCGCGATCAACACGCACCACCCGCTCCAGGGACAGGTAGCGTGGTATGAAGTACACCTTTCAAGCGAGGAAGGATGGAATATTCTCGGGTCGCTCTTCCCCGGCTCTCCCGTGATCTTTACGGGTGTGAACGAATACCTGGGCTGGACCCATACCGTCAATCATCCCGATAAGCTGGATATCTATCAGCTGGAAATGAATCCTGAAAATGAACTTCAATATCTCGTTGACGGTACGTGGCACACATTGGAAGAGACCACGGTCAAGCTGAAGATGAAAGTTCCGGGAATAAACCTGCACATCCGGAAGAAAGCATACTGGAGCATTTACGGACCAACGCTAATCACATCCAAAGGAGTGTTCTCCATCCGCACGGGCGGCATCATGGACATTCGCGGGCTGGAGCAGTGGTATTGGATGAATAAGGCCAGAACCTTCAGTGAATTCAGGAATGTTCTCGAGATGCAAGCGCTGCCCAGCTATAATCTCATTTATGGCGACCGGTATGATACGATCTATTATCTCAGCAACGCCAAAATACCATTTCGACAACCTGGCTTTGACTGGACGGGAACACTTCCGGGAAATACGTCGCAGACACTGTGGACGAAGTTCCATCCCCTCGAAGACCTGCCACAGGTGCTCAACCCCTCTTCCGGCTATGTCTATAACGCCAATCACTCCCCCTTTAACGCCACCGGCGGTGCTGACAACCTGCATGAAGCCGACTTTGATCCAACGATGGGGTATGAAACTCATGACAACAACCGCAGCCTGCGCGTCATGGAGTTGATGCAGCAGTATGATAAGGTCAGTTTCGAAGACTTCAAGAACATCAAATACGATCTGCAGCTTCCCAGGAAACTCGCCTATCCGGTGAACATTGACACTATATTCTTACTGGATGAAAATGCATATCCGGAGTACTCTGACTTGATAGGAGCCCTGAATCGATGGGACAGGAAAGCGGTCGCCGATAGCCACGGGGCGGCCGTGTTTGCGGTGTTCTTCTACTATGTCGCCGACCTATATCGATCTGACAAGACTCTTACGGCGCTGACAACGGATGGATGTCTTGAGGCGCTCAGCTATGTGAAAAATTATATGCTTAAGAATTTTGGAACAACCGATATCCGGCTAGGAGACTATCAGCGATTGGAACGCGGAGATAAGTCATTGCCCTTATGGGGAATCCCGGGCGTGCTGTCAACCATGTACTCGACTCCTTCAGACAACGGAAGGGTGAAAGGAACAATCGGAGATTGCTACATCGCCCTGATCAAATTCACCCATAACGGTCCAGAAATCGAGACGGTGAATGCTTTCGGTGCTTCCAATCACGAGGGCAGCATTCATTATGACGATCAAATGGAACTCTTCCAGCAACAGAGGACCAAACCGATGACCCTTGACCGGGATCTTGTCTATCGCGATGCCAAGACCATCTACCACCCCGAGGTTCTGTCGAAGTTGCCTTTGACGGCCAGGTTGAACCGGGGGAGGAGGTAACTGTGATGGATTGGACGGGTCATATCCCCAGTAGCATGGGGTAATGATGGAGAATGTACTAAAAATGTCAACAGTCCACGGTCCCCCACGGCAGGTAGTCACGTTGCGAGGAGAGTCTTTGCTGCGAGTTCATGGTTGGTGCCGCAGTGCACATTCCACCCAGTACGGCCATCGAGGCGGACAGCGCAACAGTTCAGCTAATCCCTGATTCGCCATTTTGTGCTGGACAATGCTAACGAGCATGCGGGCGAGGGGTCCTTTAGGGAACAAATGGACGGGCGGGATTTTCATTTGGCAATAATCACGAATTACTGATTATTACGGATCACGAATCACGAATTAGATACCCTAAAATCTCGTTACCTTTAACGACTATACATTTTCGGTCACCACTAACAATTGAATCATGTCCGTACCAGCCAGGGGCTATGCCGCTGAAACACCGACATCTCCGCTCGCACCGTGGGCGTTCGAAAGAAGGGAGCCTACATCCAGGGACGTTCAATTTGAAGTACTCTACTGCGGTGTTTGCCATTCCGACCTCCATCAAATCAGGAACGAATGGTTTAAGGGAATCTTCCCTATGGTGCCCGGTCATGAGATCGTAGGACGTGTGACACGGGTGGGTTCCTCCGTTTCGAAATTCAGAGCGGGCGATCTTGTCGCCGTTGGCTGTCTCGTCGACTCGTGCAGAGAATGCGAATATTGCCTCGATGGTCTTGAACAGTATTGCAATAATGCCGTTGGTACATACAACTCCCGCGGGAAAGATGGTTCGCCGACTTACGGTGGATATTCCAACGTTATGGTCGTTCATGAGGACTTTGGCTTGAGAGTCGCGAATGAACTTAACCTGGCTGCCGTGGCGCCGTTGCTCTGTGCCGGCATTACGACCTGGTCGCCCCTTCGGCACTGGAAGATCGGTGCTGGCCATCGCCTGGGAGTTGTTGGCCTGGGCGGTCTTGGACATATGGCCGTCAAGTTCGGTGTAGCATTTGGGTCGCACGTGACGGTGCTCAGCACGTCGGCGGGCAAACGCGAAGACGCAATGCGCCTGGGAGCGCATGACTTCTTGCTTACCAGCGATGCCGGGGCGGTGCGGACGGCGAAGGGCTCGTTTCATTTTATCCTGGACACCGTTTCAGCTCCGCACGACTTCAAACTGTATTTGTCGCTCCTGAAGACGAACGGTACTCACATTCTCGTTGGACTTCCGCCGCGTCCGATCGAAATTCCACCCTTTAGCCTGGTGGGAGCCCGGCGGAGTGTTTCCGGGTCTTCAATCGGGGGTATCGCTGAAACTCAGGAAATGCTCGACTATTGCGCCGCCCACAACATTGTTTCCGACATCGAGCTGATAGACATCAAAGATATCAACAGTGCTTATGTTCGCATGTTGAAAGGCGAAGTTCGCTACAGGTTTGTTATCGATATGGCCACACTCTAAAACCCTCGTTGCCAATATGAAAGCGCGAAACGTCTTTACCATCGCACTAAAAACGATCGCTTTTGCCTGGCAGACGAATCGCGGCCTTTTTTTGCTGATTATTTTTCTGAACATGGTGATGGGCTCGATCATTTATGTTCAGTACACGAGCTTTGCATCGATCGTAGACGAAATCATCCTAATCCAGCGAGGACAGGGCGGCTATAGTGGCTTGATCAGGTCATCGGTTGTCCTGGGCTTATCATTCCTGATACCGACGATAATTACGAACATACTGTCTTATTACCGAACCAGGTTCAGGATGCAGCAGGGAGTGCACCTGGAAATGCACAAAATCGACAAGCAGGGCGGTCTCGATATCGGCACGATCGAGAGTACATCATACCAGACGTTATTGCGCGGCGCACAAGAGTGGGGCAGCAGCAGTGTTTTGAACGTTCAGGACTTTTTCTTCACCTCCGCCTCAAGTTTTGCCGGCATCGTCACCTCTATGGTAATACTTTGGGCGCTGAATCCATGGCTTGTGTTGTTTGCTGTCATGGCTGCGGGGCCGGTGTATTGGTTTTACAAGAAATACAGCATGGAGGTTTTTCGGGTACGCTACCTCTCCATCGACGACCACCGCGTGATCGGAAATCGGATTTCTCACTTTGAAGAACTTCAAAAGGCGGTCGATGTGATTCTGCTCAAACTCAAGTCCTGGCTAAAAGAACAGATCCGCGAACGAAAAGTGCAGTTTAATCAAAAGATCGCCGCGGCCGAAAAGAGAAAATCGGTGTCGTATAGCCTCCTCAGCCTGTGGTACCTGCTCTTTTTGTTTGCCGCTATCGCCCTGATGACTGTCGAAGCCCTGGCCGGTCGGATTGCAGTAGGTGGTTTGTTGCTTGCATTCAGCACCTATACTCGATTCTACCAGACCATCAATGGTTATGTTGAATCCATTTCATTCACCGAGGAGGCCGCGCGTTATGCGGCACGTTGGTTTGAATTGTTCGATCTCAAGCCGCGGATCAGATCGAGTCTCACGGCGGCGCGTGTGAACTTTGAGACGCCACCTCACGTCGAATTCCGCGATGTTTCATTTCGTTATCCTTCGGAAAGTGGCGAAAATCCGTTCGTCCTTCGGAACCTGTCATTTTCGATCCGGCCGGGCGAAAAAATTGCGATTGTGGGTGTCAACGGATCCGGAAAAACTACGTTGATCAAGCTGCTTTGCCGGATCTATGATCCTGTACAGGGAAGTATCCTGGTCGATGGCACCGATCTGAGGCATCTCGATTTGGGCGACTGGCAGCAAGCGCTCGGTGTCCTGTTCCAGGATTTCCCCGCGTACAACCTTACCATCCGCGAGTCCATCGGGATTGGGCGAATCGCACCCGCCGTCGACGAGGCGAAGATGCATGAAGCCGCACGATTCTCAGGGGCTGACGAGTTTATCTCAAACTATGACCAACTGATCTGGAAGGAGTTCAAGAACGGTATCGATCTATCGAAAGGTCAGCATCAGCGACTGGCTGTTGCCAGGATGTTTTACCGAAATGCCGTCATCACGGTACTCGACGAGCCAACCGCCTCGATCGACGCAGTGACGGAGGAAAAGATCTTCACATCCCTGGAAAAAAACACAATGGGTAAGACCGTCATCCTGATCACCCACCGATTCAGCACGGTGAAGAATGCGGACAAGATACTCATGCTGGAAAACGGCGAGATCATCGAGCAGGGCTCACACCGGCAGCTGATGAGGCTTAACGGCAAGTATGCTCAACTCTACACGATGCAGGCGAACCGGTATCTCGAAGGAGAGCCGACGTCGAGTGCCGAAGATATTGTCGCCTAGCGATAAAAGACGATCTTGCATTCGGGATTCAATTCTGCAAAACGTTCGACTTTCCGGGACGATAAAAGAGTGTTGTAGCATCTAAGCGTCTTCAATGACAATGTGGCTACCGGGTCAAGACTACGGACACCCGTGTTGGAACAATCGAGCGTATGCAGTTCCCGAAGTCCTTCCAGCGGGTTCAGTTTACGAATTTGCGTGCCGGAGACATCAAGCAGCCGGACTTCACTCAATCCCGCAAGGACATCGAGCCTGTCAATGGGAGTACCCGAAATGTTCAACTCACGCAGGGAGGTGAATTCGGCGAGTGCCTCGATCTGTCTCAACGGATTTTCGGAGACCTCAAGGGTTTCGAGCCCAAAGAGATTTTCGAGAGGAGCGATTTCCCGAATGGATGTTCTCGTTGCACGAAATTCCTTCAATTGCACAAACTCACTCAATGGCGACATGTCGCGCACGGGAATATCGGTCACCGTGATGGACTCGCGTTCAGCCAGGCGATGCAAATTTTCCCGGGTCGCCGTGGTGTCCGGCATTTGCTGGTGAAACGCTTTTATCCAATATCCGGTGATATTTCGCCACCAGCGATTCAGGTGATTGGTTTTATAGACGATCAGACAATCGCGGTTCCTGGCGAGGAATTCACGGGCGACCAGGTCATGCACGTACGTTTGGTCGGCATAGAAGATCGTCAGACTGGTCATGCCGTGCAGCGGCTCGATATTCTGGATTTTCGACTGGTCGGCCCTCAATACTTTCAGTTTCCTGAACGATGAGATTGGCGTCAGGTCGGTGACGCCAGTTCCGCTGATGTCGAGGAGCGTGATGTGCTCATGGTGTTCGAGTGGCTCGATCGAGGTGATGCCGGATCCGTTTGCGATGACGACTCGCAGCTTCTCCAATCTCCTGAGTGGCTCAAGGTCCTTGATGCCCCTGTTACCGCTCACATTGACGGAGTCGAGGTTGGTGACGACCACCAATTCTTCCTTGGTCGGATTGTCGCCGGTCCGCGCAGTGTTCGACAATAATTCCTGCCATACTTCAGGCAACGTACTCCACCATGCGTTCAGGTCGCGCGAGTCGTACACAACCAGGATGCCGGGATGTGAAGCCATAAATGCGTTGGCATGTTCGCGGGTAATCTTGCTTTGGTCACAATATACTCGTTTCAGATGCGCCAGCTTGCCAAGTATGCGCAGGTCGGCCACCGGCGTGTGGTTAGCGGAGACTACCTCAAGGCTATCGGCGTTTGCGAGCGGCGCAAGATCAACGACGCGCGTGCTGTCGATAATCAGCCGCTTGAGAGAACTAAACCCGGAAAGCGCGTCAAGGTTCACCACCTGCGTCCCTGAAAGATTGAGCTCCTTCAAATTCGAGGGCTGGCCCAGCGCGGAGGCGTCTGCGATCGAAGTCCGCGACAAGTTCAGTATGCTTAACGAGTCCAATTCTCCGATAGGGGAATAGTTGATCACTGCCGTTTTGCTGAGGTCGAGTTCTTTTAACGCAATCATGTTGCTGAGTACGCTAATGTCAGTGACGTGCGTCCCGGAAATATTAAGCGACTTGATCGTTGCGGCATATTTAAGGGGAGAGAGATCCTCAACCGGTGTATTCGATATGTCGAGATGTTCGAGGCTGGTAAGGTTTCGAATGGATACGAGGTCGGGTACCGCGGTGCCGGAGATATTGAGCGAATAAAGCCCCGCGAGCGCTCCGAGCGGCTCGATTGATTGGATCAGCGTATTTTCGCTAAGGTCGAGATCGGTGATCGCGGTTATAGTCTTGATGTCGTCGAGGTCGAGGCTGTCTTTATTGATCCCGGTCCTTTCCCGGAAGATCGATTGCCATTCAAATGAAAGCCGACCCCACCAGTTTGTCAAGGCCTCTTTCTCGTCGAACTCGTTGGTGTATATACTGACGATCTTCAGGTCTTGCGATTCCGGGTCGAAATTGATCTCGATATAACGAGGCATGGTGTTGTTGACTACTTTTCCGTCAGACGTTGTGCCGGATAAATTCCTGGTGAGTACAACACGGTAGAACAGCAAGCCGTTGGACAACGTGTTGCTCTCAATTTTACTAATATCAAATTCAAACTTGACATCGCGGAAGAAGAAGTCGACATCTTTCAGGTAGGCGACCACATCTTTATTCGTTATCACCGTCCGACCCTCGACCAGGTCGTCCTCGACCTGCACCTTCTCATCGCGGAAAATTTTTGAGAAGCTTTCGGTAATAAGGACTTCCTTGTCGCGCGCGCCAGTGGCATTACTACCCAACGTGTTCAGCATGTATTGAAGGAATGCGACGATATCGCGAACTTTCTGTTCATGCTGGGCTGCATCCACAGTCTCACGACCGGAAGTTTTCTTTGTCTTGTTCCGCTGGCCATAAGTCGGAATGGTCAGCATCACGCAAGCCAAAAAGATTGAAGGGCACCAATACTTCACGGCCATCATTTGTAGAGATAGTTCTTGAGAAGGTCCTTCTCCGAATCGTTTTTCACCCTGACGAGGTTTGAAATAAGCCAGCCCGTGTTATATCCCTCCCGGTTGAAGTTGGCAACTTCGAAATACCACCCTGGAATTTGAAAGAAATGAAATCGCACATTCTGCACCGACTGAAACTTCAGGCTGCCTTTGCTGATTTCATACAGCAAGAGTGAAAGGTGATCGGGAACAAACCGCCGGATCGCAAACTGACTGATGCTGTCCCGGTCCGTGAGGGCCTTTCGAAGGTTCATGAAATCCAGTTCATGGCTGAGGGGATGAAGGAATCGGCCGACTTTTGTGGTGTCGCGCACGAAATAAGGATCGAACATCGGAGCTCGGACGCGATAAATCACCCATTTCCTTCCGAGCTGAGCCTTCTCAAGCTCCATGAACAGTGTTATGGATTCATTTTTTCCATTCAAGGTGAAGGTTGTTTCCACCTCGGCAAACCATTCGCCGCCGTGAAAGTCCAGCAGAGGCGAGGGATTCCTTTCTAAAATGTCACGGGCAAATTCACTCTTCAGCGCCGAACTGATACCGGCGTTTTCTTCGTCAAATAAGGTACCGAAGAACTTCTTGCGCAATTTTTCACTTCGGTAGAGGCGGTCACCCGGATAGAATCGCTTTCCTTTTTCGTCCTCTTCGCCGTTAAACCTTCTAAAGAACTGATTCAGTTGTTTCGACTGGGCATATAGCCTGGATTCGTCGTCTTCGGGAATGATCTGCCCATAACCGGGCCGGGCAGACGTGACGAGTGCAAATGTCAGGGCAATCGCCAACAGGCTGGAAAAGCTCGATTTGCTTGAGAACATCACCAACCATTATTAGGCACGGGTCTCGGTGACGCGGATGTCGCCGAGCAGTACATCCCAAAACTCCACAGTGCGTCCTGCGATTTGAGTTTTCTTCCGTTCAACGTAGATGGTGATGTCCTTTTTGGTGGTGTCCTTGTACTTTAGCCCGTCATCCGATTCGCCTTCAAAGCGCTGGTAAATGGTGACTACGCCCACATATCGCCCATCGGGCTGACGCTCGAGGTCGCTGATGTAATGTATGTCGTACCATTGTATCGTGACGCGGTCATAGTTCAGTGCCATGAGCCGCTCGAAATACTGACGGACCTTATAGTAATTGACCTCCTTGGTTGTTAGCGACGACACGCCCATTTCGCTGTCAGGAGCAAATAATTCTTCGGCGCGATCCATCACACGTGTAGCCTCGGAAAATGCCGTCTTCTTATTTCCAATGATGCTGATGTACTTACTGAGGTCCCGCACTTTTTCCAACGCCAGCGAATCGATGGCCTGCTTCCGCTCGGGACTTATTTCGCCCGGCTGCGCCAGCATTGGAGTGGACATGCCGATAATCATCACCACGGTTATGTATTTCAATTTGGAAATGCCCATAAACTTGTATTTAGTATGTCTGGTTCTTTTGTTATTAGCGTCAGTTCTTTCGCAATTCAACTTCCGTGATCTTACCCGCACCGTCGAACTGTAGCTTTTCAATCTTGTTCGCGTTCTTTTTCTGATCCTTCAGGTAATTGAGGTAGTCTATTATAGTTGTTGGGCGATCGTAGTCCTTTTGGCCGTTTGATTCGCTGATTACAATCAGCACCGGTGTATCTGGAGAAGCGAACATGGTTAGTGCCTCATTGATGCTGTTGTTGGCAGACGTAACGCTTGACGACGATGAAATCGCATCAAAGTATTGGCGCAGTATCGTGTATTTGGCATTCGTCTTTGATGCCTCTTCGGCTCGCGCTTTTTCTTCAGCCTCACGCTTCCTGGCTTCCTCCTCCTTAGCCTGTGCGGCGGCCTCTTGTTCCATTCTCGCTTTCTCGGCGGCATCTGCTTCCATCGCCTTCTTTTTACTCTTGCATCCGAAAGCGGTAAGCGCGACAACCAATAGCAGGAAAATCAGTTTCGATGGCGTTCTCAATACGTTCATTCCCATAATGTTTTTAATGTTTTGTGACCGGTCGGTTCGCTGGACTGTTGCTACTCAAAACATGCCAACAACAATGCAATTTTGGGTATTTATGCCCCTAATTCAATCAAAAATTCGACCAATTTTGAAATAGAGCGATCAGGGGTGAATAGAATCTTTAATTCGAGTTAAAATTTTACCCGGGTCAATTGGTCGATCAAATGCTGCAGTTGGTCGACCGAATTAAACGCGTGCAGATTGATGCGGAGTCGCTCTCGGCCCCTGGCAACGGTTGGGTAGCGAATCGCCCTGACGTCGAATCGGGCGGATTGCAGTGATTTGGCTACCTGGATGACGTCTTCATTACCTGGAATGATGACTCCCTGGATGGGAGTGACGCTATCCAGCTTTTCGTATGGGAGATCGGCTTGCCGGAAACCCTCGATCAGTGTGGTTAACGACTGGCGTTCTTTCGTCAAAGTGGGGAAAACCTGGTACGCCGCAATGATCGCGCGAACGGCAACCTCCGGCAGGGCGGTGGTGTAAACAAAAGACCGCGCAAAATTGACAAGAAATAACCGAAGTCTATCGGAGCCCACGATCGCCGCTCCATGGCAACCAGGGGCCTTTCCAAAGGTGTAGATGCGCGCCAGGATCCGATTTTCCAGTTGAAGATGCTGGGCAAGACCTTCGCCCCGCTGCCCGATTACGCCAATCGCGTGGGCTTCGTCAATGATCAGATGCGCCTGGAAGCGTTCGCATAAGGAAACCAGTTGCTCGAGTGGGCAAATGTGGCCATCCATTGAAAAAACCGACTCTGTCACAACGAAGATTTTTCCATTTGCCTGGCGCATTTTCTTTTCCAGTTCATTTACATCATTGTGACGGAATGAATGCGCTGCCGCAAACGAGAGTCGTATCCCTTCGCGTATGGAAGCATGCGAATACTGGTCGTACAGAATGGTGTCCCCCTTTTGAGCTATGCACCCGAGTAGCCCGATGTTTGCGCTGTAACCGGAATTAAAGATCAGGCTCGCCTCTCCCTTATGAAAGCCCGCAATCATTTTTTCGGCCTCCTCGATCAGCGGGTAATTGCCTGAAAGCACACGCGACCCTCCGGATCCATGGTTTTCCTGACCAGGAACATGGGTGTTCAGGAGCTTGTTGGTCGAAATTCCCAGGTAGTCGTTCGAGCAGAAATCGATCATCCCGGGGGTGGTACCCAGCGCGCGAAGAAGTCCCTGCGACTTGCGCTCTTCCAATAGCCGATCAAGGAAACGATCGTCGTACATTCTGTTGTGCCGCGAGGTTTGATCCTCCCAAATATAGGTTTCGATTACCGGTATTGAGGAGTATAGATGAATCCCTTATGGAAATTACTTTATGGAAATTAATCGAATCCTTGCGATATTGGCGATCACCGCGTATCCCATGAGAGTATTCCTGAAGAAGCAAGTCGTGATTGGGTTCCTGGCAGCCCTGGTCGTATTGTCGGCGCTTGGATTTTACGGCTACCACAGCATTCAACGCCTGATCAACGCGATACAACTTCTGACTCAAGCTTCACGCATCATTAACAACGCGGAACGTCTGCTCGTGTTGACAATTGATATTGAAACCGGAGTCCGGGGCTATGTCATCACGGGAGATTCCAGCTATCTGGCACCCTATGAGAACTCACGACCCCTGATCCAGGGCTATATCGACGAGCTTTTGTCAGCAACTCAAAATAATCCAACACAGCACGATAGGGTGGTACAGCTTGATAGTCTGATCCATCAAAAAGGCAGGCATGCCGAGAGTGTCGTCCGGACGAGGAGTTTAAACGCCGAGGAAGCGCGGGCGCTGGTCGCGGGAGGCAAGGGCAAAGCCAAGATGGACGAAATCAGGTCGTTGATCATGGACTTGCAGACGACTGAGCGGACGTCGTTCCGCAATCAAAACACCGTCACCGGTCAGAGCCTCACGCAGTTTCAAGTCACTTTTGTCGCCTTGCTGGCCATTCCGGCAGTTCTCATTGTCATCCTTTTCTACAGGATCAACCGTCAACTGACGGCCCGCGTGCGGGCGGAGGAAGATCTTCGCCGGGCTTCGGAGGAGATTGCGGAGTTAAACAAGGAGTTGGAAGGATACACCTACTCTGTATCGCACGACTTGAGAGCGCCGTTGCGGTCCATATCTGGCTATTCGCAAGTGATCAAGGAAGATTACAGCGACCGGCTCGACGATGAGGGCAGGCGTGTAATCGACGTCATCATTCGCAACACGCTCCGCATGAGTCAACTGATCGACGACTTATTGAATTTCTCAAGAATCGGCCGGAAGGAGTTGGTACCAGGAAGCTGCAACATGGACGAACTAGCCCGGTCAACGCTCCACGAATTGCTGGCCGACGACGCGGAAAGGAAATTAGATGTGCAGATCGCGGCACTGGATCCTGTCCACGCGGACGTCAGTATGATGCGACAGGTGTGGACCAACCTGCTTTCGAACGCTCTCAAGTATTCGTCTACGCGACCCGAGACCAGGATTGAAGTGGGTTCCTACCACGAAGGCAACATGATTTGTTACTATGTGAAAGACAATGGCGTTGGGTTCAATATGGCCTACAAAGACAAGCTCTTTGGTGTATTCCAGCGTCTTCACAAAGTGAGCGAGTTCGAAGGCACAGGCGTGGGATTGGCTCTCGTAAAGAGAATTGTGGCTAAGCATGGTGGCAGAATCTGGGCGGAGGGGCAGCCCGATGTGGGAGCAACTTTTTATTTTTCCCTTCCGGCGTGATGTCACCGGTTTAACTCGATGATAATCGCGATAAACAGTATTAAGATGGTGACGATCAACCCCGCTTTGAACAACAGGGAAAATACCTGCATGATTCGGCGTCGTTTCATCGTAGTGGCTTGGCTTACAAATGTAGTTTACTTACAACGGAGTAGCTACATTTTGACAGGTTTTTTGCTTTTTTTGTGAAAAAGAAATTTTTCTGTGTCGCGTCGGCAGCCAGTTCTGTATCAACTTTGTAGTACAATTGCACTATGAATTTAGTCCTCCTGTACCACGCGCGACGAATCCCGAAATAATTTATCAGCATGAAAGTATTGGTTTGCGAAGATGATGACGTTTCCCTGAAGATCATCCAGGTTGCGTTAGCCGGCGAGAATGCCGAAGTTGTTTATGCCAAAGACGGAAAGGCCGGACTTGACTTGCTCAACGAGCACAACGACTTCGGCCTGATCGTCAGCGATATCCATATGCCCTACCACAATGGCGACGAGCTACTCTACCTCGTGCGCGTCGTGCAGAAGAAAAAAACACCATTTGTGATGATTTCATCGGATTCCGATGAGGAGGTTGTAGCGCTTGCCTTGCGGTCGGGTGTGAATGAGTTTATTGTTAAGCCGCTGGATCCCAGGACGCTCGCCAGGAAGCTAAAGAAATTCTTTTAGGTACCAGGCCATCATACTCCCCACCACTAAAACGGCCTTTTGACGCTCTGGCCGTCCCTCCGGAATAGCCGATCACGGCTGCATTTCAGCACGAAAACGATCCCACTGGTCAAACAAAATTTATCGGGTTGCCGTCGTACCGTTCATTTGTATCAGGAGACCAGTTTTTCATTCACTAAAACAAAATAATTATGGCAGCGCAAATTCTTAACAAACGGTTGACGAGGAGCGCGATCCTTTTGGTAGCCGCGACTATCCTCTTCTCATTTTCGCCCAAGCCGGGCGGCGACCTGGTAACCATCTACCTGAACGATCAGCTGTTGGTGAAGCAAGCTTTACACATCGATCCTGTGATAAAGAAGATTTCATTGGAAGGTGCCGATGCTGACGCGACACTTCGTGTGTTCTACAGTCACTGCGGCCAGATCGGCACCTCGCGACGGATCGCCGTGACAGGAGCGGACAACAAGTTGCTGACCACCTGGAAGTACGCTGATACCAAGGACTCGCATGAAGCAATGACATGTTCGGTCAAAAGTATTACGGCCCTGGAAAAGCAAGCTGGAAAGGGACTGCTCAATCTCGTCTACTACGCCGATGAACTTCCTGAAGGCAAGGTGATTGTGCAGCTTAGCACGAGCAATGCCCTGCTCAGCGCGAGATGGTAAGTATGCTGTTGGCTGTTGGCTATTGGCTGTTGGCCTTTGAGGTTTGGCCTTTAGCCTTTAGCCTTTCTTTAGCCTTTGGACTTAGGCTTCACCGAAGGATTGTGACCACTCCTTTATACAACTTTCTCTCGAACGCCGTGTTGAGCTCAATGGTGTAAAAGTAGGTGTCGGCGGGTAGCACATCGCCGTTTATGCGTCCGTCCCACGAATGTTGGAAACCTGTTGCTTCGAAAAGTTGAACACCATGCTTGTTGTAAATGCGCAAGATGGCGTCATCGAAGGAGTCGGTGTCATCCAACGGCGTGATCACCCATGTGTCGTTGGCGTTGTCGTTGTTCGGGGTAAAGCCAGTGGGAATGAACAGGTCCACATTCTCTAAAAGAGTAATAGTCTTCTCATACTCTTCGCTGAAATCCTTTCCATCACTGACCCGAATTCTAATGAGCCTGGTGGGATTGCTCGGCAGCGTGTCGCCCTCGCTCCTGAACTGGTAACGGATAGAACGCAAAGTGGATTGATAGTCGGCCAGGGGGCGCTGGTTGGCAATAACCAGGACTCCTGCTTCCTGGTCAAAAAATCCGCTCAGAAATTCTGAGCCTTCAAAGCTTAACACATCGTGCCCGGCCTGGTAATATTCCGGAGCAAATGATATGACAGCCTGCAGCAGGGTTGTGTCGTCGACGTCAGAAATTACAACATTTGGCGTGATCGTCAGCATCTCACCCTCGTATCTGATGGTGGAGGAGTCCAGGGCAATTGTCGGCCGGTCATTGACGGGCGATACTTCTATTGACATCTCGAAAACAGCGGATGTTTGTTTTCCATTCGAAACCTGGACGGGTACGGTAAGCGTACCAAAATAGTCCCGCGCAGGCTGCAAGAGATTTTCATGTGCGGAATAATTGTTTCCTTCCTTAATCATCACGAAATAATTCGCTGGATAGGTCTTCTGCGGATCATCGACGATCAGATCGGCTGGCATGATCGCGATGGCGGAATCCTCATTCGTGATCATGCTTCGCTGCCCCGTTATCTTTAGAGTGGCCGGCTTCTCCACGTTAATTTTGAGGCTGAAGGGCGGACTGGAAGCAATACCGTCGTGAACGGTGACAGGCACTGCAAGTGTGCCGGTGAAGCCCGATGAAGGGGTGACTTTTTTACCCTCTAATGAATAGTTGGGTCCTGATAATACATTTAGCGAGAAATCTTCGGGGTAGTCGTTGTCCGGATCCTGAACCTTCAGGTGGGAAAACTGGACTGTGATGCTCTCATCGCTGTGGATTTTAATAGATGATTGTCCAGTGATAACCGGTGGTATGTTCGCAGGTGCCTCGTTTTTTTTCACGTCGATCTTAAGCGGGAACACCGGACTGTCCGTCTGACCGTCATTGACCTTAATGTCGACGGTGAGTGTTCCATAGAAGGCGGGGTCCGGAGTAACCGTATTTTTGTTGGATGTGTAGTGATCTCCCTTGATAATCTTCATGGTAAAGTCGCCCGGGTAGTCGTTGTCAGGGTCGCTTAC
>CAZLWX010000075.1:0-448 GCA_964563295.1 uncultured Roseivirgaceae bacterium | reverse complement strand
GAGTTCGATCGTGATGGATTCACCTTGCCGCATTTCAAGAGGTACCTGGCCTGTAATTACCGGCCGTGCGTTTTCGATCGCTGTCACCGTGATCTTCAGAGGGAATTTCTTACTGGTTTTCTTGCCGTTGCTGACGCGGATCGGAACTGATAACGTTCCGATGAAACCGGCATCGGGCGTCACAGTCGCTCCCGAGAAACTGTAGTTTTTGCCGTCACTAACGACTACATAGTATCCGTTCGGGTATCCGTCATCATCGTGGTGTTTGAATTCAACATACAAGTCGGACAGCATAATGGTGATCGACTGGCCTTGTTGCACGGTGAGCGATTTCTGACCCGCGATTTTTGGGTTGTCGTGACCACACAAGGCTGGTATTGCGAGGAGCAGCAGCACTAGTAGTATCAGCCATACTTTCATGTAGTGGATAAAGAAAACATTGTACCAC